>CAIRTN010000384.1 GCA_903881515.1 uncultured Rhodospirillales bacterium | reverse complement strand
CGCCATGTCGATCACTCCATGTTCCCCCGCCGTTCGCAGTGGGGGGAGGTTCAAACATGGGTCAATTCTCAGTGGAAAATTCCGACCTTCCCGGGTCAGATCTCAACGGAAATCAACAATTTGTCTTCATCCTGCGCGAGCCGGTCGCCCGCGCCCATTCCAACTGGCGATGGTCGACACGGAACGGCCTCGAAACCCTGCCGTTCGCCGAAGCCGTGGCGCGTGAAGGCACCCGCCCCAGCCCGCTGCCGCCAAGCCAGGACTACGCCCGCCCCTTCGACTACATGCGGCGCGGCCGATACGCCACCTTCGCCCAGGCATGGATCAACGCCGTCGGCCGCGACCGGATCGCGTTTCATATTCTGGAAGCCGTCCTCGCGCATCCCGAACCCTTCGTACGCAACCTGCAGGATTTCATCGGCATCCCACCGCTGCCCTGGACCGAGCTGACGACCGGCCGGATCAACGCCGGCGACCCCGATCCAGCCGCCTTACCGCAAGACCTCGTGCTGCGCCTGCGAAGCGCAGTCCGCGCTGAAGTGCTGGCATTCGCCGCGCTGACGGGCTGTGATGTCGGGGTCTGGGGATATTGACCGCGCCGATCGCCGGCCGCGTAGGCACGGGCTCAAGGATATCATGATCAGCAATCCGACCGAGATCGAAACGATGCCCGCCCGGCAGGGCACGATCCGCCTCACCGTCGTCACCCCGGTGTTCAACGAGGCGGACAACCTCGATCGCTACGCCGCCGAGGTCACCGCAGTGCTGCTGAACGCACCCGGCATCAACGCCCGCGTGCTGTTCGTCGATGACGGCAGCACCGATGGCAGTTGGCCAAAGCTCTGCAGCCTCATCGCCGCCGAGCCGCGCTTCTCCGCCATCCGGCTATCGCGCAACTATGGCGCCCACTACGCGCTGGCCGCCGCGCTCGACGCCAGCGGCGACGCGCTCGACGCCGTCGCCATCCTCGCCTGCGACATGCAGGACCCGCCGGCCACCGTGCTCGACTTCGTCGCCGCCTGGCGCGAGGGGGCCGACATCGTCTGGGGCAAGCGGCGCACCCGCAGCGATGCCGGCTGGCGGGCCAAGGCGGCCGGCCTGCTCGAAGCCACGCTGCGCCGCCATGTCATGCCGCGCCATTCCCGCTTCACCACCGGCAGCTTCCTGCTGATGGATGCCAGGGTGCTGGCCTGCCTGCGGCAGTTCCGCGAGCACAGCCGCGTCACCTTCGCCCTGGTCGCCTGGACCGGTTTTGACCAGTCGGTCGTGCTTTACGACCGCCAGGCCCGCCGGGCCGGCGCCTCCGGCTGGCGGTTCGCGCAACTGCTCAACACCGCCTACGACGTTCTGATCGGCTTCTCGCCGATGCCCGCCAGGCTCATCACCGCGATCGGCCTTGGCCTGTCCGGCCTCAGCCTGGTTGCCATCGTCTATCTGCTCGCGGCCTGGGCCTTCGCCCGCGTGCAGCCGGGCTGGACCGGACTGATGGTGACGCTGACATTCTGCTTCGGGTAATTACCCACCCCCATTTTGAAGCGTGATTTTCCGCGCTGGGGCGCGCCGGGCGATTGTCAGGCCAGCGTGGCGACGATGACGTCGAAGGGGTTCGCGCCCTTGAGCCTGGCGGTGTCGATTGTGGTTCGCACGT
>CAIRTN010000383.1 GCA_903881515.1 uncultured Rhodospirillales bacterium | reverse complement strand
CTGAACGAGCCGAACGGGTCCTGCGGAATGAAGGTGATGTCCCGTCCGCGCAGCGGCGCGCTCGCCGCCGACAGCAGATCGTGCTCGGCAAACCGCATCGTGCCGCCGCCGAGCACCGCGCTGTCCGGCAGCACGCCGAGGATGGCGCGGGCCAGGGTCGTCTTGCCGCAGCCGGACTCGCCGACCAGCCCCATGATCTCGCCCGGGCGCATCGCGAAGCTGACGCTGTCGAGCACGCGGGCGATGCCGTTCTCGGTCTGAAACCCGACGCTCAGGGTGTCGATCGCCAGCAGATCAGCCACGCCCGGCCCCGCGGCGGATGCGCGGGTCGATGGCATCGCGCAGCCCATCGCCCAGCAGGTTGAAGCCCATCACCACCAGCAGGATCGCAATGCCCGGCGCGGTGGCATACCACCAGGCCTGCGGCAGGAACTCGCGGCTTTCGGCGATCATCCGCCCCCATTCCGGCGTCGGCGGCGGCGCGCCCAGCCCGAGGAAGCCCAGCGACGCCGCGGCCAGGATCGTGCCGCCCATGCCGATGGTGGTGCGCACGATGATCGACGACGCGTTCGACGGCAGCACATGCATCACCATCACCCGGAGCGGCGAGGCGCCCATCGCCACCGCCGCCTCGATGAACACCTCGTTGCGCAGGCTGCGCGTCTCGGCATAGACGATCCGCGCCCAGAACGGCCAATAGGTGGCCGACAGCGCCAGGATCACGTTCTGGATCGCCGGGCCCAAGGTTTGCGCGATGGCGATCGCCAGCACGATCTGCGGCACCGCCAGAAAAACGTCGGACACCCGCATCAGCGCGTCGCTGAACCAGCGATCGTAATACCCGGCCAGCAACCCCAGCGGCACGCCGATCGCCACCGCGATCGCCGTCGCGCTGATCGAGATCAGGATGGTCAGCCGCGCCCCGAACAGCAGCCGGCTGTAAATATCCGCCCCCATCCGGTCGGTCCCGAGCCAGAAGCTGCCCCCCGGCGGCGCCAGACGGTGGCTGGGGTCGAAACTGCTGACATGGGAGGGAAACGTTGCCAGCGGCGTGGCGAAAATCGCCGCCAGCACCAGCAAGCTGATGATCACCACCCCGGCCAGCAGCGCCCGGTCACGCGCAAGGCGGCGCAAGGTTTTCATCGGCCGCGCGGGTCCAGCACCGCCTGCGCGATATCCACCAGCAGGTTGACGCCGATGAAGACCGATCCGGTGAACAAGGTGAATCCCATGATGGCGTTGTAATCCGATTGCAGGATCGAGTTGTAGGCAAACGTCCCCAGCCCCGGCCAGGAAAACACCGTCTCCACCACCACCGCGCCGGCCAGCAGATTGCCGAACACCAGCCCGATCTGCGTCAGGGTGCCGATCAGCGCGCTGCGCAGGATGTATTTCCAGATCACCACGCGCCGCGGCAGGCCCATCGCCGCCTGATAGAACACGAAATTGCTGTTCATCACGTTCAGCACGCCCGCCCGGGTGAACCGCGCGATGGTCGCCGTGGCCGGGATCGCCAGGGTGATCATCGGCAGGAACAGGTAGCGCAGCGCGGAAAAGAACATCGGGAAATCGCCGCGGATCAATGTATCGACGGTATAGAACCCGGTGATCGGATCCGGCCCCCAGCCATCGATGCGGCCCTGTACCGGCGTCAGGTTCCATTCCATCGAGAACAGCAGCTGCAACAGGATCGCCAGCCAGAACGCCGCCATTGCCAGCCCGGTGATTGTCACCAGCCGCACCGCGTGGTCCAGCCAGGAATTCCGCTTCAGCGCCGACACCACCCCCAGCGGCAGCCCGAGCAGGATGGCGAGAAAGATCGCATACAGCGCCAGCTCGAACGTCGCCGGCAGACGCTCCAGCAGGTCGTCGATCACCGGGCGCTGGGTATACAGGCTGGTGCCGAGGCTGCCATGCACGACATCGCTGACATAGCGCAGGAATTGCTGCGGCAATGGCAGGTCGAGCCCATAGCGATGCCGCAACGCCTCAACCTGCTCGATCGGCGCATTCTCGCCCGCCAGCACCCGCGCCGGGTCGGCCGGAATGATGTGCGAGACCGAGAACACAATCAGGGTCAGGCCCAGCAATGTCGGCGGCATCCACAGACACCGCCGCAATGCCAGCGCGATCAGCCGCATCGGATCAGGCGTTCATCTCGATCCAACGAATGTCCTGCGTATCGCCGATCGGGCAGAACCGCACCGATTTCACGCTCTTCGCATACGGCCCATAGAACTTGGTGTTGTTCACAAACAGGCCCGCCGCCTCGTCCACCAGGATGCGGGAAACCTCCTCATACAACGGCCGCCGCTTCTCCTGGTCGGTGACCACCAGTGCCTGCTCGGTCAGTTCATCGACCCGCGCGTTCTTGTAGAAGCTGGCATTGCCCGCCTTGAAGTTCTTGCTGTTGAACAGATACCCCGTCCAATTGTGCGGATCGGCGAAATACGCGCTGCGCCACAGCGGCACCAGGTCATGCGCGCGATCGGGGTCGTCCAGCTTCGGGGCGATCGTCGTGTAGGGCTCGGCGACCACCTTGATCTCCAGCCCCGCCTTCGCCGCGCCGGCCTGCAGCATCTGCGCGCCTTGCTCGGACTGCGGATAGCCCGCCATCGCGCCGATCTGCAACGGCCGCAGCTTCTCCTTCACCTGACTCAGATACCACTTCGCCTTGTCGATATCGTAGCTGTAGCCCTTCAGATCCTTCGGTGCTCCCCACATCGGGTTGGGGATGATGCCCGGATTGCGCACCACGGTGCCGCCGAGAATGTTGTTGTTGAACCCGTCATAATCGAACATGCAGCACAAGGCGCGCCGCAGGTTCACGTCGTTCATCGGCGTCTTCGAGTGGTTCATGATGAAGTAGAAGGTGCGGATACTCTCCGCCTCCTTGAACCAGACATTGCCGCTGGCCTTCATCCGCTCCACCTGCTCCGCCGGCATATAGCCGTCAGTGGTCTGGAACTCGCCCTTGATCATGCCCAGCACGCGCGTCGCCGTCTCCATCGACACGCGGAAATCCGCATCATCGATCGCCCCCGGCCCGAACGGCTTGAAATGGCCCGGGAACCGCTCGGCCTGGAACCCGATCGCCGGGTCGAACCGCTTCAACCGATACCCGCCCGACCCCGCCTCATTGCGGGTCAGCCACTCCGCCCCCCAATCCCCATTCTTCTCGTTCGCCTTCACCACCTTGGAATTCACCACCCAAAGCTCCGACAGCACCGCCATGAACACGGCGAACGGCTTGGTCAGGGTGAACTGCACATGCGTCGCATCCAGCGCCTTGGTGCTGCCCGGCTTCACCACATCGGAGAACAGGCCATAGGCGCCCTTCTTGATCGCCAGAATGCGCTCCATCGACCACACCACATCCGTGGCGGTCAGCGCCGAACCATCATGGAATTTCACATTTGGGTGCAGCGTGAACGTGTACACCAAGCCATCAGCGGAAATATCCACCTTCTCCGCCAGCCACATGTCCAGCTTCGCCGGATTATCCACCCAGCGCACCAGCGCATCATACATGTTCAGCCGGATCGCAATCCGCCCGATATCGAACACCTGGTGCGGGTCCAGAATATCGTAGGGATTATTATTCGCCGTAATATAACGCGTCCGCCCCGCCGCCCGAGCGACATGGAATGGGCTCGCCATCCCCAACAAAGCACTGCCTGCCAGCAACGTGCGACGGGCAATAGCGGGCGTGGTGTCCTGCGGCATCTCAGCCTCCCTGTGGCTTGCACTGGCGGAAACGATGGCACCCGCGGCCTCGCTTGTCCACGCGCCCTGCGTGGGCAAAGTAAGTTAAGGCCAGGGCTTTGCCCTGAACCCACCAGGGGACTCAGTCCCCTGGACCCCACATCCATACTCAAAAAACACCAACGCATATGCAGCGGCGAAGCCCCAAGATTTCTACGGCTCCGCCGCTCCAAGCCCGACGCCGAGCCAACCGCTCACCCCCCGCACATCCTTATGAATGGGTTTCCAAAGGCCCTCGGCCTTTGGTGGGTCCAGGGCAAAGCCCTGGCCTTGCCTTCACTTACCTCCCCCTTCCTTCCCCAACGCGCCCGCCTAGGCTATGTCGGGGTCGTTAAGCGTGAGGGGATACACGGGTGAACGAGATCAAGGGCGCCAATTCGCTGCGGACAGGTCCGGACGAGCGTGGGCGGTTTGGCGGCTTCGGCGGGCGGTTTGTGGCGGAGACGCTGATGCCGCTGATCCTCGAGGTTGAGGCGGCGTACAAGGCCGCCAAGGCCGACCCGACGTTTCAGACTGAGCTCGACTATTACCTGAAGCACTATGTCGGCCGCCCCAGCCCGTTGTGGTTCGCCGAGCGGCTGACCAAGAAGTTCGGCGGCGCCAAGGTCTACTTCAAGCGCGACGAGCTGAACCACACCGGCGCGCACAAGATCAACTCATGCATGGGCCAGATCCTGCTCGCGCGGCGCATGGGCAAGACCCGCATCATCGCCGAGACTGGCGCGGGCCAGCACGGCGTGGCCACGGCCACCGTCGCGGCGATGTTCGGTTTGAAATGCGTCGTTTACATGGGGGCGGTGGATTGCGAGCGGCAGGCGCTTAACGTCTATCG
>CAIRTN010000382.1 GCA_903881515.1 uncultured Rhodospirillales bacterium | reverse complement strand
TGCCGATGCGGCTTGCGGGCGGCGGGGGGTGAGGGATTTGGTTTCGCTGGATTTGGTTTGGCGTTTGCCGTCGGGACGGAAAAGCGTGGATTGCCACGCAAGGGCGACAGCGAAGGCGCTGCGCCGAGCTCGCAATAACGGTTTTTACTGATTTTATTGCGTTTTTTGGGTCCCTCTTTTGCAAAAAAGGGCCTGCTTGGCTTGGGGTGTGACTGGGTGGTCTGATGGTTTGCTTGGCGGTCGGAGGTGGTGGGTTACGCTTCGCTAACCCACCCTACGACGTCGGTGGGATGGGGGGTGGAGGCTGGTGTCGGCATGGAAAAGAGTGGATCCTTCACTTCGTTCAGGATGACGGTTGAGTCGTAAGTTATTGAAAGATAAAAGTTTTTTGGTCCCTTTTTTACAAAAAGGGACTGCTTGCCTGCCTTTAATGTGCTGCCCCTAGATACGCCGCGCGGACGGCGGGGTCGTTGCGGAGTTGGTCGGCGGGGCCTTCGGCGGTGATGCGGCCGTTTTCCATGACGTAGGCGAAGTCGGCCACGGCGAGGGCGGCGGCGGCGAATTGTTCGACGAGGAGCATCGTCACTTTTTCGCGTTTCAGGGTGGCGATGATGGCGAAGACTTCCTCGACCAGTTTCGGGGCGAGGCCCATCGAGGGTTCGTCGAGCAGCAGGACTTCGGGGTTGAGCATCAGGGCGCGGCCCATGGCGAGCATCTGTTGTTCGCCGCCGGAGAGGGTGCCGGCGAACTGGGTGCGGCGTTCGGCGAGGCGGGGGAACAGGGTATAGATTTTGGCGATATCGTGTTCGACGTTGCCGCGGGCGCGTTGGCCGGTGAGGCGGGTGAAGGCGCCGAGGCGGAGGTTGTCTTCGACGGAGAGGGTGCCGAAGACGCGGCGGCCTTCGGGGGAATGGGCCAGGCCGCGGCGGGTGATCTCGTAGGCGGACAGGCCGGTGATGTCGCCGCCGCCGAGGTGCACGGTGCCGGATTGGGGGGCGATCATGCCGGAGACGGCGCGCAGCGTGGTGGTTTTGCCGGCGCCGTTGGAGCCGATCAGGGTGACCAGGGTGCCTTGTTTCACCTCGAGCGAGATGGATTGCAGGACCTGGACCTTGCCGTAGCCGGCGACGAGATTTTTGATGCTGAGCATGCCCGCCTCCCCTATGCCGCTTCGGCTTCGCTGCCGCCGAGATAGGCGGCGATGACTTTCGGATCGGCCTGCACGTCGGCGGGTTTGCCTTCGGCGATCTTCTGGCCGAAGTCGAGCACGGTGACGATGTCGGACAGGCCCATGACGACATCCATGTGATGCTCGATGAGCACGACGGTGATGCCGTGGTCACGGATCTTGCGGATGATGTCGATAAGCTCGCGGATGTCAGGCGCGGTGAGGCCGGCGGCGGGTTCGTCGAGCAGCAGGAGTTTTGGGTCGAGCGCGAGGGCGCGGGCGATCTCGAGCAGGCGCTGGCGGCCGTAGGGCAGGTTGCGGGCTTCCTCGTTGGCCAGGGATTCGAGGCCGACGAAGCGGAGCAGGCTGGCGGCGCGGATGCGGGCGGCGGCCTCGCCGCGGCGGGCGCGGGGGGTGGCGAGGGCGATGTCGGCCACGGTGTCGGTATAGGTGTGATTGAGGCCGACCATGATGTTCTCGATCAGGGTCAGTTCGCCGAAGAGTTGCACATTCTGGAAGGTGCGGGCGATGCCGGTGCTGGCGATGTCGGACGGGGTGTGACCGGCGATGTTGGCGCCTTCGAAGCTGATGGTGCCGGAGGTGGGGGTGTAGATGCCGGTGAGCACGTTCATCATGGTGCTTTTGCCGGAGCCGTTCGGGCCGATCAGGCCGTGAATGGTGCGCGGCATCACCTTGAGGTCGACGCGATCGAGGGCACGCAGGCCGCCGAACTGCATCACCACCTGTTGCACGTCGAGCAGGGGGCGGCCTTCCTGGACGGCGGGGGCGGTGGCGGACCAGGCGCTGGCGTCGTCGCCGTGGGCTTCGATGACAGCGTGGGTGCGGGCGAAGGCGGGGTTGAGGCGGCCGAGGGCCTGACGCACGAAGCCCCAGATACCGTCGGGGAGGTAGTAGACGACGAACAGGATCATCATCCCGAAGACGGTCAGCTTGTAGTCGGTGATCTTCTCCAGCATTTCGGCGAAGACGAAGAAGGCGATGCAGAGCACGGTGGGGATCGCGGTGCGGAGGCGGTCTTCCGGGCGGCGCCACATCGACCAGCCGCCGATCAGCACGGCGATGACGGCGATGAGGCCTGCGACGATGCGGAACAGGTCGATATCGGCGAGCAGGTTGGGGAGATAGACGGTGATCGCGGCGCCGAGGATGGGGCCGGCGCGGGATTTGCGGCCGCCCATGGTGACGGCGAGCAGGAACTGGATCGAGAGCTCGAAGCTGAAGTTGTTGGGGGCGATGTACTGCTCGGAATAGGCGAACAGCACGCCGGCGAAACCGGCGAAACCGGCGGAGAGCACGAAGGCGAGCACCTTGTGCTTGTAGACGCTGACGGCCATGCAGTCGGACGCGATCGGGCTGTCACGCAGGGCTTCGAAGGCGCGGCCGAAGCGGCTGGCCAGCAGGCGGTTGATGATCAGCAGGGTGAGCACCAGGCCGATCAGCACGAAGTAGTAGTACTGCACGTTCAGCATGCGGATGCGGTTCATGCTGAAGATCGGCAGGGTCTCGCCCCATTCCCGCCAGTCGTAGAACAACGGCAGGCTGAGCTTGATGCCCATGGGCCCGTTGGTGAGGAACGACATCTCGTTGATCAGGATGAAGATGATGGTGCCGAAGGCCAGCGTGACCATGGCGAGGTAGGGGCCGGTGACCTGGAGCGCGGGCAAAGCCAGCAGGGCACCGAAAGCGGCGGCGATGACGATGGCGAAGGGGATGGAGGCGAACAGGCCCCAGTCGAGCTGGAACGACAGCACGCCGGCGGTGTAGGCGCCGATGCCGATCAGGGCGGCGTGGCCGACGGAGACCTCGCCGGTGTAGCCGAACACGATATCGAGCCCGAGGGTGACGATGGAGAAGATCGCGATCGTGGCGGCGAGGTGAATGTAGTAGGGGCTGGGCACCAGGAACGGGAAGGCGATGGCGCCGATGAGCGCCAGCAGCGGGAGAGCGCGACGGGTGAGAGCGGGGGCCATCGGCTCAGACCTTCTTGATCGCGGTGCGGCCGAACAGGCCGGCGGGCTTGAATGACAGCACCAGCAGCAGCAGGACCAGGCCTGGCACGTCCTTGTAGCCGGTGGAGACGTAGTAGCCGGTCATGTTCTCGGTGATGCCGAGGATCAGGCCGCCGACGATGGCGCCGAGGCCCGAATTCAGCCCGCCGATGATCGCGACCGCGAAGGCTTTCAGGCCGAGGGCGGCGGTGGTGGTGCTGGAGATCGAGGTGTTCGGCGCGATCAGCACGCCGGCGAAGGCGGCAGCCATCGAGGACAGGCTGTAGGAGAAGGTGATCACCAGCGAGGTGTTGATGCCCATCAGGCCGGCGGCGTCACGGTCGTTGGCGGTGGCGACCACGGCCTTGCCGTAGATCGAGCGGCGGTTGAACAGTTCGATGGCCAGCATCAGGGCGAGTGCGCCGACGACGGTGGCGATTTCCATCGGCAGCACGGAGATGCCGGCGAAGCTGAGAGGCGCCTCGGGCAACGGCGAGGGGAATTTCAGCGCGTCGCGGCCCCAGATGTTCTCGGCCATGTTCTTGAAGATGATGCCGAGCGCGATCGTCGCCATGATCCAGCCGGCCTCGGACTTGGTGCGCATCGCCTGACGTACGCCGAGGCGTTCGACGACGGCGCCTTGCAGCATGCCGAAGGCGAGCACGATCGGGATCATGATCAGGTAGCCGGTGACGGCGGCGACGGACCAGCCGACCAGCGAGCCCAGCAGCAGCGCCTCGCCCTGGCCGAAATTCAGCGTTTTGGAGGTGGCGAAGGTGAGCTGATAGCCGAAGGCGATGACCCCGTAGATCATGCCCTGGGCAATACCGCTGACGATCAACTGGCCAATGACGTCCATCGCGCGCTCCGGCTGGCGGGTTTTTTTTAGGCAGGAAGAATCTTCTTTTTTGAAAAAAAGAAGCAAAAAACTT
>CAIRTN010000381.1 GCA_903881515.1 uncultured Rhodospirillales bacterium | reverse complement strand
GCCCGGCATGGCCGATGTCGCAGCCGATCGCCACCACATGCGTCGGCGGCGGCTCACCCCAGCTTGTGGTCAGCGGCGATACCGCACGCGCCATGCACAGGAACGTCGCACCGTCCGGCAACTGCGCCACCTGCACCTGCGTCCGCCCCGGCGCCGCCAGCGCGGTATGCACCACCCAGCGTGGGCACGACCCGCCATAGCGCGCGAACGGAAATCCGGCGGCCGAGAACCGCTTGGTGACATTGCCCGCCGGATCGACGCGCAGGAAGAAGAACGGCACCCCGCGCTCGGCGCCGCGTTGCAGGCTGGCAAGCCGGTGGCAGACCTGTTCGAAACTGACGCCGAAGCGGGCGGCGAGTGCATCGAGGTCATGCCGCAACGCCTCGGCGGCAGCGGCGAAGGCGGCATAGGGCATCAGCACCGCAGCCGCGATGTAGTTCAGCAGGCCGATCCGGATCAGCCCCGCCGCCTCCGTCGTTGAGGCCTCGGCGCGGCGGATCTCATCCTCCACCGCCTCGCGCGCCTCCAGCAGGGCGAGCTGGAACGCCCGGTGAAAGCCACGGCTTTCCCGCGGCAAGGCCTCCGATAGCAGCAGCAGCCGCGCCGCCGGGTCGTAACGCCGCAGGCTACCGCCGGCCGGGCCGACCCGCACGGTCAGGCCATGCGCGTGGCGCAGCCGCTCGGCGATGGCGTGGTTGAGCTCCGACGGGGGGGCCGCGCCCAGCCGCGCGGCGATCGCCCCGGCCACCTGTTCCAGCGCGGGAAAGTGATTGGCTCGCTCGTTGAAGAAATCTCGCGCCTCCTCGGTCGGCAACAGCAGGCGCCGGCCGGAGGGCAGCGCGATGCCTCCGGCATCCTCGCGCGCCACGTGCCAGGCGCGATACAGCGCCAGGATCGCCCGCGCCGCTGCCGGCGACCCGCCGGCCAAGGCGGCCGCCTCGGCATCCGGCACGTTTTCCGCGCCCAGCATCGGATCGGCGAACACCTCGCGCAGCTGTGCTTCCATCGCCCGTTCGGTATTGCCCGACAGCGCGCCGATCTCGACGCCGAGCACATCGGCCAGCTTGATCAGCAGCGCCGCGGTCACGCCGCGCTGATCGTGTTCGATCAGGTTCAGATAGCTCGCCGAAATCCCCAGCCGAGCGGCCAGCGCGGCCTGGGCGATGCGCTTGTCCTTACGCAAGCGCCGCACGGTTCGACCGATCAGCGGAGGGGCCATGACTTTACACCCTTTGCCAGAAATCAGGCTTTCAGCCCGGGAATGCTACGACATTGCCGCACTTTCCAGAGATCATTCCCCCGTGCAATGTGAATTATTGACCCCCGCCGGCGGCGTGACCGGCGGGAAAGCAGGAGGCGGGCATGGGCTGGCAACGTGCGGCGGCGGAGGCGGGGGCGATCGCCCAGGGCTGGACCAGACAGAACGGGCCGGGGGGCGCCATCCTGCTGTTCGACGGCAGCGACATCCGCGCCGAGGCCGCTGGCGGCTTTGCCAGCCTGGACAATCTGGCGCCGTTCCGCGCCGACACCGCGGTGCGCTATGCCTCGATCTCCAAGCATTTCTGCACCGCGATGGTGGTGCAGACCGGCCTGCTCGGGCTGGACGATCCGCTGGGCCAGCACCTGGATCTCCCCGAGGCCACCGGCAAGGTGACCGTCGGCCGCGCGCTGGACATGACCGGCGGCATCCCCGACGCGATGGAGACGCTGTGGCTGCTCGGTGTTTCGCCCACCGCCTCGCTCGACCGGCACGCTTTGCTGCGCTTCGTCTCTTCGGTGCAGGGTCTGAACTTCGAGCCGGGGACCCAGATCTCCTATTCCAACACCGGCTACCGGCTGGTGCAGGCGGCGTTGGAGGCGAAGGGGCTGGATTACGCCGCCGCCCTGCATGAGCGGTTCTTCCAGCCTTTGGGCCTGGGCATCACCCTGCCCGAAGACGAGACCGACCGGGTGACCGATCTGGCGCATGGCTACTGGGCCGGGCCGCGTGGCTGGCAGAAGGGGCGCTACGGGCTGCATTACTCCGCCTCGGGCGGCATCGCCGGCAGTGGGCGCGATCTGGCGGTATGGGCGCAGGCGCTGCTTAGCGGGCAGGCGCCGGCGGACGGGCTGCTCGCGAGGCTCGGCGCGCTGCGCGCCCTGACCGATGGGCGGGCGACCGGCTACGGGCTGGGCCTGGCGCGCACGGTGCTGGGCGATCGGGTGCTGATCGGCCATGGCGGCTCGTTGCCGGGGTTCAAGAACCATTTCCTGCTCGACCCCGAGGGCGGCGCCGGCGTCGTCGTCGTCACCAATCGCGAGGATGCCGATGCGCATGGCCTGGCGCTGCGGGTGATGGCGGCGCTGCATGGCCGCTCCCTGCCGGAACCGGCCGCGGGCATGCTGCCGGAGGGCCTGTTCGTCGCTGACGATGCGCCGGCCTGGATCGAGACCCAGGGCGGTACTGTGACCTTCCTCGGCGCACAATCCGCCCTGCTGCGCGGCGACGACGGCTGGGCCGAAACCGATTCGGCGCATATGCCAATCCGCCTGCGGCCGATGCCGGGCGGCATCGAGGGCGAGATCGGCCATCGCGCCTACCGCTTCCGCCCCGCCCCCGGTGGTGTGGCCGGCGCCTGGGACGGGATTTGGGTGCTGCCGCGCCATAATGCGCGGTTCGCGATCGCGACCGAAGGCGGCGTCTCCCGGCTGTCGATCGGGGTCGGGCCGGCGCAGGTGCTGCTCGAACTCGAACCGATCGCGCCAGATCTGGCGCTGACCAGCAACAACGGCACTGGCGGGCCGTGGAAGCAGCGGGCCTGCCTGCAGATCGCCGGCGACGAATTGCGGCTGATCACCAACCGCTCGCGGGTGCTGCGGTTCAGCCGGGGGTAGGCGCGTTGCGGCTGAATACGATCACCCCGTGCGGGCCGACCTCGCGTTCGATCGGCTGCCAGCCGCCAAGCACGTAGAACGCCTCGCGTGCCGGCAGGGCGTTGAGGTAGAGCCGCTTCGTGCCCAGCGCAAAGCAGGCCCGTGCCGCATCATCGACCAGCCGGCGGCCAACGCCGCGCTGGCGAAATGGCGGTTCGACCCAGACAGCGGCAACCCAAGGTGTCAGGTTTGGGCGCTCATCAAGGTCGTCGGCAATGACCGAGGCGGTACCTGCGAACACCCCATTCTCATGCGCCACCAGCGCGAACGGGATCGGCGCTTCCGTCAGATTTTCCTCCGACCAGGACTCAATGGTCGCCAACGGCACATTGTTGTGCCGCCACCAGGCCCGCCAGATCCGCTCCGCCATCGCCAGACGAAATTGCGGCGCTGCGCGCAGATCGCAGATGATCAACTGATCGACGGGCCGCACCGGTTCCAGATCACCGGGGCCGCACCACCCTCCTGCACCTGCACATGCTCCTCGCCCATCAGGTGCATGCGGATGGTGACGCCGGCATCCGGGTCGCCGGAGGGCACAACGTAGCTGAACGCGTGCCGGGTATAATCGCCCGTGGTGCGCGAACCGGCTGGTGTGACGATGCTGGGCCCGGAGATCGAGAAGCGGCGGGCGCCCTTCTCCTGGCACCAGTTGCCGTCGATGGAATCCGCGGACGCCGCACCCGCGGCAAGGCACAGCATGGCGGCGAGGGTCATCCGACCGATCATGGCACTCTCCTGCGTGGGACCGCGCGAGGCTATCGCGGCCGCGCGACCAACTGCAACGATTACGTGACCCGGCGGCGCACGGCGAAGCGGGGATCGCGCCATTCCTGTGTCTGCAACACGGATTTCAGGATCTGCACCCCATCCCACAGATCGGCGAAGCGCAGGTACAGCGGCGTCACCCCGAAGCGCAGCACGTCCGGCGCACGGAAATCGCCGATCAGGCCGCGCGCGATCAGCGCCTGCATGATCTCATAGGCATGCGGATGCGCCAGGCTGATCTGGCTACCGCGATGCGCCGGGTCCGCCGGGGTGATCTGATGCAGGTCGAAACCAGCGCATTCCTGCGCCACCAGTTCGGAGAATACTGCAGTCTGGCGCAGCGACTTTGCCCGCACCGCCTCCATCGGCGCCTGCAACGCGATATCCACCCCCACCTCCAGCGCGGCGAGGCTGATCACCGGCGGGGTGCCGACGATGGCGCGATGAATGCCCGGCGCCGGGCGGTACGAGGTCTCGAACGCAAACGGCGCGGCGTGGCCGAGCCAGCCGGTCAGCGGGTAGCGCGCGGCGGCCTGATGCCGCGGGGCGACGTAGAGGAAGGCCGGGGCGCCGGGGCCGCCGTTGAGGAACTTGTAGCCACAGCCTACCGCCAGATCGGCCGCGCAGCCGGCGAGATCGACCGCCACGGCGCCGGCGGAATGTGCGAGGTCCCACAGTGCCAGGGCGCCCATCGCGTGCGCCCGGGCGGTGATCGCCGCCATGTCGTACATCGCCCCGGTGTGGTAGTTCACATGGGTCAGCATCACCACGGCGGTGCGTTCGTCGATGGCATGTTCGACGGCGCCGGGCTCCACCAGGCGCAGTTCATGGCCGCGGGCCAGCAGGGCAGCGAGCCCTTCGGCAATATACAGGTCGGTCGGGAAATTGCCGCGCTCCGACACGATCACATTGCGGTCCGGCCGCAGCGACAGCGCCACGCCCAGCATTTTGAACAGGTTCACCGAGGTGGAATCGGCGGCCATCACGCTGTCTGCCTCGGCGCCGATCAGCCGGCCGATCTTGGCCCCGACGCGCCCCGGCATCTCCATCCATGCCGCGTCGTTCCAACTGCGGATCAGGCCCACGCCCCATTCGCGCTCAACGACTTCGGTCACCCGTGCGGTCACCGCCTTCGGCCGTGCGCCGAGCGAGTTGCCGTCCATGTAGATCACGCCGTCGGGAAGCTCGAACAGCGCGCGGATCTGCGACAGCGGGTCGATGCGGTCGAGCGCTTCCAGGCTCGTGCGGGTCAGGCTCATCATACGGTCTCCGGGGGGTGCAGTATCGGGCGGGGCCGGCTCAGGGTGCGGACGCCGCGCTTGAACGCGGCCAAAGGCGGGCGCAGCTCGGCGACGATCTGTGCAGGGCTGCTGGCGTCCATGATCACGATGTCGGCGGGGTTGCCGATTTTCAAGCCGTAGTCTGGCAGGTTCATCAGCCGGGCGGAATTGTCGGTGAGCATCGCGAACAACGCGGCCAGATCCTCGTCGCGCGAGAGCTGGTTGATGTTGGCTTGCAGGTTCGCCATCCGCACCAGGCTGCCATCGCCATACGGGGTGAACGGGTTCAGCACGTTGTTGGTGGACAGCGAACAGCACACGCCGCATTCGGCCAGTACCGCAACATCGGCGACGCCGCGGCGGACGCTATGCGTCTGGTCACGGCCCATCATGAACAGATCGGTCGCCGGCAGCACCGTCACCGCCACGCCGGCGTCCGCGATCCGCCGCGCCAGCGGGCGCAGCGCCTCGGGCGGCAACACCGACAGCTTGCACATATGGCCCACCGCCACCCGCTCGCCCCAGCCATATTGCTCGGTGAGGTCGCAGACCTGGATGATGTCCATCCGCTCGGCGGTGTTGCCGTTGTCCAGATGCAGGTCGATCTCGACATCGAATTCGCGCGCCATGTCGAACACCATGCGGATCTGCCCCGCCGGGTCCGGATCGAAATCCGGCGCGGCGCCCACCGCGCGCACGCCGTCGCGCAGCACCTCGCGCATCAAGGCCGCGCTGCGCGGATTGTTGGTCAGGCCTTCCTGCGGGAAGACGCAGATCTCGATATCAATCGCCCAGGCATAGTCGCGCGCCAGTTGCTTCACCGCCTCGTAGCCGCGCAGCCCGATTTTGGCATCGACCTCGACCTGCGCGCGCATCCGCGTGGTGCCGTTCTCGATGCAGCGTTCCAGCGTGGCGCGGGCGCGGGCGGCGATGTCCTCGGGCCTCATCGCCAGTTTCGCCGCCGAGACCCGCGCCATGGCGTTGGCCGCCCGGCCGTCTTCGGCCGCGCATTGCGCCATGATGCGCGATTTCTCCAGGTGGATATGGGTCTCGCACAGCCCGGCGCAGGCTAGGCAGCCGCCGGCGTCGAACACCTCGCGCGCCTCGGCGTGCAGGTTCGGCCCGATCGCCACGATGCGCCCCGCGGCCACGCCGATATCGACCGGCGGTGTATCGCAGGCCAGGCGCGTGTTGCGAACGATCAGATCCATCGGCGGCTTCTCTCCCTCACAGCCGGATGCTGACGCAGCCAGCCGTTGCGGGCAACCGGCGGCCTAGACCGCGCGCGGCAGGCGGATTTCGAAGACAGCGCCGCCATCGGCATTGGCCGCGGTGATCGTGCCCCCGAGATCCACCGCCGCGCCGAACACCAGCGCCAATCCGAGCCCAGTGCCCTTGCCCGGCGGCTTCGTCGAGAAGAAGGGTTCGAAGATGCGTTGCAACAGATGCGGCGGAATGCCACCGGCCCGATCACTGACACGCAGCAGAACCTTGTCATCCTCCGCTGCGCCGGTGACCGTAATGACGCATGGCGCGTCTGGCTGCGCCGTTTTATAGGCGTCGACCGCGTTGGCGATGAGATTGATCAGCATCTGCTCCATCGGAATCTCCCCCCCCATCACCAGCGGCAGATCGTCGGGAAGCTCGCTGACCACCTGGCACGACCCCAGCTTCGAACGCAAAATCTCCAGCGCCGACGCCAGTATGTCGCACCAGGCCAGCGGGCGCGCCGCTGCGTGTTCATTGCGGGCGAAGACCCGCATGTGATCGATCAGCCGCGAGGCGCGATGTGCATCCTTGACGATCTTCTCCAGCTTGCTGCTGACGCGCGTGAGGTCCAGCGGCTGGCGCTGCAACGCCAGCGCCGCGTTCTGCGCGGCGAAGCTGATGCTGGCCAGCGGCTGGTTCAACTCATGCGCCATTCCGGTCGCCATCTCGCCGAGCGTCAGCAGAGTGGTGATCTGCTGCTTGCGCAACTCCTCGCGCTTTTCCAGCGTCACCTCCGCCAGATAGCCGACGATATCGGTCGCGGCCCCGTCGCGCGCGGTCACCCGCACGGAATTGCGCAGCCAGAGAACCGAGTTGTCCTGGCGGGTGACGACGTAATCCTCGCTATAGGTTTGCTCATCCTCCAGCACGCGCATCGCGGCCAGGCGGTCTGGCGCGGACAGCAGCGTCGCCAGCGTGACGCTCTGGTCATCACGGTCAGTGATGTCATGGATCACGCGCGCCATGTCGCCGTAGACGTCCAGCACCTCGGCGCGATCGGCAAGCAACCGCGCCTTGTAAAGCAGTCCCGGCCCGAGCTGCATGGCAGCACGCATGTTCTCTTCCGCCACTCGGCGTGCCTGTTCGGTGGCTTGCAGATGCGCGCGGTCGACTTCCAACAGCACGGCGAAGCCGATCTCGTCGCTCAGCCGCTGGAACAGCACGAGTTCTTCCGGGCCGAAAGCATCGGGTTCCCTGCCATAGACCACCAGCGCCCCGATGATGGCGTCACCGGCGCGGCAAGGTACCGTCACACTTGAACGGATGCCGTATTCCAGGGCGCGCGCGCGCCACGGCTCGAACCGCGGTTCGTCGATGACATCGCGCATGATGGTTGATCGGCCTTCGCGAATCGCCGTGCCGGTCGGCCCCTGACCGGTTGGATCGTCGGCGGACCAGCTGACGCTCAGATGCTCGGCATATCCCGCCGCCGAACCCGCGGCTGCGGCGAAGCGTACCGGTTTTCCCGGCAGGTGTTCGGCAAGCCCCACACAGGCCAGGCAGTAGATCGGTTCCTCGGCAACGCTCTCGCAGATGCGGTTCATCACATCCTGCAGCGGGCCGGAGCGGACCAGGATCGACAGCGAGCGGGAATAGGCCGACAGCGCCCAGTTGCGCCGTTGCAGCGCGGCCTCGGCGGCCTGACGGGCCTCGGCCGCCACATGCTCCGCGGTCGCGTCGGCGATGAAGCCGACGATGTCGGTTCGGCCATCCGGCAGTTCAATCAACCGGAGCGTGTCGCGCAGCCAGATCCGTCGTCCACGCAGGCGGGCCGGATAGTCCGCGACACCGATACCGTTCGGCCCGGCCTCCTGCAGCGCCGCGTATCGCGCTGCCGCGAGGTCAACCTCCGCGAGTTCAGACAGGAATCCGGGCTGACTCGCCTCCTCCGGCGTGAATCCGAAAACATTGGCCACACTGGCCGAAACAAAGCTCGTCCGGTGCTTTTCACCCGGAACAGCGGACAGGACGTAGAAGATTCCAGGCACGACATTCAGAATCCTGTCGATCCGCGCGCGTGCATCGGCAAGCGCGATTTCGCGCTCATGCGTCTCGGTAATGTCACGCACCAGCGTGATCGTCCGCAGCACATGGCCTTGCGCAGGCGAGCGGGAGGTCACGCTGGTGGCTTCGATCCAGAACGGCGTGCCATCCGGCCGCCGGGCACGATAGTTCACCACACCCGCGAGGTTGCCGCCCCGGGCCGCGATCCGCTTACGTTCGGCCAGCTTTGGCCATTCATCGGGATACACCAGATCGTCGAACTGCCTGCCGACCAGATCTTCGGCCGGGCGCGCGAAAATAGTCTCGGCGGCATGGTTGGCGAAGCTGATCCGGCTATCGCCGGCGCCAAGTGCGTCAAACACCAGGACACCCTTCGCCATGTCGACAATCATTGAGCGGAACCAGGACTCGCTCTCCGACAGGCTGCTCAGCCTAACCTCGTTCACCGCGGCACGGCGCAACAGCGCCAGGATGATGCCCGCGCCGAAGGCAAGCGCGACGATGGCAGCTTCCAGCAGCAAAGTGCTGCGCTGTAACGTTTCGCGCGAAGACGCCATCGCGCGCTCCAGCGACGCTTGCGACAGGCCGACACGAACGACCAGCGGCCGGCCAGGGATGCGCCGCGAGGTGAGGTAGCGGACCACGCCGTCGAGCACGCTCGGGCGCGGCACAATCAGCCCAGATTGTGTCGCCTCCGACGGCGCAGTCGCTATCTCGCCGAGATGCGTCATGCTGTTGCGCATCAGCACAACGTCGTCGTCTCGCAACAAGGCAACGATATCGTCAGGCGCGAGGTTCATGTCCCGGCAAATCCGTTCGATCATCCTTGGGGTCAGGGACACCAATGTGACCATTCGCAGATGGCCGGACGCATCACGAACGGCCCGCGCGTAAGGCACCAGCCATTCATTCTTGATGCGGGCAACCACCGGCCGGCCGAAATACGCGTCGGCCTGCGAATGATCGGCAAGTACCCTGAAATGCTCGCGGTCGGCCAAATCAACCCCGCTTGCACTCCAGTCCAGGCTGCTCCACAGCAAAGCGCCGGTCGGTCCGATGGCAGAGACGGTGACAACGTCCTGATCCTCGTCCTTGCCGATGCGATCGATATACGGCCGCAGCGTAGCCTCGGCGGAAGCGTCACCCGCCAACCGCGCTTCCGACAATTGCCGCACAAGACCGTGCACGGCATCAGCCTGCAACAGTGTTGCTGCAATCGTGTCGCTCAGATGCGAGGCCAGCGCATTCGCACGCTCGGTGGCACGCTGCGCGAACAGTGCCTGGTTGCTGCGCTCGAGTTCGCGGTAGCGCCACTCGGTCAGCGCGATCATCGATACGGCCACCGCAAGCAGCAGGAGCAGCAGGACACGCAACCGTCCCAGCCCACTTCGTGCCCGCCGCCAAGCAGCCGCCATTGCCATTTGCCACCGCCTGTAATTCAGCCGGCGCCCCGATCAGGATACCTCCGGGAAACGCCGATAGGCACGTTCGTCGCAAGCGGCAGGGCTGGCCCGGCTAGCCCTCGCTGTCGTGGCCCGCCATCACATGCAGGTTGAGCGAGACCAGCGCATAGCCGCTGCCGCGGATCGACTTGATGGTTTCGCGATGGCCGGAAAAGGGCGCGAATTTTGCGCGCAGGCGCGACATCAGATTATCCAGCGCCCGCTCCTTCGGATCGAACGGGCGGCGGAAGGCGTTAGTGTAGAACATCTCGCGCGAGATCACTTCGCCGGGATGGGCGGCGAAGATGCGCAGCAATTCGAACTCAACGCCCGTCAGGGTCACAATCGTACCATCGGGCGCGCGCAACTCGCGCAAGCGCAGGTTCAGGCTCCAGCCGTCCTCGGGCAGTTCGGCGGCTGTCTCGGCCGAATGCGGGGCGTCTGCGTGCGATTCAAGGCCGGCACCTTGCGGCCGAATGGCTCGCCGCAGTGCAGCCCTGATCCGCGCAACGATTTCGCGGGTTGATTGGGTTTTCAGGATGAAGTCGTCAACGCCGAGTTCCAGCGCCATGACGCGGTCGGCCTCCTCGACGTTTCCGGAAAGAATCACGACCGGCCCTTTGAAGACCCGGCGGATATCTTCCAGCATCGGCAGGATGTCACGCTTGCCGAGGTGCTGGTCGAGAATCAGCAAGTCGAACTCTTTGTTCTCGATTTGCGAGATCAATCCAGCGGCGCTTTCCAGGGCGGTGACCACGTAGCCGTGCGTCAGTTCAAGGAACTCCTTGAATTCCTCTCGGAAGGAGGTCTCGTCATCGACCAGCAGAATGCGCGAACCGTCGAAATTCACTCGAGGCTTTCCTTGATCAGGGCGGAACGGCACAGCGCGCGCCGCTTGGGAATCGAGATTTTGTATACCCCCGCGTTCCGGGTAAGTCACCATCTTTTGGATAAGACAGCAGTAATTACTAAATTTGAAGGTCCAAGAATTTTGCCGTCCACAAAAATGAATGCGAAACAATCGATTTATATGATAAAACTTTAAATCAAATTCAAATGTTATTGGAATATTATTAAAAATAAACAAAAATTTATAGAAAAATTTTTTATTTTATATTTTAGTGAAAATTTTTTTATGAAATATTATTCTAATTGTTTGTATTTTTAACAATATTTTTCGATTTTATAAATTTTATATTCACTTCCAAAAGCCAGTTGATTCAATTCATTTCAAAT
>CAIRTN010000380.1 GCA_903881515.1 uncultured Rhodospirillales bacterium | reverse complement strand
AGCACCAGATCCGCCTTCGCCCGCCGCGCCAGCGCCGCGCAGTCCAGGTGCGTCTCAGCGAACGTCACCTCCCCGCGCAGGAACGCCGGCAGCATCCCGGAATACGGCGTCATCCGCTCCCGCGCGATCAGCGTCACCTTCACGCCAGGAATCGGCATCTCCGCGACACGGCGCAGCACTTCGGCATGGGCATGTCCGGCCCCAAGCAGTACGATATCGCGAACATTGGACGAAGCAATCATCCTGGCACCTTAGAAGCCCATCGCCCCCTTGTCAGCCGCGGGTACCCGGACCACTCTGATTAACCAGATTGCAACACGCCCGACATGTCGCGGGCCAAGACGGGGGCTTCATCAATGCGACGGACACGGCTTGCAGCCGCCGCCTTGTGCCTGCTCGCGACGGCCGCGACGGCGCAACCGCTGCCCGCGCTGCGCATCGCTCTGGCCGACGACGCCGACGCGCTCGACCCCACCCAATCGCGCACCCTGGTCGGCCGCATCGTGTTTTCCAGCCTGTGCGATAAGCTGTTCGACATCGATGCCAATCTGAACATCATCCCCCAGCTCGCCGCCTCCCATGAATGGGCCGACAGCCGCACCCTGCTGATCCGCCTCCGCCCCGGCGTAACCTTCCATGACGGCACCAAGCTCGACGCAAACGCCGTAAAATTCAGCATGGAACGCCACCTGACCATGCAGGGCAGCACACGCCGCGGCGAAATCTCCGCCCTCGACCACGTCGAGATCGTCGACCCGCTGACCGTCCGCATGGTGCTGAAAGCGCCAAACTCGCCCTTCGTCTCACTCCTCGCCGACCGCGCCGGCATGATCGTGCCCCCCACCTCCGGCGCCGACTTCGCACAGCACCCGGTCTGCAACGGCCCGTTCAAATTCGTCGAACGCATCCCGCAGGACCGCATCGTGCTCGACCGCTACCCCGGCTACTGGAACGCCGGCGCCATCAAACTGTCCCGCGTCACCTTCCGCCCGATCATCGACAACACCGTCCGCCTCGCCAACCTCCAGGCCGGCAGCCTCGACATCGCCGAACGCTTCGAACCCTCCGACCTCGAAACCATACGCAAGGATGCCCGCCTGAAAGCCGTCACCTTCGACGGCCTCGGCTACACCGACCTGCTGTTCAACATCGCCAACGGCACCCGCCCGCGCACGAAAATGATGCAGGATGCCCGCATCCGCCGCGCCTTCACGCTCTCGATCGACCGCGACGCGATGAACCAGGTCGTCTTCGCCGGCCTGCAAACCCCCATCGCCCAGGCGGTGCCGCCCTCCAGCCCGTTCTACGACCCCACCGTCACCCCGCCGCCGCGCGATCTCGCCCGCGCCAAATCCCTGCTCGCCGAAGCCGGCGTCACCGGCCGCATCCAGGTCGAACTCCTGCTCCCCAATGGCCCCGTGCTGCGGCAGATGGGCGAGGTGATCCAATCGATGGCCGCCGAAGCCGGCTTTGACGTCAAACTCCGCACCACCGAATTCGTCACCGCCCTGAAAGCCTCCGACGAGGGCGACTACGAGATCTTCCTCATCGGCTGGTCCGGACGCGTCGACGCCGACGGCAATCTCTACAACGGCATTCGCTCGAAAGGCCCGCTGAACGCCTCCGGCTACAGCAACCCGGAAGCCGACTCGCTGCTCGAACAAGCCCGCCTGGAAACCGCAATCCCCGCGCGCCGCAGCCTCTACGGCAAACTGGCGCGCCGTTTGCTTGAGGATGTACCCATCATGTATCTCTGGACACCGAAAACGATTATGGGAATGACCGCGAAACTCTCCGGCTACCAGCCGATCCCCGACGGCTTGATCCGCCCGCAAGGCCTAGTGCTCGCGCCATGAGCCGCACACTCCGCCAGGCCGCCCTGGCCGCCGCCCTGCTACTGCCCGCGTTCGCCGCCGGCGCGCAGAATCTCCGCCTGGCCATCAACGAAGACCCCGACGCGATGGACCCCACCGTCGCGCGCACCTTCACCGGCCGCATCGTCTTCGCAGCCCTCTGCGACAAGCTGGTCGATATCGACGCTAAGCTGAACATCGTCCCGCAACTCGCCACCGAGTTCGCCTGGGAAAACCCCACCACACTCGCCTTCAAACTCCGCCCGAACGTGGTGTTCCATGACGGCACCAAGGTCGACGCCGAAGCGGTGAAATACTCCCTGATGCGGCACCTCACCATGGCCGGCAGCACGCGGCGCGGCGAAATCGCCGCCATGGACAGCGTCGAGGTGATTGACCCGTTAGCCGTCAAGATCCACCTCAAAACCCCCAACGCCCCCTTCCTGGCCCAGCTTACCGACCGCGCCGGCATGATCGTCTCGCCGAAAGCCGCCGAAGCCGCCGGCAAGGATTTCTCCCTGAACCCGGTCTGCGCCGGCCCGTTCAAATTCACCGAACGCGTGCCCCAGGACCGCATCGTGCTCGACCGGTTCGACGGCTACTGGAACAAGGACGCGATCAAGCTCGCCCGCATCACCTACCGGCCCATCCCCGATAACACCGTAAAAATGGCCAATCTGCAGGCAGGTGCCCTGGATATGGCAGAACGCTTCCTGCCCAGCGACGTCGAGAACCTGAAGAAGGACCCGAAGATCAAGCTCGTGTTCTCCGACAACCTCGGCTACCAGAGCCTGACCTTCAACGTCACCAACGGCACCCGCCCGCGCACGCCCATGATGACCGACGCCCGCGTGCGCCAGGCCTTCGCCCTCGCCATTGACCGGCAGGCGCTGATCGACGTGGTCTATAACGGCCTCTACACCCCGATCGCCCAGTCCATACCGCCCGCCAACCCGTTCTACGCCGCCGACGTGAAACCCGCCGCCCGCGACGTCGCCAAGGCCCGCGCCCTGCTCGCCGCCGCCGGCGTCAAAACCCCGCTCGCCGTCGAACTGCTCACCTCCAACTCGCCGGACCAGCGCCAAACGGGCGAAGTCATCCAATCGATGGCCGCCGAAGCCGGCTTTGACGTCAAATTGCGCACCACCGAATTCGTCACCGCCCTGAAAGCCTCCGACGACGGCGATTACGAGGTTTTCCTGATCGGCTGGTCCGGCCGCGCCGACCCCGACGGCAACCTCTACAGCTTCGTCAAAACCAAGGCCCCGCTGAACGCCTCGCTCTACAGCGACGCCGAGGTCGACTCCCTGCTCGACCAGTCCCGCGCCATCACCGCCATCCCCGAGCGCAAGGCCCTCTTCGCCAAACTCGCCACCAAACTGAACCAGGACCTGCCGCTGATGTACCTCTACACGCCGAAAGCCATCACCGGCATGTCCACCAAGGTCTCCGGCTACACCCCGGTCCCCGACAACCTCATCCGTCCGCAAGGGATCACACTCGCGCCATGACCCGCCGCATCGCCCTCGCCGTAACCCTCGCGGCCGTCCCGTTCCTCGCGTTCGCCCAAGACCTGCCGCAACTGCGCGTCGGCATGTCGCAGGACGCTGACGCGCTCGACCCCACTCTCAGCCGCGCCTACGTGCAGCGCGTCGCCACGCTCAACATGTGCGACGGCCTGTTCACCTACAACGACAAGCTGAACATCGTCCCCCGTCTCGCCACCGGCTACGAATGGGCCGACAGCAAAACCCTCATCGTCAAACTCCGCCCCGGCGTCAGCTTCCATGACGGCACGCCGGTCGACGCCGCCGCGGTGAAATACAGCCTGGAACGTCACGCCACCATGTCCGGCAGCGCCCGCAAAGGCGACGTCGCCAGCCTCGATCACGTCGAAGTGGTCGACCCGCTCACCGTCCGCTTCGTGCTGAAACAGCCCGACGTCGTCTTCCTCTCGCAACTCGGCGTGCGCGCCGGCGTCCTCGTCTCGCCCAAAGCCTCCGAAGCCGCCGGCAAGGACTTCGCCCTCAACCCGGTCTGCGCCGGCCCCTACAAATTCGTCGAACGCGTCGCCCAAGACCGCATCGTCATCGACCGCGTGCCCGACTACTGGGACGCCGCCAACTACCACTTTTCCCGCGTCACCTTCCGCCCGATCACCGACAGCACCATCCGCCTCGCCAACCTCAAGGCTGGCGCGATCGACGTGAACATCGAAATCCCGCCCGTCGAGATGGACAACGTCCGCAAGGACCCGAAGCTGAAGCTCTACGCCTATGACGGCCTCGGCTACACCGGCATCAGCTTCAACCTCGGCCGCACCGCCCTCGGCCAGACCCCGCTCGGCACCGACGCCCGCGTCCGCCGCGCCTTCGAACTCGCCATCGACCGCGAAGCCCTGGTCAACGTCGTCTACGCCGGCGCCCACGCCCCCACCGCGCAGCCAATGCCGCCCACCAGCCCGTTCTACATCCCGGCCGTCAAACCCACGACGCGCGACCCCGCCAAGGCCCGCGCCCTGCTCGCCGAAGCCGGCGTGAAAACCCCGTTCACCGTCACCCTCACCGTCATCAACCAGCCAGACTCCGTGCAATCCGCCGAAGTCATCCAGTCGATGGCCGCCGAAGCCGGCTTCGACGTCAAAATCAACTCGATGGAGTTCGTCTCCAGCCTCGACGCCGCCGAAAAAGGCAACACCGCGGTCTACCTGATCAGCTGGACCGGCCGCCCCGACGCCGACGGCAATATCCGCGACCTCCTGCACACCGGCGCCCCGGTGAACTGGGTCGGCTACAAAAACGCGGGCTTCGACGACCTGATCGACCAGGCCCGCGGCGTCGCCGACATGAACCAACGCCTCGGCCTCTACGGCAAAGCCTTCCAGATCCTGCACGACGACCTGCCGATCCTCTACCTCTACGCCCCGCGCTGGATCTTCGGCATGTCGAGCAAAATCGAAGGCTTCACCCCCGTCGCCGACGGCATGCTGCGCCTGAACGGGGTCTCGCTGTCGAAATGAGAGTTGTCCTAAAGCCAGTCTTTAAGAATCAGGAAGCACTCCTTTTTTTGAAAAAAAAGGAGCAAAAAAACTT
>CAIRTN010000379.1 GCA_903881515.1 uncultured Rhodospirillales bacterium | reverse complement strand
TTGACCCATGAAGAATGGGTCAACGCGGGTCGGTATCAGAGTCTTGTTTGGCGCGCGGCCGCCCCGCCAACCCCGCGCGCGATACCAACCCGCGCAATGCGCGGAAGAGTCACGCATTGCGCGGGTTGGTATGAGTCCCCTTGCGGGTCCAGGGCAAGAGCCCTGGCCTTCCCTCCGCTACCCGAACACCCCACCCGCCCGCAGTGCCGCGACCTCCGCCGCGGGCAGCCAGTCAGCAAGATACTCCTCAGCGCGCGACGCATCAGGCGGCTCGGGCGGGCGCGGCGTTTCGGGGATGCTACGGCTGAAGCGTGGTGCCGGGGCGGGTTGCACCAGGCCGTCGATCTCCACATAGGTGCCGCGCGCCTTCAGGTGCGGATGTTCGGGCGCCTCGTCGAGCGTCAGCACCGGCGCGAAGCAGGCATCGGTGCCTTCCAGCAGGGTGCACCATTCGTCGCAACTGCGGGTCAGGAAGGTTTCTTCCAGTTGCGCACGGGTTGCTGCCCAGCCGGCCTGGTCCATTTGCCGCGGCACGCTGGCGGGGTCGATGCCGATGCGATTGAGCAGATCGACGAAGAATTTGCCTTCGATCGGGCCGACAGAGATGTAGCGGCCATCGGCGCAGGCGTAGACATCGTAGAACGGCGCGCCGCCGTCGTTGAAATTGGCGCCGCGCTCATGGCTCATCAGGCCGGCGGCGCGCATGCCGTGGAACTGCGTCATTAGAGAGGCCGTGCCATCAACAATGGCGGCGTCGACCACCTGGCCGCGGCCGGAGCGCTGGGCTTCCCAGCAGGCGCTCATCAGGCCAAAGGCGAGATACAGCGAGCCGCCGCCAAAATCGCCGACCAGGTTGAGCGGCACCGTCGGCGGCGCGCCGGCGCGGCCGATGGCGTGCAGCGCGCCGGTGAGCGCGATGTAGTTGATGTCGTGACCTGCCGCCTGCGACAGCGGCCCTTCCTGCCCCCAGCCGGTCATCCGCCCGTAGACCAGGCGCGGGTTGCGCGCGAGGCAGACCTCTGGGCCCAGGCCGAGCCGTTCCATCACGCCGGGGCGGAATCCCTCGATCAGCGCATCGGCCTGTTCGCAGAGGCGCAGCACGAGTTCGATGCAGTCGGGACGCTTGAGGTCGAGCGGCAGCGCCGGGCGGTTGCGCAGCAGCAGGTTCATCCGCAGCGGACGTTCGAAGCCCAGACCGCTGGGGGCCGTGCGGTCGATGCGCAGCACGGTGGCGCCGAGATCGGCCAGCAGCATGGCGCACATCGGGCCCGGGCCGATCCCCGCAATTTCGATCACCTTCAAACCGGCCAACGGGCCCATGGGCTTGTTCCTCCGCGCTGGATGAATGATGGTTCAGTTATGCGCCGGCGGCAATCCGCCGGCTTGCGATCGAGGACGATGATGAGCGACCAACACCCGATGCTGTTCCAGCCGTTTCGCCTGCGCGGGCTGACCCTGCGCAACCGCGTGGTGGTCTCGCCGATGGCGCAGTATTCGGCCGAGGATGGTGCCGCCACCGACTGGCATTTCGCGCATTTCGCCCGATTTGCCGTGGGCGGCGCCGGGCTGGTGTTCAGCGAGGCGGTGAAGGTCGAGCGGCGCGGCCTGGGCACGGTGGGCGATATGGGACTGTGGGACGATGCGCAGATCGCACCGCTCAGGCGCATCACCGATTTTCTGCGGCGGCATGGCGCGGCCTCGGGCATTCAGTTGAATCATGCCGGGCGCAAGGCGGGCACGGCGCGGCCGTGGGAGGGGTTCGGCCCGCTCGATCGCGCGGTGCCGATCGAGGGACGGGCGCACTGGCAGGTGGTCGGCCCCAGCGCCATTTCGCATGCACCGGGCTATCCGGTGCCGCATGCGCTCTCGACGAACGAGGTTGTGGAACAGGTCAATGCCTGGGCGCAGGCGGCACGCCGCGCAGTGGCGGCCGGGTTCGATGTGCTGGAGATCCATGGTGCGCATGGCTATCTGGTGCACCAGTTCCTTTCGCCCGAGGCCAACCGCCGGGAAGACCGCTATGGCGGCAGCCTGGCGAACCGCATGCGCTTCGCCCTGGAGATCACCGAGGCGGTGCGGGCGATTTGGCCGGCCGACCGGCCGGTGTTCTTTCGCATCTCCGCCGTAGATGACCGCGGCTGGACGATGGCGGACAGTATCGTGCTGGCGCGGGAGCTGAAGGCCTGCGGGGTGGATGTGATCGATTGTTCCTCCGGCGGCATCGCGCCGGGCTCGCCGACGGCGAGCCGCACCGGTCTGCAACTGGGGTATCAGGTGCCGTACGCCGCCGAACTGCGCCGCGAGAGCGCGCTGGCGAGCATGGCCGTCGGCCTCATCGTCGGCGCGGCGCAGGCCGAGGCGATTCTGCAAGGCGGTAGTGCCGATCTGGTGGCGATCGGGCGCGAGATGCTGCGCGACCCGTTCTGGGCCGCGCATGCGGCGGAGGAGCTCGGCGCCGATCCCGGCTTCGCGCTGCTGCCGCCGCAATATGGGTGGTGGCTCGAGCGGCGCCGCCGCTCGGGCTACCCCGTCAGCCCGCCATCGTAAGCCCGCCGCTGACGCTGAGCACCTGGGCGGTGACGTAGCGGGCGATCGGGCTGGCGAAATAGCCGACGGCGCCGGCGATGTCGGCGGGATCGGCAAGGCGGCGCATCGGGATCGCGCGGGTCAGCGCCTCGATGCGCTTTTCGTCCTGCACCAGCAGCATCTGCGTCGCAGTCGGGCCGGGGCAGACGCAATTCGCGCTGATGCTGTAGCGGGCCATCTCGCGCGCCAGCGACTTGGTGAAAGCGATCACGCCGCCCTTTGCCGCGGAATACACCGTCTCGCCGGTACTGCCGACGCGGCCGGCGTCGGACGCGATGTTCACCACGCTGCCGCCGCCTTGGGCGATCAGCCCGTCGATGAAGGCGCGGGTGACGTTGATGGTGCCCATCAGGTTGATGTCGATCGCCCGGCGCCAGAACGCTTCGTCGTTCTTCATGAACGGCTCGATCACGCTCCAGCCGGCGCAGTTGACGATGGTATTCGGCGTGCCAATCGCGGCCACCGCCTGTTCGCGCACCGCGGTCAGGGCCGGGAAGTCAGTGATATCGGCGCGCAGGCCGATCGCCTTGCGCCCGCTGGCGGCGACTTCGGCGGCGGCCTTCTGCACGCCCTCCTCGTTGATGTCGAGCAGCACCAGATCGAACCCGTCGGCCGCCAGCCGGTCGGCGATCGCCCGCCCGATGCCCGATGCGCTACCCGTCACAACCGCGATGCCCGCCATGGACCGACTCCCTGTTTTTGCCGCCGGGCAGGCCCGACAGCGATTCGGACGCAATGCCTGCGCCCTCTGGATTTCTGCCGAGCAATGGCGCAGGATCGCGCCGACTGAACGACGGTTCACTTTATAGGCGGCGGATGTGGGCGGATCAACCGACCACGTGACGGAGAAGCGGGAGGCGCAGCAATTGTTCAAGCTCGAGATCGGCGACGGCGTCGCCACCGTCGTCATGAACCGCGCGCCGGTGAACGCGATGAGCGAGGCGTGGGTGGCGGCGTTCAATGCGCTACTCGACGATCTGCAGGTCCGTTCCGACTGGTCGGTGTTGCATCTGCGCAGCAACCAGCGCGCGTTTTGCGCCGGCGCCGACCTGAAGGAGATGCGCCAACGCCTCGCCACCCCTGATGGCATCGATGCGCAGATCGACGTGGTGCGCGGGTATCAGGAATTGTTCGCCCGGATCGAAGCGCTGGACCGGGTGAGCCTCGCCGAGATCGGCACCACCGCTTTGGGCGGTGGCTTCGAACTGGCGCTCGCCTGCGACCTGCGGATTGCGGCGCACGAGGCCAAGCTCGGCCTGCCCGAGGCACGTCTCGGCTTGCTGCCCGGCGCCGGCGGCACCCAGCGGTTGACGCGGCTGTGTGGCCGCTCTGTGGCGCTGCGGCTGATCCTCGGCGCCGAGGTGCTCGATGGCAGCCAGGCCGCGCAGCTTGGGCTGGTGCAATGGAGCACTCCGCTCGCCGATCTGCCCGACACCGCCGCCGGCATCGCCCGGCGCATCGCGGCCCTGCCCGGCCATGCGGTGGCCGCCGCCAAGCTGTGCATTTCCGCGGCGGACACCCCCGGCGAGGCCGGGTTCACCGCCGAGTTGGACCAGACCCGCGCCCTGATGCTGACCGACCGCACCAAGAGCCTGGTCGCCGCCTTCCTGGACCGCGCGGCCCGGTAATGGCACATCGCCCTCATCCGGCCATGCGCCGGCCCGTTTACCTGACAGGAGCAGCCCCATGGCACTGAGCCACGACAAGAACCGCATCGATTTCGCCACCTATGCGCCGAAGCATTTTCTCTGGTCGCTGAACGGCAAGGTCGGAACGATCACGCTGAACCGGCCGGAGCGGAAGAACCCGCTGACCTTCGAAAGCTACGCCGAACTGCGCGATACCTTCCGCGAGCTTTGCTATGCCGACGCGGTGAAGACCGTGGTGATCACCGGGTCCGGCGGCAATTTCTGCTCGGGCGGCGACGTGCACGAGATCATCGGCCCGCTGGTGCGCATGCAGGAAGCCGGCGACATGGGCGGGCTGATGGATTTCACCCGCATGACCGGCGATCTGGTGAAGGCGATGCGCGCCTGCCCGCAGGTGATCATCTCGGCGATCGACGGCATCTGCGCCGGCGCCGGCGCGATCCTGGCGATGGCGTCTGACCTGCGCGTCGGCACCGCGGCGAGCAAGGTGGCGTTCCTGTTCACCCGCGTCGGCCTTGCCGGGGCCGACATGGGCGCCTGCAACATGCTGCCGCGCATCATCGGCTCCGGCCGCGCCGCAGAACTGCTCTACACCGGCCGCGCCATGGACGGCGCCGAGGCCGAGCGCTGGGGCTTCTACAACCGCCTCGCTGAGCCCGACGCGGTGCTGGCCGAGGCGCAGAAGCTGGCCGCCTCGCTGGCGGACGGCCCGACCTTCGGCCACGCGATGACCAAGCGTTGCATCCATCAGGAATGGAACATGGGCATCGACGAGGCGATCGAAGCCGAGGCGCAGGCACAGGCGATTTGCATGCAGACCAAAGATTTCGGTCGCGCCTATCACGCCTTCGTCGCCAAGCAGCGCCCCGTGTTCGCGGGCGACTGATGCCATGAGCCACGCGCAACCATGCGTCGTCATCACCGGCGCTGCCGGCGACCTCGGCGGCGACCTGGTGCGCAGCTTTCTGGCCGACGGCTGGGCGGTGTTCGGCGCGGATCGTGCCGAACAGACGCCGGCCGAGGGTCTGATTCCGGTCAAGCTCGACGTCACCGACCGCGCGGCCATGTTCGCGTTGGCAGCACACGCGGCCGGCGCGTCGCGGTTGCAGGCCTGGATCAACGCCGCGGGCGTGTTCAGCGCCACCGCGGTGCCTGATGCCAGCGCCGCCGAGTGGGACCGGATCATCGCCGTCAACCTCACCGGCACGTTCAACGGCTGTGCCGCCGCGTTGCAGGCGATGGCGCCCAACGGCGGGCGCATCGTCAATGTCGGCTCGATCTCTGGTCAGGTCGGCGGCATCGGCGTGCATCCCGCCTATGGCGCCTCGAAGGCGGGCGTGCATGCCTTGACCAAGACCTACGCGCTGGAAGGCGCCCGGCACGGCGTGCTGTGCAATGCCGTCGCACCTGGCCTACTGGAAGGCCGGATGTCCGAGGGGCTCGGCCCGCGTCAGCGCGAGCGCCTCGCCCAGTTCAATCCGCTGCGTCGCCTCGGGCAGATCGCCGAGGTCACCCGCGTCATCCGCTTTCTCGCCGACCCCGCCGGCACCTACATGAATGGCACCATCGTGCCGGTGAATGGCGGGGCCTACATGCCGTCATGAGGACATTGCCGCCGTGCTGATCCAGATCCTGAACGGCTTCGTCTATGGCGGGCTGCTTTACATCCTCGCGGTCGGCCTGGTCCTGATCTTCGGGCTGCGGCGGGTGGTGAATTTCGCGCATGGCGGGCTGTTCATGCTGGGCGCCTATATCGGCTACACCATCGCCAGCATTGCCGGGTTCTGGGTCGGGCTGGTGGCGTCCGTCACCGTGCTGGCCGTGCTGGGTGTGGTGATGGACCGCGTGGTGTTTCGCCCGCTGCAGGATGAGGACCCGATCGTCACCATGCTGGTCACCTTCGGCATCCTGCTGGTGCTGGAAGACCTCGTGCGCACGATCTGGGGCAAGGATTTCCTCACGCTGAAGCCGCCCGCCGGGTTGGATGGCATCATCATGCTGAGCGGTTCCAGCTTCCCGGTGTATCGCCTGGCGGTAATCGCGCTGGCGGTGCTGGTCGCGGGCGGGCTGAGCCTGTGGCTGCGCTCCAGCCGGGTGGGGCTGCATGTGCGCGCCGCCAGCGTCGATCCGGTGACCACCGCGATGCAAGGCGTCGATACCGAGCGGCTCGGCGCTACCGTGGTTGCCATCGGCGCGGCACTGGCCGGGCTGTCCGGCACCATTGCCGCCCCGCTGCTGGCGCTGTCGCCGTCGATGGGCAGTTTCATCCTGATCGACAGCTTCGTGGTGGTTGTCACCGGCGGGCTGACCAGTTTCACCGGTGCGTTCGTCGCCGCCCTGCTGATCGGCCAGTTGCATAATCTCGGCGTGGTGTTCGTGCCCGCTGCTGCCTCGGTCATCCCGCTGGTGCTGATGGTGCTCGTGCTGCTCTGGCGGCCAGACGGTCTGGCGAAGAAGCGGTCATGAAGATGCGCGTGCTGCTTCCCCTGCTGTTCGCCGCCGCCGGCGCCTTGCTGCCCGGCCTCGTTGGCTCGACCCTGCTGATGACTTTGCTAACCCAGGCGGTGATCAACGCCATGCTGGCCACCGGGGTCGGATTCATGGTGCGGCAGAACGGCATGGTCAGCTTCGGCCATGCCGGGTTCTTCGGGCTGGCCGCCTATATCGTCGCGCTGTGCACCACCAACCATGTCGTCACGGCGGAGTTCGCGGTGCTGCTGGCGGTGGCGCTGCCGATGCTGCTGGCGTTTCTGCTTGGCCTCGCCATCCTGCGCATCGCCGGGGTGGCGTTCTCGATGCTGACGCTGGCCGTCGCGCAGTCCTTTTACGAACTGATGCTGCGCTGGCGGGAACTGGCCAATGGCGATGACGGCATGGCAGCCGAATTACCGCCGCGGCTGTTCGGCGCCGGGATCGCAGTGTTCCAGACGCCGGAGAGCATGTTCCTGGTATGCTGGGCGGCGCTGATGGTGGTGCTGGCCGGGCTGTGGCTGCTCAGCCGCAGCCATTTCGGCACGCTGACCATCGCCATCCGCGAGAACGAGGAGCGGGCGCGCTTCATCGGCTACGAGACGCTGCTGCCGCGCGCTTTGGTCTACGCGCTGTCGGCCGGCATCGCCGCTTTGGCCGGGGTGATGTTCGCGCTCTACAACGCCTTCGTCACCCCCGACGTGCTGTACTGGAGCCTGTCCGGCGAGGCGCTGGTGATGGCGGTGATCGGCGGCACCAAGGCGATCTGGGGCCCGGCGCTGGGCGCGGTGATCTTCTTCCTGTTCAAGGATGTCGCGGGCGATCTGACCGAGCATTGGCCGGCAATCATCGGCGGCACGTTGATCGTGGTCACCGTGCTGCTGCCGCGCGGGGCGAGCGGATCGCTGCTGGCATTGGTGGAACGGTTGGGAGTGCGGCGATGAGCGAGATCGTGCTCGAAGGCACCGGCCTGACGCGCCAGTATGGCGGGTTCCGGGCGCTGGACGATGTCTCGATCATGGTACGCCGCGGCGAAATCCGCGGGCTGATCGGCCCGAACGGCGCCGGCAAATCCACCCTGATCGACGTGCTGTCCGGCCGGGGCGCGTTCTCGCGCGGCACGGTGAAACTGGAAGGCCGCGACATCAGCGGGCTGAATGCACGGCAACGCCGGCTGGCCGGCCTGGCGCGCTCGTTTCAGCGCACCAATATCTTCGGCGACCTGACGGTCGGCGAGCAGGTCCACCTCGCCGCACGCGCCGCCGAGGCGGAGAATGCCGGCGAGGTGATGGAGGCGCTGGCGCTGGCGCCGCTGGCCGATCGCCGGGCCGCCGATGTGTCCTATGGCGATCAGCGCCGGCTGGATCTGGCGCTCGCCTTGGTTGGGCGCCCACGCGTGCTGCTGCTCGATGAGCCCGCGGCGGGGCTGACGATGCAGGAATCGCTGACGCTCGCCGCTCTGCTGCGCGATCTCGCGCAGCGCTGGCAGGTCACTGTGCTGATCGTCGAGCACGACATGGATGTGATCTTCGCGATCTGCTCCTCGCTGACCGTGCTGCATCTCGGCCGCATCCTGGTCGAGGGGCCGCCGGAGCAAGTGCGGGTGATGCCGGAAGTGGTGACCGCCTATCTCGGGAGCAGCGTGGCATGAACCTGCTGATGCTGCGCGACGTCGATGCGTTCTACGCTCAGGCCCAGGTGCTGCACGGCGTTTCGCTGGAAATCGGCAAGGGCGAGCGCGTCGCCATTCTGGGCCGCAACGGCGTCGGCAAGACCACCATCGTCAACGCCATGCTCGGCATCGCCAGTGTGCGTGGCGGCAGCATCAGCTTCGGAGCCGAGACCCCGCGCCGCCTGCGCCATTTCACCGCCGCCCGGCTCGGCGTCGCCGTCGTGCCGCAGGGCAGGCGGATCGTGCCGGGGCTGACAGTGCGGGAAAACCTGCTGCTGGGGGCTGCCACCGAGCGGCCGGGGCCGTGGAACTGCGAGGCGGTGTTCGGGCTGTTCCCGGTGCTGCGCGAGCGCGCCGAAATCCCTGGCCCATCGCTCAGCGGCGGGCAGCAGCAGATGCTGGCGATCGGCCGGGCGCTGATGGCCAACCCCGATCTGCTGGTGCTGGACGAGCCCAGCGAGGGCCTCGCTCCGGTGATCGTCGACGAGTTGGCCGACACACTGGTGCGGCTGTCCGCGGCCGGGACCAGCATCCTGCTGATCGAGCAGAACTTTTCCCTCGTCCACCGCGTTGCTGAACGTTACTACGTGCTGTCGAAGGGCACGATCGTGGAGTCCGGCTCGCTGGCCGGATTGTCCGTGGAGGTCCTGAAGAAGCATATCGCCGTCTGACGGCGCACGGAGAGAGATAACGATGCGGCGGCTGAGTTTCGCATGAGCAAACGCCCCACCCCGGCCGTCCGGTCGCCGGAGATCAAGACCAAGGTCGAGGATGCCGGCCTGGTCGAGCGCCGTCGCGCGCAACTTACCGCCTCGGCGATCACCTGTTTCAGCGCCAACGGCTATCACGCCACCACCATCCGCGACATCGCCGAGCACGCCAAAGTCAGCGTCGGGCTGATCTACCAGTATGTCGAGGACAAGGAGGATCTGCTGTTCCTGGCGCTGGAGGAGGTGCTGACCTCCTATCGCCGGCAGATCCCGCTGGCGCTCGCCGATGTCACCGATCCGCTCGACCGGTTCTGTGCGGCGGTGCGGGTGTATTGCCGGGTGAATGATGCCTCGATCGAGGCCACCGTGCTGGCCTATCGCGAGACCAAGTCGCTGCGGCGTGACCGGCGCGATCTGATCAAGCAGTGGGAGTTAGAGACCAACAAGCTGATCGCCGCCTGCATCCGCGCCTGCATCAAGGCGGGGGTGTTCGAGGATATCGATGTCGAGCTGTTCACCCACCAGCTCATCATGTTCTCGCATGGCTGGGCGCTGAAGGCGTGGCGGTTCGGCACGCGGATGACGGTGGACGAGTATGTCGATCGCGGCCTGCGGCTGATGCTCAACGCCGTGCTGACCGAGGGCGCGCGGGAGCGCATTCCCGCCGCCAAACCGAAGAGCCGCGCCTCAGCCGCGTGATTCTGTCGCTTTGCGCAAGGCCGGGAGCGAGAAGCTGACCACCACGCCCACGGCCAGCAGCAGCAGCACCAGGCTGATCGGCCGGGTGACGAAGACGGTGAGGTCGCCGCGCGACAGCAGCAGCGAGCGGCGCAGATTCTCCTCCAGCACCGGGCCGAGCACGAGGCCCAGCACCAAAGGCGCGCCGTTGCAGTCCAGCCGGCGCATGATGTAGCCGAAGCCGCCGAACGCCGCGGCCAGCAGCACGTCGAAGGCCGAGTTGGCGACGCTGTAGACGCCGACACAGCAGAACACCAGGATCGTCGGATACAGCAGCCGGTAGGGGATGTTCAGCAGCCGGATCCAGATGCCGATCAGCGGCAGGTTCAGCACCAGCAACATCATGTTGCCGATCCACATGCTGGCGACCAGGCCCCAGAACAGGTCGGGGTGCTGGGTCAAAACCTGCGGCCCCGGCGCAATGCCCTGGATCAGCATGGCGCCGAGCATCAGCGCCATCGTGGCACCCGCCGGCACGCCCAAGGTCAGCATCGGGATGAAATGCGTCAGCGCCGCGGCGTTGTTGGCCGCCTCGGGGCCGGCGACCCCTTCGATGGCGCCTTCGCCGAACTGCTCGGGGTGTTTCGAGATCCGCTTCTCCAACGCGTAGGAGGCGAACGAGCTGAGCAGCGGCCCGGTGCCCGGCAGGATGCCGAGCAGACTGCCCAACGCCGTGCCGCGCAGGATCGGCTTCCACGACGCTTTCATATCGGCCTTGGTCGGGATCAGGCCTTCGACCTTGGCGCTGACCGCGCGTCGCTGATCGGCGTCCTTCAGGTGGCTGATGATCTCGGCAAACGCGAACATGCCGACGGCGACGGCGACGAACTCGACACCTTCGGACAGCCGCAGGAAGCCGAAGGTGAAGCGCATCGCGCCGGAATTCACATCGGTGCCGACGGTGCCCAGCAGCAGCCCCAGCACCGCCATCGCGATGGTGGTCAGCAGCGAACGGCTGGACAACACGGAGACGGCCACCAGCGCCAGTACGATCGTCGCGGTGTATTCCGGGGCCTGGAACGACAATGCCGCCTGCGCCAGCACCGGGGAGAACAGCGCGATCACGATCACCGCAACGCAGCCGGCGAAGAACGAGGAGATCGCCGAGGTGCACAAAGCCGCGCCGGCGCGGCCGAGCCGGGCCATCGGGTGCCCGTCAAAACAGATCACCACGGATGACGGTTCGCCCGGCATGTTCAGCATGATCGCCGTCGTCGCGCCGGCATGGTGCGCGCCGTAATAGATGCCGGACAGCATGATCAGCGAGGACAGAGCCGGGATCTTGAAGGTGATCGGCAGCAACATCGCGATCACCGTCACCGGCGACAGGCCGGGGATGATGCCGACCACGGTGCCCAGGGTCGCGCCGGCCAGGCAGTACAGCAGGTTCATCGGGCTCATCGCCACCGAGAAACCGAAGCTCAGGTGTTCTATGATGCCCATGTCGCGCTTCCGTCCTCAGTAGATCGCAACGGGGATGCCGAGCGCGAAAATGAAAAGTCCCACCGTCGCCGCCGCCAGGATGGCGCAGATCACCAGCACTTCGATCGGGCGTTTGGCGATGCGGTTGTAGCAGCCGAACACCACCAGCGCGCAGACCGCTTCGGCCAGACCGGTGCGTTCGATCAGCAGCGCGAACGCCACCACACCGGACAGCAGGAACACCATGTCGCGCAGGGCGACATGGCCGATAGCCACGACCGCGCCGGCCAGCACGCTATGCGCGACCAGGGCGACGCCAATGGCAAACAACGCCGCGCCGAGGCAGGCGGGATAATAGCCCGCACCCATCTGCGTCAGGGTGCCCATCTCGAACTGCTGCGCCTGCAGGAAGGCGGCCAGCCCGATGATCGCGAACACCAGTCCGGAGAGGAATTGCCGCCGTTCGCGGATGAGGGGGAGGGCCATGCTAGGCAGTGACCTTAGCGGCGAGGTGCTCGGCGGCACGCAGGCCGAACACCGCGCCCTTCACCAGCCCGCCGACATAGCCGACCGACGCCCCGCCTTCGAGCCCGCCGCTGGTGGCACCCGCGGCATACAGACCCTCGATCGGCCCGCCATCGGCGCGCAGCACGCGGGCATCGCCGTCGATGGCGACGCCGCCCATGGTGTTGGTGATGCCGGCGCAGACCGGCAGCGCGTGGAACGGGGCCTTCAGCAGCGACATCGGCTTGTAGCGGTCGGCCGTGCGGGTCGGCGTCAGGCCGGCGAGTTGGCCGGCGGCGAAAGCGGCGTTGTAGCTGGCCACCGTTGCGGTCACGGCATCGGCGGGAAGCCCAGCCTTGGCAGCAAGCGTGGCGAGGTCCCCGGCGGTATGGAAGGTGCCGCCAACATTGGGCAGATGCGGGTTGGCCGGGACGAGGCCGTTCTTGCCGGGGCCCTGCCACACCGCGTCGTCGAGGATGATCACCGCCGACAGGGCGTCGGGCAGTTTGGCGATGGCGTTGGCGAGATAGACGCCGCCCATGCCTTCGTCGGCGAAGCGCTTTCCGTCGGGGCCAACGACGATCGCGGCGGTCGCCACCGCGTCGGGGTAGGGATAGGGCCAAAGCTGGTCGTTATGCAGCGCGTCGATGCTGAGCAGGTGGCCGTAGAAGCGGTCGAGGCCGACCAGGGCGGCGCCGACCTCCTGGGCCATGCGCAGGCCGTCGCCGAGGCCGGTGCCGGCGCCGCGCTGGCGGATCTTTTCCGGGGCGGCGGTGATGTGGGCGGCCATCAACTCCGGATTGCCCTGGAAACCGCCATCGGCCAGCACCACGGCGTCGGCGGAAATGCTGATTTCGCCGGTTGCCTGCTGGGCGCGGACGCCGATGCAGCGGTCGCCCTGCATCTGCAGTGCCATGGCCCGCGTGCCGCGCAGCACCTGGCCACAGCGGGCGAGGAAGGCGGCTTCGAGGGTGCGCAGCATCACGTCGCCGCTGCGGCCTTCCCATTCCAGGCCGGGGCGGGTGCGTCCGGGGGGGGCGACGACCCAGCCCTGATGCGCGGCGGCGCTGGCCTTGATGAAGCGGATGCCCTGCTGTTGCAGCCAGCGCACCGAGCGTTCGGCGTCGCGGGCGATGGATTCCATCAGGTCGGGACGGGCGAAGCCGCCGGTCATGCGTTCGATCAGGGCGAGCAGCTTGTCGTGCCCGGCCATGATGTCGTCCATGCAGACATGGAAGGTGCCGCCGGTATAGCGGGAGTTGCAGAGGTATTTCGGCTCGGCGCCGCGTTCCAGCAGCAGCACCTTGCGGCCAAGCTCGGCGGCGCGGTTGGCGGCAACCATGCCGGCGATGCCGCCGCCGACCACGACGACGTCGGTGCGCATCGTGCTCATGCGCCGCGCATCGCGCGCGAGAGGGATTGTACCGAGCCGGAGCCGTTGGCGATGCCTTGCACCGAGTCGAGCACCGCCTGGCGGGTGGCGTCGGTCATGCAGGTGGCGGTCATGCGGTTGAACTTGGTGAAGATCTCCTCGTCGGAGCAGGGGCTGGCCGCTGTGCCGTGGGCGTTCCAGATGGTTTCGGCGAAGCGGCTTCCGTCGAGGGTTTCGATGGTGACCTTGGCGCCGAAGAGTTGCGGGTAGGCTTTGTGCACCTCGGCATCGACCTCGGTGATCACGCGCGGGATCATTGCCAGCACCGTGGGGTCGCTGAGTTTGTCCTGGTCGAAGGAGCCGGGGTCGCGGATGTCGCCGGTGATGGCGACGGCGGCGCAGAACGGCAGGCTGTACTGGGCGCTCATCGCTTCCTTGGGCGCGCGTTCGCCGTTCTGCTCCACGGCGCGCTTGCCGATGCCGATATGCAGGGTTTTGACGTCGGCGGCGCTCACCCCGTCGCGGGTGCGGATGATCTCGATGGCGTTCATCGCGCTGTGGATCACGCCGCAGCAGGAATAGACCTTGGTCCAGACGCGGCCGATGGCCCAGTTCTCGCCCCAGCCGTCAAATAGCAGATTCGCTTCGGCGGTGGGGCCGCCGATGACTTCGAGCAGGCCGTAGCGGCCGTCCAGCGCTTCCATCGGTCCGGTGAAGCCGCGGGCGGCGAGTTGGACGGCGGTGACGCCGCAGCCGGAGGCGTGGCCGCCGTGCAGGCGCTTGACCATGCCACCGGTGCCCTGGGTGAAGGCCTTGATGCCCGAGGCGCTGGAGCAAGCGATGCCGATGGCGTTCTTCAGGGTGTCGGCATCGAAGCCGAGCACGACGCCGGCGGCGACCGCCGCCGCGATGGCGCCGGCGACGCCGGTGGTGTGAAAGCCGCGGGTGTTGCAGTCCTCGCCGAGGGCGGCGCCGAGGCGGGCCATCATCTCGTAGCCGGCGACGATGCCGAGCAGCAGGCGTTCGACCGAGGCGCCGGTGTGTTCGGCGATCGCGAGCGCGGCGGGGACGACGACGGTGCCGGGGTGCGCGAGCGAGCCGAGGATGATGTCGTCGAGTTCGAAGCCGTGGATCGCCGTGCCGTTGGCGGTCGCGGCGCCGGCGGGGCCGATGCTTTCCTTGCGGCCGAACACGGTGGCACCGCCGCTTGAGCCTTCTTCGATGACGTGATCGGCGATGATGCGGCCCCAGGGGAGGTCGGCGGCGTGGAAGCCGCAGGCGAGATTGTCGAGCAGCACGCGGGCGGCCTGCTCCTGGGTGGCGGGCGGAAGGTCCGCCATCGTCAGTGCCGCCAGGCGCTCGATGCAGAGCGAGCCTGGACGCGCCTTGGTTTCCATGCAGTTCATTGAACGCTCCCTGAGTGCTTGCGCGGCACTGAATGATTGTTCATTTTGGTCCTGCCGATGTCAAGCGAACGGCGGGAGGATCAACGAGATGCGGATCTGGGGCAGGCTGGTGTTTGCGGTGCTGGTGGCATTCGCTAGCGAGGCGGGGGCGCAGGGGTTTCCGGCGCGTGCGGTGCGGATCATTGTCGGGTTCGCGCCGGGCGGGGGGACCGATACGCTGGCGCGGGTGATCGGGCCGCATCTTTCGAATATGTGGAAGCAGCCGGTGGTGATCGATAACCGGCCGGGGGCGGATGGCAGCATCGCGGCGGGGATCATCGCGCAGGCGCCGGCCGATGGGTACACGCTGGCGATGGTGTCCAACGCGCATACCATCACGCCGAACCAGTACAAGCTGCCTTACGATCCGATCAAGAGTTTCGCGCCGGTGACCGAGGTGGCGTTCGTGCCGGATATCCTGCTGGTCAATCCGTCGCTGCCGATCCATTCGCTGGCCGAGTTGATCAGCTACGCCAAGGCCAATCCGGGCAAGCTGAACTATGGCTCCAGCGGCACAGGGACCTCGCCGTATCTGGAGATGAAGCTGCTGGAGCGGATGGCCGGGATCCAACTGCTGCATGTGCCGTACAAAGGCAGCGCGCCGGCGACCACAGCGTTGCTGGGCGGCGAGGTGCAGCTGATGTTCGGGGCAGTTTCGACCACGATCGAGCAGGTGCGCGGCGGGCGGTTGCGGGCGATCGCGATCAGCTCGGCGGCCCCCTCCCCGGCGGCGCCCGAGGTTATGCCGGTGTCGAAGGATCTGCCGGGGTTTGAGTCGTCGGTTTGGTACGGGCTGCTGGCGCCGGCCGGGACACCGCCGGAAGTGGTGACGAAGATCAGCGACGATATCCGCACGGTGCTGGCGCTGCCGGAGGTAAAGGAGCGGGTGGCCGGGTTGGGCTTCACCGTGGTTGCCGATCCGCCGGCGCATTTCACCGCGACGATTGCCAGCGATATCAAGCGTTGGGCGGAGCTGATCGGGCCGAAGGCTCCGTGATAGTTACGTTTTCGTAATAATTAGGGCGCAGTTTTGCGACGGGGCCTGAGCGGTCGTTCTTCGTCGTCGGCGCAGGATGCGGAGGCCCGCATGCGCCCGCGCAGGGGGAACCGGCGGGCGGGTGTGCGCGGGATAGGCGTGTGGCCTTTGGATCTGAGTTGCGGCTGCGCGGGGCGCGGAGGGTTGCGCGGCGCGCGCGCGGGTACGGCGCGGCGAGGCTGCGCGCGGGGATGCGGCGCATTGGCGCGGCGGCGCGAGCGTGGGTTGCGGGATGGGCAGCGGCGGGTTGGGCGGCGGGGGCAGCA
>CAIRTN010000378.1 GCA_903881515.1 uncultured Rhodospirillales bacterium | reverse complement strand
GTCGGTCTTCATCGTCTGGGGCCTCGCCTCGCTGCTCACCCGCTCGTCCGCCGCGCCCTATCTGCTGCGCGCCTGGCTCATCCCCGCCGCTGTCTTCGCCGCCCTGGCATGGCTCACCGGCCGCTCCAGCGCGATCACCGTCGATCCCGCCCGCAAGCTCATCTCCCTGCCCGGAAGCCCCATACCCCTGATACGCAGCCTGTGCGTGTTCGCCGCGAAATACGGCCTGGGCGTCGCCTTCGCCCTGGCGCAGGACCGGCGCGCTGACATCGAATTCTGCAACATTCTGGTTTCCGGTGCCAGCGCGGGCTATTTTTCCGGCTGGGCCTTGCGTCTGCTCTCGATTTATCGACAGCGAACTTATACCAACCCGCGCAATGCGTGACTCTTCCGCGCATTGCGCGGGTTGGTATCGCGCGCGGGGTTGGCGGGGCGGCCGCGCGCCAAACAAGACTCTGATACCGACCCGCGTTGACCCATTCTTCATGGGTCAACATCAAAGCGGGTTGGTATCAGTCCCCTGCACCCCACATCCATAGCCATAAACATCAACGTTCGTGCAGCAGCGAAGCACAAAGAGTCTTTTATGGCTCCGCCGCTCCAAGCTCAACGCCGAGCCAACCGGTCGCCGCCAGCACATCCTTATGGATAGGTTTCCAACGGCCCGCGGCCTTTGGCGGGTCGTCGTGCGAAGCACGCTGGCGCATGACGGCAGAGCCCTGGCCTTGCCTAAAAATTCTTGTCTTTCAGCGTTCTATCGCCCGCGCCATCCCCGCCGCCAGCCGCGTCAGATACGACTCCGGCTTCGCCAACTCCCCGGCGATGGTGAAATGGTTGAACCCTGGCAGGCTCTCCCACGTCCCCCCCCACGCCGTCGCGATATCGCGGGACTGGCGTTCGTATTCCACCCCTTCCAGCCCGCCGACCACGGCATGGATCGGCAGTCCGGGCGACGGCATGAACGCCGGCGACAGCCGCCGCGCCTCGGCCTCGTCCATGCCCAGCGGGTCGGCGACGTTGGTCTGCAATAGCGGCGGCAGGTCGAACAGGCCGGAGATCGGCAGTGCGGCAGCGACCGTGCCGGCCGGCAGCCCGTAGGAAGCCCAGTCGGTCGCCAGCAGCATCGCCGCCAGGTGCCCACCGGCGGAATGCCCGGTCACCAGCATGCGGCAGTTGCTTCGACGGGCCAGCAGGGCGGCTGCTTCGCGCAGCTGATCCACGATGCTTGCCATGCTCACCGCCGGACAAAGATCGTAGGATGGCATCGCGACGGATACTCCATGGGCGAGCAATCCCGTCGCGAAATGGCTAAAGAAATGCCTGTGCATCCGCTGCCAATAGCCACCATGAACGAACATCGCGAGCGGCGCGTCGCCGGCCCGGGCATGAAAGACATCGATCCTTTGCCGCTCGGACGGGCCATAGGCCACACCCAGTTCCGCCCTCTCATGCGCCGCGCGAAACGCCGCGGCGTCGCGCTCCCAAGCCGCGGCGATCGCGGCGGCCTCGGGCACCTTCGCGGAATTGTCGTATTCGGCCTGCAAATTCATGATGGTGTCGCTCCCTACGCTCGGCTGTGCCAACATCGCCGTTCCGGGCAAGGGCCCGGCAACGCATTGAAAGGCGGATAGCATGGCGCTGACCGGCCTGACAGCACCCAGGCGAGGCCAATGGGCCACCGGACTCATCGTAATGATGGTCGCGGCGATGGTCGCCCTGTCGGGCATCGTCGGCGTCTGGGCAACCGCAGACATGCGGGCACAGGCCGCCCTCGGGCTGAAGGCGCAGGTCGACCTGGCGGCGCGTGATCTGTCGAACCGGCTCGATAGCGTCCTGGCCAGTGTCGAGTCAGTGGCGCTTGATGTCGCCGTGCTCGACCTCGAACAGAATCCGGCACAGTTGAAGCAATGGCTGCAGGCACGCCAGGCCGCAACGCCGGGGGCACTCTGGCTCTGTGTTGCCGACCTCGACGGCATCGTTCGCGCCAGCGGCTCGCAAGGCCGCGATAACGTGGCGTCCCAGCCGTGGTTCAAACGCGGACTCACCGGCACCGCTATCCTCGATCCTGCGAGCGTTGCCGCTGTCGACGGCACGGCCCAACGTCGGCTCGATTTCGCCGCGCCGATCCGCAACGCCGCAGGCGCGGTCACCGGCGTGGTCGGGATGCATCTGCGCTGAGACCAGATCGGCCGCGAGGTCGAACGGATCACCGCGTCGCTGCGCACCGCTCCTGATGTGGGCGTGGCCCTGAAGGACAACGCCGGCAAGATCCTACTCGCGCAGAATGCCCCGCCCAGCCAGGCCAATCCGGTAGAGGTGGAAGCACCGGTGATCGGTCGGCGCGGACAGCAGGACCTTGGCTGGCACCTCGCCGTCAGCCTGCCGGCCACCACCCTGGAAGCCGCCGCCGACAACCTCGCCGCCCGCGTCGGCTGGCTGGCCGGCGCCATCAGCCTGGCCGGCGTGATCTTCGCCATCGGCATAGCCCGCTCCGTCGCCCGCTCCCTGGCCGACAGCCGCGCCGCGTTTTCCGCTGTGGAAAACCTGGTGCCCGGCATCGTTTTCGGCGCCACGCGTGACGGCAACCGCCTGAAGGTGACGCATTTCGCCTCCCCCACCGGGCGGCAGACCAACGGCAACGACAGCGCCGAGCCCATGCTCTCCCTGGTTCACCCCGAGGACCGCCGCTCCCTGCTCGAGGCCTACGCTCGCGCCGAGGCCGTCGCGGGCCAACAGGCCGCACCGGTCGAGGTCGAGGTGCGGGCGCGGCTGCCCGTCAGCCCGGATGACTGGACCAGTTTCGAGGCCGCAGGCGCCGCCGCCCTGCCCGAGCGCTGGCTGCGGGTCGCCCTGCGCGGCCGGCGGACCAAGAGCGGTCAGGTCACCGTCGAAGGCGTCGCCCTTGAGGTCACCGACATCAAGCGCACCGCGGCGCTCGAGGCCGAAAACCGTCACCTCGCCGAACTGCGCGCCGCCGATGCCGACCGCATCGCCCAGAACAAGGCCGAGGTGCTGGCGATCATGGCGCACGAGGTCCGCACCCCACTCACCGGCGTGCTCGGCTTCTCCGAACTGCTCTGCTCCGCCCCGTTGCCAGCCGAGTCGCACCAGCACGCCGAAATCGTGCACGCCACCGGCAGCCTGCTGCTCGCCGTGGTCAACGACATCCTCGATCTCGCCAAGATCGAGGCCGGCAAGGTCAGCATCGAGGCGATCCCCTTCCAGCCCCGCGCCGCGGCCGAACAGGCCCTCACCCTGGCCGGCGCATCCGCCACGCAGAAGAAGCTGCAGCTCAATCTGTCGGTCTCGCCGGATGTGCCGGAATGGGTAATGGGCGATCCGCTCCGATTCCGCCAGATCGTCGGCAACCTGTTGGGCAACGCCCTGAAATTCACCGAACAGGGCGGCATCGATGCCCGCTTGCTGATCACCGCAAGCCGCCCCCCGGCGCTGCGCGTCGAAATCCAGGACACCGGCATCGGCGTATCGCCGGAAGCCCTCGGCAAGCTGTTCACCATGTTCACCCAGGCCGAAGCCACAACCGCCCGCCTGTTCGGCGGCACCGGCCTCGGCCTCGCGCTCTGCCGCCGGCTGGTCGAAGCGATGGATGGCCAGATCGGCGCCTCCAGCACCCCCGGCAAAGGCAGCCTGTTCTGGTTCGAAGTGCCGCTGCGTCCCACCGTCACGCCCACGCCCGAGCACCCGCAATCCGACACCGAGCCCGGCCGCGCCCTGCGCGTGCTGGTGGTCGACGACGTGGCCACCAACCGGTTGCTGCTCGGCAGCATGCTCACCGCCATGGGTCACAGCGTGGTCATGGCCGGCAGCGGCGTGGAAGCCATCGCCATCCTGGAGGATACCCGGGTCGACGTCGTGCTGATGGACGTCAACATGCCGGAAATGGACGGGCTGGAGGCCGCGCGGCGCATCCGCGCCTTCCCCGACAGCCGCGCCCGCCTGCCGGTGCTCGCGCTCACCGCCGGCGCCAGCCGCGCCGACGCCGACGAAGCCATGGCGGCGGGTATGACCGCGCACATTCCAAAACCGATCAGCCGCGCAACGTTAAAAGCGGCTCTGGAGCAGGCGACCGTTATCGTGGCAAGATGATGCGACGAACGGGGAGTCGACGATGCGCGAGGATGTTCCGGGCCGGGCCAATGTTACCGATACGCCCGCGCTAACAGCTTACTACGACGAGATCGAGAAGCTCGATGCCGGCGCATTGTGGACGGTGGCCAACGAGATCGAGCCGTGGGAGCCGCAATCGGCCTCGCACGCCATGCTGTGGCGCTATGCCGATCTGCGCCCGCACGTGCTGCGCTCGCTCGATCTGGTCACCCCCGAACAGGCTGGCCGGCGGGTGATCTACCTCGCCAACCCCGGCCGGCGCGACGTCGCCGCCGCGGTCGGCGGGCTCTACACCGGGCTGCAGGTGATGAAGCCCGGCGAACGCGCCTCCGCGCACCGCCATTCCAGCTCCGCGCTGCGCTTCATCATGGAAGGCAGCGGCGCCTACACCATCGTCGACGGCCATCGTGTGACGCTCGGGCGCAACGATTTCGTCATCACCCCCAACGGCACCTGGCACGAACACGGCGTCGCCGCCGATGGCAGCACTTGCATCTGGCAGGACGGGCTGGACATCCCGCTGGTCAACGCGCTCGAAGCCAATTTCTTCGAGGTCCACCCCGACCTCACCCAGCCCGTGCGCCACCCGGTGGACGACACCACCGGCATCTGGGGCGGCGCCGGCCTGCTGCCGGCCACCGGCAACTGGACGCGGGCGCACTCGCCGCTGTTGAAATACGAGTGGGAGACCACGTACGCCGCGCTGCGCGCCCACGCCAAGGCCGGCGGCGGCACCCCGTTCGACGGCGCCATCCTGCAATACATCAACCCGGTAACCGGCGGGCCGGTGATGCAGACCATCGGCGCCGCCATGCAGTTGCTGCCGCCCGGCGAGCAGACCCGCGCGCACCGCCATACCGGCTCCACCGTCTACCAATGCGCCAAGGGCCGCGGCTGGTCGGTGATCGGCGGCAAGCGCTTCGACTGGGCCGAGCGCGACATCTTCGTCGTGCCCTCCTGGACCTGGCACGAGCACGTCAACGCCGATAACAACGACGACGCCTGCCTGTTCCAGTTCAACGACCTGCCGGTGATCCGCGCCCTCGGGCTTTACCGCGAGGAAGCCTATCCCGGCGATTACGGCCGCCACCCGATCACAGGCTGAAGCGCATGAACTTCCAGGGCGAATTCCACGGCCGCAAGGTCATCGTCACCGGCGCCGCCGGCATCTTCGGCGGCTGGATCGCCGCCGCCTTCGCCCGCGAGGGCGCTGTGCTCTGCCTGTCCGACATGCGGCTCGACAAGCTCGACGCCGTGCGCGCCCGCATCAACGCCGATGCTGCCACCACCCTGCTGCACGGCACCGACCTGCGCGATTCCAGCTCGATCCGCGACCTCGGCCTCACCGTCGCCGCCAACTGGGGCGCCCCCGACATCGTCATCAACTGCGCCGGCGTCTATCCCCGCACCGGCCTGCTGATCAATCTCGACGAAGACGAGTTCGACCGCATCATGGACGTCAACGTCCGCGCCGTGTTCCTGATGACCCAGGTGATGGCCCGTCTGATGGTCTCCGAAGGCGTGCAGGGCTGCTTCGTCAACATCGGCTCCGGCGCCTCGCGACAGATGCCCACCGGCAGCGTGCCTTACTGCATGTCGAAAACCGCGCTGGAACGCCTGTCCAAAGGCCAGGCCCTGGAACTCGCGCCGCACCGCATCCGCGTCAACGTCGTCGAACCCGGCTTCGCCCCCGGCAGCGACTTCTCCCCCCTGCCCGCCGACTACGTCGACCAGATGAACGCCCGCATCCCCCTCGGCCGCTCCTCCGGGCCGGACGACACACCCACGGCCGTGATGTACCTCTCCTCCTCGGCCGCCTGCTTCATCACCGGCACCGTGCTCAGCGTCGACGGCGGCAATTCCATCGGCACCTACCGGCCGCCCAGCAATAGCTGAAGGCAAGCAGTCCCTTTTTTGAAAAAAAGGGACCCAAAAAACGCATCATATCAATATTGTAGGGTGGGGTGCCCTACCGCACCCCACCACCTCTCCCCACGCGCTTATCCCCACCACCCGGTCAACCTGAGCTCGGCGCAGCGGCTTCGCTGTCGCTCTTGCGAAGGATCCACGTTTTTCCGTGCCGACGCACGCACTCCAAAAAAATACCCCCACCCCGCATTTTCCTCTTTCCATCGGTACATAAGTTAGTTAAAACACCATAGATGGTTATAATGCCCCTGGCCCTCATCGCGTCTGGCCACCTCAAAACCCTCGTCGCCCGTGTGCGGCACGCCGGCGGAGCTGTGTCCGAAGCCAT
>CAIRTN010000377.1 GCA_903881515.1 uncultured Rhodospirillales bacterium | reverse complement strand
GGAGGTTTTTTGGGTCCCTTTTTTGCAAAAAAGGGACTGCTGGCCTTGCTTACTGCTTGACCGGCTTAGCCGCCTCCGGCGCCACCGCATCGCGCCGCAGCCGGTGCTCGCCCAGGAACAGCAGGATGGGGGCTGCGATAAAGATCGACGACGACGTGCCGACGACGATGCCGAACAGCATGCACCAGGCGAAGGCCGACAGGCTGGTGCCGCCGAACAGCGCCAGCGGCAGGCTGGCGAGGAACACCGTCATCGAGGTGCCGAGGGTTCGGTTCAGCGTCTCGTTGATGCTGAGGTCGATCAGTTCGCGCAGCGGCATCGATTTGTACTTGCGCAGGTTTTCGCGCATGCGGTCGTAGACCACGACCTTGTCGTTGGTGGAGTAGCCCAGGATGGTCAGGATCGCGCCGACCATCACCAGGTCGAATTCGAGGTGGGTGAGCACCAGGAAGCCGATCGCCTTGGTCAGATCGAGGACCAGGGTGACCACGGCGCCGACGGCGAACTGCCATTCGAAGCGGAACCAGATATAGACCAGGATCATCAGCAGGCTGAGGCCGAGGGCCATCATGCCGTCGTGGAACAGCTCGGAGGACACCGAGGCGCCGACGGCGTCGGTGCGCACGAGACGGGTGCCGGGTTGGGCGGCCTCAAGGGCGGCGCGGACGCGGCCGACGAGTTGCTGGGTGGCGGCTTCGGTCGGCGGGGCATCGAGCCGGATCGCCACCGAGTTAACCTCGCCGAAGCGTTGCACGCCGGCCTCGCGCACGCCCTGGGCGGCGATCGCGGTACGGATCTTGGCGATGTCGGCGGGCTCTGGGGTGCGGGCCTCGATGACGATGCCGCCCTTGAAGTCGATGCCCAGGGTGAGGCCCGGGGTGAAGAACAGCACGATCGACGCCGTGGACAGGATCGCCGAGACGATCAGCCCGGCGAAGCGGCCGTTCATGAAGTTGATGCGGGTGCCGTCTTTGACGAGGCGGAACATCGGGCGAATGAACATCTGCGCCTCTCCTATACCGGCAACACGGAGGGGCGCTGGGCGGCGTACCAGCGGACCATGCACAGGCGTGCCAGCATGGTGGCGGTGAACAGGCTGGTGACGATGCCGACGGTGATGGTGACGGCGAAGCCGCGCACCGGGCCGGCACCGAAGGCGAACAGCATGACGTGGGCGAGGAAAGCGGTGGCGGAGCTGTCGATGATCGTGGAATAGGCGCGCTGGAAGCCCGCCTCCATCGCGTTCAGGGGCGTGCGGCCGTTATGGCTTTCCTCGCGGATGCGCTCGTTGATCAGGATGTTGTAGTCCACCGCCATGCCGAGGGTCAGCAGGATGCCGGCCATGCCGGGCAAAGTGAGGGTGGCTTCCATCAGCGACAGGATGGCGGTCATCAGGAACAGGTTGGCGAGCAAAGCGAGGTTCGCGAACCAGCCAAACAGGCCGTAGAAGAAGGCCATGTAGACCATGACGAGGAGGAAGCCGCAGGCCAGCGCGATGCCGCCGGCGCGGATGGCGTCCGCACCCAGTTCAGGGCCGACGCTGCGTTCCTCGACCACCGTGAGCGGCGCGGGCAGGGCGCCAGCGCGCAGCAGCACGGCGAGGTCGGTGGCGGAGCGGGCATCGAAGCTGCCGCTGATCTGACCGCGGCCGCCGGTGATCGCTTCGCGGATGACGGGGGCGGAGATCACCTTGTCGTCGAGCACGATGGCGAAGGGGTGGCCGACATTGTTGCGGCTGATCTCGGCGAAGCGGCGGGTGCCTTCGGAATTGAAGGTGAAGTTCACCACCCATTCGCCGGTCTGGTTGTTCTGTCCGGCGCGGGCGTCGGTGAGGGTGGCGCCATCGACCTCGACCCGGCGGCGCACGGCGATCTTGCCGCCACCGCGGCCTTCCATCGCCAGGAATTCCACGCCCGGGGGGGCGGTGGGGTTGCTGGGGTTGGCGGTCTCATCGGTGAGGCGGAAGGTCATGCGGGCGGTTTTGCCCAGCAACTGCTTGATCCGGTTGGGATCTTCCACGCCGGGCAGCTGCACCACGATGCGGCTTTCGCCCTGGCGGGTGATCTGCGGGTCGACCACGCCGGTTTCGTCGATGCGGCGGCGGACGATTTCGATCGACTGCTGCACGGCATTGCCGGCACGCTCTTTCAGCGCGACCGGGGAGAGCACGACCGAGATCGGGCCTTCCGGGGTGACGCTGACGTCCAGATCGGGGCGGGCACCGGGCAGGGTGGTGCTGACGGTGGCGAGTTCGCGCAGGGCGGCCAGCGCCTTGTCCTGGTTGGTCTGGTCACCCAGGCGCACCATCAGCCGGTTCTGTGCCGGCTGGGTGGAGACGACGAACTGATTCACGCCGGCGCGGCGAAGGGTGGAGCGGGCGCTGTCGCCCAGGCTTTCCAACCGCTCCTTGATCACCGCGGCCATATCGACCTCGAGCAGCAGGTAGGACCCGCCGCGCAGATCGAGGCCGAGGTGGATCGTGCGCCACAGCGCGAAATCACCGGGGGCGGGGACCAGGTTGGGCACGCTGAACAGCACGCCCAGCAGGCAGGCCCCAATGACCATCCAGGTCTTCAGGCGGCTGAAATACATCATCGCGGTCAGGCTACTCCGGAGTGGGCGGCGGGATGGGCGTTAGACCACTCGCCGGGCAAGCGCAACCCGTCGGCGCACTTGCCTTCCGTCGCGGGGTACGTCTTGCTCGGCTTATGTCCATGCAAACGCTCCGTATCGGTCTCGCCGGGGCTGGTCATTTCGGCCGGTTCCATGCCCTGAAAATTGCCGGCTCGAAACGGGCGGTGCTGGCGGGGATCTATGATCCAGATGCCGCGCGCGCCGCGGTGGTGGCACGGGAGGTCGGCAGCGTCGCGCTGGGGTGGGAGGCGCTGCTGGCGGCGTCGGATGCGATTGTGGTGGCCGCACCGGCGGAGGCGCATTTCGCGCTGGCGGACGCGGCGCTGGTGGCAGGCAAGCATGTGCTGATCGAAAAGCCGATCGCGGCCACGTTGGCCGAGGCGGATGCGCTGGCGGCGCGGGC
>CAIRTN010000376.1 GCA_903881515.1 uncultured Rhodospirillales bacterium | reverse complement strand
CCGACCAGATGCGCGCCGACGGCTACCGCATCAAATACACCCTGGAAAAGGGCCAGCAGCACCGCCTGAAGGCGGCGGAGATCAACCTCTCAAACCGCCTGTTCGACGAGATCGAAAGCTGCAAGTAGCGGTCAGGGCTTCAGATTGTAGATCCGCTCGGGGTTCTCCACCGCGATCCGGTGGCGCAGGGGCTCGGGCAGCTGGGCCAGCAGGGCCACGCCGGCCTTGATCCGCGTCGCGGCGGCCGCCGCCGCAGCGTCATAGTGCTGGTCGGTGCCCAGGATGAAGCGGTCGGGGAAGTCGGAGAACAGCGACAGCCACTGCGGCAGCAGCTTGCCGTCGGCGCCCAGCGGCGGGTTCTTGCCCGGCGCGCCGGGGTCGAACTTGATTTCCATGTAAAGGTTTGGGTGGGCCTTCAGCAGCGGCCGCATCCGGTCCGGCGTGCGCAGGCCGGTATTGTCCGAGCCCGCGTGGGCCCAGACGATCTTGGCGCGGGGGTTGTGAGCCAGCAGGGCCTCCAGCGCCGCGAAGTTGGCATGCAGCGTGGGCGCATTGGGCGCCGGCAGACCGGAGGGCATGTCGGCGGGGACTGCCTCCATATGCAGGTCGATCGGCACGTTGTGCTCGGCGGCGATGTCGGCCAGCAGCAGCATCAGGGGTGAATTCGCCGGATAGTATTCGTAGTCCTTGATGCCGGGCCCCGGCAGGACGAAGTGCTCGTTGGACAGCTCGCCGAAGCCGGCGGCGCCCTGACGCAGGATCGCCTCGGCCCGCGCCCGCAGCCGGGCTTGCGCCTGGGGACCGGAGTCGCCGGTGCGCCACGCCTCCACCAGCATGGGATTGAGCGTTCCGCCGCCGCCCATCAGCGCGATCCGCCCTGCCTGGGCCTTAACCGCCGCCTGGACCTTTTCGATGTCCCAGGCCTCCGGATTGCCGGCGCCGTAGGGCATGGTCTGGATCACCGCGTGGACTTCGTGACGCGCGTCCATCGACCGGATCAGCAGAGCCACGGAAGGACCGGGATCAGTGTCGTCCATGTGCACGTGGGCGTCAACGAAGGGGAAGGCGGCGGGCGCGTCGGCGCAGCTGGCGGGGGCCGCGAACGGCAGGACCGACAGACCGGCGCACAGCGCCATCGGCAACAGGGATCGGGTTTTCACAGCAGGTCGCCTTCTGATCGGACGTTGCAAGCGCTGGACGGCAGGGGGCTATGGACTGCGCCGGAGTGTCAAGTGAGGCGAGCTGTTATGCGCCTGCCGCCGACATGCGAGTCGATGTAGATCGGGGAGCATGGCTGCGACGCGCACAGCAACACCCCTGGGGTTCGGCGAGCCCATGCCCTTCTTCACCGCGCAGACGGATGGAGTCCCCGCCTATTCGATCCAGGTGGCGGCGGGACGATGGCTGGTGCTGCTGGTGTTCGGCACTCTGGGGTACGAGCCGTCAGCGCAGGCGCACGAGGCGGCGATGGCGCGCCGGGACCTGTTCAACGATGCCGATGCGGCCTTCTTCGGCGTCAGCGTGGACCCCAACGACCAAGCGCAGCGGGGCTTGGCTAACGCCGCCGTGGGCGTCCGCTATTTCTGGGATTTCGACAAGGCGGTCTGCGGCGTCCTGGGCCT
>CAIRTN010000375.1 GCA_903881515.1 uncultured Rhodospirillales bacterium | reverse complement strand
TATCATCGACAAATGGGGCAACATGGTCAGCGCCACCCCCTCGGGCGGCTGGCTGCAATCCTCCCCGGTGATCCCCGAACTCGGCTTCCCGCTTTCGACGCGCGGCCAGATGTTCTGGACCACCCCCGGCCACGCCAACTCCGTCGCCCCCCGCAAGCGCCCGCGCACCACGCTCTCGCCCAGCATGGCTTTGCGCGGCGGCAAGCCCTGGCTGTCCTTCGGCACCCCCGGCGGCGATCAACAGGACCAGTGGCAGACCATCATGTTCCTGCGCATGGTGCATTACGGCATGGGCATCCAGGAAGCGATCGACGCCCCCAGCTTCCACACCGAGCATTTCCCGTCGAGCTTCTGGCCCCGCGTCGCCCGCCCGGGCAAGCTGGTGCTGGAAGGCCGCTTTGGCGCAGAGGTGCTCGCAGCCCTACAGGCCCGCGGCCACCTCGCCGAACTCGGCGGCGACTGGACCGAAGGCCGCCTCTCCGGCGCCCGCATCGAGCCAGACGGTCAGATGTTCGCCGGCGCCAATCCCCGCGGCATGCAGGGCTACGCGGTCGGGCGCTAAGCCCGACGCTTACCTGGTGGGGCCATGGCCCCCACCAGCGCCGCCGGCTTCCTTGGGGCCGCCTCCAGCCTGCTTGTCCGCCCCCGCCGCCTTGCCGCCCGCCGCATGCGCCGGGGCAACGTCCACATGCCCGGCCGCCGCCCCGGCTTCCCGACCGGCTTCGCGCGCCGACTCAACGGTCACCGCACCGTCCCGGCTGACCGCCAGCATCAACAGCACCGGCTGATCGTCGCTCAGCTCAACCGCAACCCCCGCCGCGATCGGCAACGTCAGCCCCTCACCGGTCCGCAGCACGCTCCCGTCACGGTTCGCCATCGCCTCCAGCACGAAGTGCCCGGCAATGGCCCCGCTCAGGGCGTTCACCGTCAGCATGCGATCCACCCGCATGAACGCCCCGCCATAAACCCCCTCAGCCACCACCCGCCGCCCGGCCAGCGCAAGCTCAGCCCCCTGCAATGCAAGGCCACCAATCCGCAATCCACCCCCGACCCGAACCGCATCGCCAGACACCAAGACCCGCCCGGCCGGCGCCCGGTCGATGCGGCTAGCAAAGATCGCCCCGCCGGGGCCGCGCAGCCCGCTCACCGCCAACCAGTCCCCCCGCCCGATCCCCTCGGCCACGGCCGTTCCAGCCCCAACCGTAACAGTCTGGCCAGCCACCACCATGCGCGCGCCCGTTTGCTCCACCGGCCCGATCACCTCATGGCCCACGGAAACCATCCGGGTCAGCACCCCGCCATCCGCCGCCGCCTCGGTCGCCATCGCGGCCACAAAGCCCACCCGCAACTCCCCAACGCCCGCCGGCCGGCCATCCAGCATCACCCGCACATCGGCCGGCAACTCAACCTCAACCCCGTTCACACACACGCTACCAAACCCAGTAATCCGGCCCCGCAACCCCACCAGGCTCACCGGCGCCCCGGTACCCCCGATCCCCCGATCGGCCAGCGCCCCCGTGCCGCCAATGCCACGATCCACCACCGACGGCCCGCCATCGGCGCGCGCGCTACAGGCCGGCGGCGTCTGCGCTGAAACCACGCTGCCAGCCAGCGCCCATGCCAGCACACTGAACGCCACGGCCAGACCAACACGCCGGCGATCGCTCATGCCGGCGGCTCCTTTGCCTCGTCCTCGGCAAACAGATAGACGCCAAGATTGACCCGCCGCGTCGCACCGGACGCCGCCGTGTCGACCGCTAACTGCATCGCCCGCGTATTCAACTCCACCAGCAGCCGAACCGCCGCCACCCGCGCCTCGGCCTCCAGCGTCGCCGCCGCCTCCGGGCTCAGCCCGTCGTAATGCACACTGCGATCCAAAAACGGCGCCGGCGCGGCAATGACATTGGCCGCAGCCGCGGCGATATGGTCATGCAGGTTGCGCGCGAAATAGAACAACTGCTCTTCCTGCCCGGCCTGCGGCAGATAGGCAGCGTCGCGCAGCACGATGCGGTCCTCGGCATCGACCTCGACCACATTCTGCGCCAGCCACTCCTCCAGCACCGCCCGCGGCCGCACATCGCGCGTCACCGAGGCCACCAACGCCTCGAACGAATAGTCCGACGCCGAACGTGGCAGCCGCTTCGGCACGCCGGGCGCCTCCACCCAAGGCTCGGTAGTCAGCCAACGCGCCACCAGCAGACTGCCCAGCGTCAGCTTCGCCGGCGGCGGCTCGGCCTCCTGTTCGCCCTCCCGCAGTCTGCGCAGTTCCTTGCGATGCACCCCGGTCAGTACCGCGATCCGGCTATCGGTGCGGGACTTCGGCTCGGTCAGCACATCGTGTTGCGCAACATCGACATAAAGCCCACGCAACATCTCGGCGACCACCGGAAACGTCACCCCGCCGCGCATCAACAGTCGTACCAGCGGGCGCAGCATCCGCCGCGTCGCACGCAGCAGCAGGTCAGACGATGGTGGGTTCGGCGGCATACCGATGTCATAGCAGATTGTCTTGTGGGAAAAAACCCCACCGTTGCACGTTTAACCTTCAGATGCTGAATTGCGCCGGCAAAATTAAGGACGGATCAGGTGAACAGCACTGCGTTGGATAGGGTTCTCGGGCAGGCGGTCGCCGACGGCGCCGTGCCTGGCGTCGTCGCTGGCATCACCGATGCGAACGGCATCCGCCATTTGTCGGCGCATGGCCTGCGCGACACCGCCAGCGGCGCCGCGATGCAGCCGGATACGCTGTTCTGGATCGCTTCGATGACCAAGGCGATCACCTCGGTGGCGACGATGCAGGCCGTCGAGCGCGGCCGTCTGGCACTCGATGCTCCTGCCGGCGATTATTTCCCCGCCATCGCCGCACCGAAGGTGCTCGAAGGCTTCGATGACCGTGGCGCCGCCATCCTGCGCCCCGCCGCCCGCCCGATCACCGCGCGCCATCTGCTGACTCACACCGCGGGATATGGCTACGACACCTGGAACCCGGAAATCCTGCGCGCCAACGCGGCTCTGGAGATCGCCCGCCGCCCGATCAGCGATGCGGAACTGGCGAAGACCCCGCTGCTGTTCGATCCCGGCACACGCTGGAACTATTCCATCGGCACCGACGTATTAGGCAGGGTACTGGAACAGTCCGAGGGCCGCAGCCTGACCGATCTGTTGCGTGACAGCATTACCGGCCCGCTCGGAATGGCCGATACCGGCTTCCTGCTCAGTCGGGAGCAAAAATCCCGCATGGTCTCAGTGCATCGCCGCGCCAATGGCGACTTCGCGGCGCACGGGCCGGCGGCGTTCGGCGATGGCCAGGGCTATGCCGGCGGTGGCGGCGGCCTGGTATCCTCGGTGCCGGACTACCTGACCTTCCTGCGCGCGCTGTTGAACCGGGGCGTCGGCCTGATCCGGCCGGAAAGCTGGGCCGAGATGATCCGAAATCAGGTCGCCCCGCTGCGCGCCGGCCAGTTGCGCACCGCCATGCCGACCATGTCGTTCGACGCAGATTTCTTCCCCGGCCAGCCAACCGGTTGGGGCCTGGGCTTCCTGATGAACCTGGAAACATCGGCTTCCGGCCGCTCACCTGGCGGGCTGTGCTGGGCGGGGTCGGCAAACACCTATTACTGGCTGGACCCCACGCGCGGACTCGCGGGCGTCGTCGCCACACAGATGCTGCCGTTTGCCGATCTGCAGGTGATCGAGACCCTGTTTGCCTATGAACGTGCCGCCTATGCCGGTTGAGCCTGGATATGTGGCTTGTGTGATCACACGCATTCCCTGCGTTTTTTGCTGAATTGACTCCATCTTGAGACCCAGAGCCTCCAAGACCGCGTAAATTTCTCTTTTAGAATAAAGGTTTACGAATTTTTTTCGGACGTCGCTAACCTTCGGCTGGCGGGCCCGAGATCACATAAAATTTGAATTGCGCATGCGTACGTGTATCTTATGCGCGTACTTCAGTGCATCATTTTATTGATGCCCAACAGGACATCAGCCATGATGGTACGTCGCTTTCCGACCGCCGACATGTTGGTCAAGGCCCGCCTCCAGGCTCCCTTCCCCAACCGTCCCGCTCCGTCGCCTGCCCGGCCGCCCGCACCGCCGCGTGCAGGCCTGATCGTCGCCAGCATGCGTGGCGCCGACGCACCGGTCCAGGAGGCAAAGCGCGGCCTTTTCGGTCGGCTGTTCGGCAACACCCGAGGCGGGCCTCGCCTGGTAGACATTGCCCGCGATATGGAACATCGCCCGCCCTTCAGCATACGGCTGAAAATGCTGGCCGAGCATCTGGACGAAAGCGGGCTTGCACCAAGGGTCATGCTCGCCGTGGTGCTCACCATCGCCGTAGTGCTGTCGATCTCCCGACTCGCGATGATGACCGGCCGCTACTGGTAGCGGCTACCGCTTCTTCGCAGCCCTGGACGACGGCTTCGGGCGCTTCGCCGGTGTGGCGCGCTTGGCCTTCGCAGGGGCCTTGCCGCCGGCGGCGCGCAGTTCGGCAATCGTCGTGCGTGAGGTGATCCGCTCCGGGCTCATTCGCAGTTCGATCAGCGCCGGCTTGCCACTCTGCACCGCGCGGCGGAATGCCGGGGCGAATTCGTCGGTGGTTTCCACCACCTCGCCATGCCCGCCGAAGCTTTCGATGAATTTGGCAAAATCCGGGTTGGTCAGCGCGGTGCCGGAGACCCGGCCAGGATAAGTCCGCTCCTGGTACATCCGGATCGTGCCGTACATCTGGTTGTTGAACAGCAGGATGATCGGCGCGACGCCGTGATGGAACGCGGTGGCGATCTCCTGGCCGGTCATCAGGAAGCCCCCATCGCCGACGAAGCACAGCACCTGGCGGTCGGGATGGGTGATCTTCGCGCCGATTGCCGCCGGCACGCCGTAGCCCATGGCGCCGTTGGTCGGGCCGATGAAGCGCTGATCCTCGTTGAAATTGATGAAGCGCGCCGGCCATGTGGCAAAATTGCCGGCATCCGTCGTCAGGATCGCATCGGCCTCCATCAGGCTTTCAAGTTCCCGCATCACCTGCGCCAGATTGAGCGCGTCGGGATAGTTCGGCACCGCCCGGCCGGCCTCGCGCAGGCCGCGCAACTCGCGGGTCCAGGCGCTCCAGCCCACTGCTTTCGGCTTCAGCCCGCCCACCGCCAACGCGAAGCGATTGACGTCGGTGACAATACCCAGCGCCGGGCGGAACACCCGGCCGATCTCAGCCGCGTCGGGATAGACATGGATGATCGGCGTACCGCCCGCCGGCTCGAACAGGGTGTAGCCCTGGGTCACCGGCTCGCCCAGGCGGGTGCCGATCGCCAGGATCAGGTCGGCCTCCTTGGTTTTGTTCACCAGCGCCGGGTCGGAACCGACGCCGAGATCGCCGACGAAATTGTCCCGCGTGCCATCGCAGACCGCCTGGCGGCGAAAGCCGCAGGCCACCGGCAGGCTCCAGGCCGCCAGAAACGCCTGGATCGCCGCCCGTCCCTCGGCCGACCAGCCGGTACCGCCCAGGATGGCCAGCGGCTTCTTTGCCTGGCTCAGCATCTTCTGCATCCGCGCGATCGCGTCCGCATCGGGGTTCGGCAGCACCACATCGGCACGGCCGATATCGGGCACCGAGACGATATGCTTCTGCATCTCCTCCGACAGCGCGATCACCACCGGGCCCGGCCGGCCGGAGGTCGCGACATCGACGGCGTGTGCGACCAGTTCAGGGATGCGTGCGGCGTCGTCGATCTGCGTCACCCATTTCGCCAGCGGCTGGAACATCCGGCGGTAGTCGACCTCTTGGAAGGTGTCGCGATCGGTTTCATTGAATGGGATCTGGCCGACGAACAGCAGCATCGGCGTGCTGTCCTGCATCGCCACATGCACGCCGATCGCGCCATGGCAGGCGCCGGGACCGCGGGTAACGAAGGCTGCGGCAGGCCGGCCGGTCAGCTTGCCATAAGCCTCGGCCATGTTGACCGCGCCAGCCTCGAACCTGCAGGTCGTGAGGTTCAGCTTCTTGCGCACCGCATACATGCCGTCCAGCACGTCGAGATAGCTTTCGCCCGGCACCGCGAAGACATGTTCGATGCCCTGCGCCACCAGCGCATCGGCGAGCACCTGGCCCCCGGTGCGCGGCTTGATGCGTGCGGCGCGTGCGCGTGCCAGTTCCATGCTGCGTTCTCCCTCATACGGCGATCTGCGGACGATAGACCGGCCGCACTGGGTGCGGAAGTCAGCCGATCAGCCCGCGTTTGCGGATTTCCTCGACCACGGTTTCCGCCAGCGCCTCGGGCGCGGTGCCCAGCGTGCGCAGCCGGATTTCCGGATCCTCCGGCGCCTCATACGGCGCGTCGACGCCCGTGAAGTTGCGCAACTGGCCGGCATCGGCCTTGGCGTACAGCCCCTTCGGATCGCGGCGGCGGCATTCGTCGACCGGTGTGTCGACGAAGATCTCCAGGAACTCGCCCTCGGCCACGCGCTCGCGCGCCAGCATCCGTTCGGTGCGGTACGGCGAGATGAACGAGACCAGCACGATCAACCCCGCCTCGACGAACAGCCGGCTCACCTCGGCGACCCGGCGGATGTTTTCCACCCGATCGGCCGCGGAGAAACCAAGGTCGCGGTTCAGGCCGTGGCGCACATTGTCGCCGTCAAGAATGATGGTGTGGTGCCCCAGGTCATGCAGCCGGCGTTCGACCATGTTGGCGATGGTGGACTTGCCGGCGCCGGACAGCCCGGTGAACCACAGCACTGCCGGACGCTGGTTCTTGATCGCAGCCCGGGCCGTTTTGTCGACGTCCTGGCTGTGCCAGTGCAGATCGGGGCTCGCACTGCCGCCCGAGACGATCATGCCGGCACCGACCGTGTCGCGGCTGACGCGGTCGATCAGGATGAAGCCGCCCAGCGCGGCCTTCTCGGCATAACGCACAAACGGCATGGGCGCGGAGAGCGACAGGCTGACGGTGCCGATCTCGTTGAACTTGAGTTCCTCGCTCTGCTGGTCCTCCAGCGTGTCGACATCCAGCGCGTGCTGGATGCGGCTCACCGTGGCGATCCGAAGCGCGGGGCCACAGGCCAGCAGGTAGGATCGGCCACGAAACAACGCCGTCTCGCCGAACCAGGCGATGTTGGCGACAATACGATCCGCAGTCGACGGCAGCGGGGTGGCGGCGAGGATATCGCCGCGGGAGACGTCGATCTCGTCATCCAGCACCAAAGTGACCGGCATGCCCGGCCGCGCCACCGGCAGGTCGCCATCCATGGTGACAATCCGGGCCACTGTGGAGCTGACGCGCGAGGAGACGTTGGTAATCCGGGTTCCCGGGGTCACGCTGCCGGCGACAACGGTGCCAGCAAAGCCGCGGAACTCCGAGTTCGGCCGGGTGACGTACTGCACCGGCATGCGAAACGGCGCCTCCTCCGGCGCGGTGCGCGGATCGGCGTTTTCCAGGGCGGCCAGCAAGGTCGGGCCACGATACCAGCCCATGTTCGCGCTACGGGCGATCACATTGTCGCCGGCGACCGCACAGACCGGAATCGCGGTCACCGCGATCCCGCCCAGGCGAACCGCAAACGCGGCGAACGCATCGGCGATGGCGCTGAACACCGCGCGGTCATAGCCGACCAGATCCATCTTGTTCACCGCCAGCAGCACTTGGCGGATGCCCAGCATCGAGGCGATGGCGGCATGCCGCCTGGTCTGCTGCAGCAGGCCCTTGCGGGCGTCGACCAGCAGCACGGCGATATCGGCGGTGGAGGCGCCGGTGACCATGTTGCGGGTGTACTGCTCATGGCCGGGGGTGTCGGCGAGAATGAAACGCCGGCCGCCGCTTTCGAAATAGCGATAGGCGACATCGATGGTGATGCCCTGCTCCCGCTCCGCCTCCAGGCCGTCGGTGAGCAGGCTCAGGTCCACCTCGTCCAGGCCCCGCTTGCGGCTGCTGGCCGCCAGGGCGTGCAGG
>CAIRTN010000374.1 GCA_903881515.1 uncultured Rhodospirillales bacterium | reverse complement strand
GGCGCCGATCACCGGATCGTAGTTCGGGAACATGGTTTCTGGCGCGCGCCAGTGGCCTTCGCGTTCTATGATGCTGGCGATGGTGACATCGCCTATCTGGATCTGTTGCATGGACATGTCCGTTCTTCCCGTGCCGCATCATCGGCGCAAAACCGCAAGCGGTTCAAGGTGGCGACCGGCAGAGCTTCTATCGCCCGGCGATTGACCCTAGGCTTGCTGGGGGCACGGGGGAGTCGGGACGATGGAACTGGAAATTCTGCGGCGGGTGCCGTTTGCCGGCGGCACGGTGTTCCCCGGCGGCGGCGCCTATGAGGCGATCACCGCGCGCGCGCATTACGCTGTCGATCCGCTGAGCCCAGCCAATGCGCCGATTGCCGATCTGCAACTGGCCGCGCGCGATGCCGACGGCCTCGTGCGGTTCAGCGGCGATGTCATAATTCTCGCACCGGTATCGGGCGGCAACCGGCGGCTGTTCTTCGACTGGGGCAATCGCGGCAATCTCCGCGCGGTGCAGTATTTCTGCGACGCCCCCGGCAGCAACGCGCCGCTGACCCTAGCGCATGCCGGCAACGGCTACCTGTTCCGCCGCGGCTACAGCGTGGTGTTCGGCGCCTGGCAGGGCGATCTGCTGCCGGGCGATGGCCGCCTGCTGCTGGACCTGCCGAGCGTGCCCGTGCGCGGCACGGTGCGCACCGAGATCGTCGGCAAGCCCGGTCTATTCTGTCAGCCATTGTCGGGTTGGGCGAGCACGCGCAGCCACCGCGCGGTATCGCTGGATACAAGCAAGGCGCGGCTGGTGCGGCGGCGCTACCCGTATAGCGCACCCGAGGCGATCGCGCCGGAGGCCTGGGCGTTTGCCCGGATGCAAGGCGGGGTCGGGCTGGATGCGCAGGGGACGGACCGGGCGGAGGTGCCGTGCGATCAAAGCGTCCTGCTGCGTGATGGGTTCCGGCCGGGCTGGATCTACGAACTGACCTACGAGGGCGAAGCTCCCCTGGTGCTCGGCCTCGGCCATGCCGCGGTGCGTGACCTCGTCGCTTTCCTGCGCTTCGATGCGGCCAGCCCGATAGCCGGGGTCGAACGCGCCTATGGCTGGGGCCGCTCGCAGACCGGCCGCGCAATTCGTGACTTCATCTATCACGGCTACAACGCCACGCCTGATGGCAGGCAGGTGTTCGACGGCCTGCTGCCGCATGTCTCCGGCGCCGGGCGGATGGATATGCGCCGCTTCGCCAACCTGACCGTGCCGGCCGGGCAGCAATACGAGGACCACCTCAACCCCTCCGACGCGTTCCCGTTCGCCTATGCCGAAAGCACCGATCACCTGACCGGGGCGCGCGACGCCATCCTGAAGCGGCCGCAGACCGACCCCAAGCTGATCCACACCCAGACCTCGACCGAATACTGGCAGCGCCGGGGCGCGCTGGTGCACATCACCACCGACGGCCAGGACCTGCCATTTCCCGCCAACGCGCGCGGCTATCTGTGGTCGGGCAGCCAGCACGCGGCCAGCCCGCTGATGGGCGCGCCGGGGCGCGGCGTGTGCCAGAACCTCGAAAATGTGGTGGCGACCTCGGCGCTGTTCCGCGGCGTGCTCGATGCGATGGATGCCTGGGTCAGCGACGGTGTCGCGCCGCCGCCAAGCCGGGTACCGACACGCGCCGAGGGCACGCTGGTCGACTACCCCACCTGGCGCGGCCAGTTCCCGGCGATCCCCGCCGCCGCCGTGCCGTCGGGGCCCAGCGGCCTGTGCGTGGTGGATTTCTCCGGCGATACGCCGGTGCCCGATCCGTCGCGCGCCTACGCCGTGCTGGTGCCGGCGGTGGACGCCGACGGCAACGAGCTTGGCGGGGTGCGTGCACCGATGGTCGCGGCCCCCTTGGCGACCTATGCCGGCTGGAACGTGCGGGCGCGCGGCCTGGGCCATGGCGCGATGCATGAGTTCACCGGCTCGACCCTGCCCCTGCCGGAGACCGAGGAGGAGCGTGCGATGACCGGCGACCCCAGGGCCAGCGTAGAGGCACGCTACGGCGATGCCGCCGGATATGTCGCCGCGATCGGCGCCGCGGCGCGGCAACTGGCCGCCGAGCGGCTTTACCTCGCCGAGGACATCGCCCGCGCCGAAGCCGCCGCCGCCAACTGGCACGCGCCGCGCCACAGTCTGGATCTGCCGGCATGACTGACGTACCGCGTCTGCCAAGCTTCGGCGAGGCGTTCCGGGTATGGGCAAAGATCGGGTGCCTGTCGTTCGGCGGCCCGGCCGGACAGATCGCGCTGATGCATCGCGAGATCGTCGACGAGCGCAACTGGGTCAGCGACCGGCGCTTCCTGCACGCGCTGAATTTCTGCACCTTCCTGCCGGGGCCGGAGGCGCAGCAACTGGCGACCTATCTCGGCTGGCTGATGCATGGGCCGAAGGGCGGGTTTGCCGCCGGCCTGCTGTTCGTCATCCCCGGGGCGCTGGTGATGCTGGCGCTGTCGGTGATCTATGCCGTGCTGGGCGATGTGCCGTTGATCGCGGCGTTGTTCTTCGGACTGAAGAGCGCGGTGCTGGTGATGGTGGTCGAGGCACTGCTGCGCATCGGTCGGCGGGCGCTGAAGGGGCGACTGCCCTGGCTGCTGGCGGCGGCGGCGTTCGCGGCGCTGTTTATGTTCGGCGTGCCGTTTCCGGCGGTGGTGCTGGCCGCGGGTTGTGTCGGCTTCGTCCTGCCCGGCCATTTCGCCGGCGGATCGCATGGCAAGGCCAAGGACGGGCCGATGGCCGCCCTTGATGCCGTGCTGCTGGCCGACCCCCAGCGTGCCGGGCGGATGGCGCGCAGCGCGCGCTTAGCCGGCCTGTGCAGCCTGATCACCTGGCTGGTGCCGGTAGCGCTGCTGCTGCCCGGCGGCGGTGTGTATGCCGATGTCGCCTGGTTCTTTTCTAAAATGGCGGTGGTCACCATCGGCGGCGCCTACGCCGTCCTGGCCTATGTCGCGCAGGATGCGGTGCAGTTCTACCACTGGCTCTCCGCCGCCGAGATGCTCAGCGGGCTGGGTCTGGCAGAAACCACGCCCGGGCCGCTGATCCTGGTGCTCCAGTTCGTCGGCTTCCTCGCCGGATTTCACGCCTTCGGCGTCAGCGGCGGGGTCGCGGCATCGGCGCTGACCTTGTGGGTCACCTTCGCCCCCTGTTTCGTGTTCGTCTTCCTCGGTGCGCCCTGGATCGAGACGCTACACAGCAACCGCGCGCTGTCCGGCGCGCTTGCGGCCGTGACCGCGGCGGTGGTCGGCGTGATCGCCAACCTCGCGGTGTGGTTCGCGCTGCACGTGCTGTTTCGCAGCACGGTCCCGGTGCGCGCCTGGGGCATCGGCTTCGACGCACCAGTGCTGGCCAGCATCGACCCCTGGGCAGCTGCCCTGGCCTGCGTCGCCGCGATCGCGCTGCTGCGCCTCAAGCTTGGCGTGATGGCCACCTTGGCGATCTGCGCGGCCGGCAGCGTGGTGTTGCATCTGTTCCTGCAACCGGGCTGAGCCCCGCACGGACCAGTGGCAGGAAGCAAGCGTGTTCTTTTTTGCAAGAAAGAACCAAAAAAATTTTATTCGTGAAGCATCTCAGCCTTTGCTAGCGGAAAGCCGCGGCGGCTGCCGCCGGCCTCATCTCTCCCGCACCGGCATCACCCATCTGGCGCCTTCTTACGCCGCAGCTACAAGATTTGTTACACAGTGCATTTTCGCCAAAATATCGAAATCGTACTAAATTGCAGAGCTGACCCAAAATCATGCAGGAACAACTATGAACTTGCAAAAACCGTTGGTCCGACCATCTGCGTAGTCGCATTTGGGCTGGCCCAGGCCGCACCAAGCTTTGCGCAAGCCGTAACGCCTCGATCACCAGCGGACCGACCTTCAACGTCGCCACGCTCAATACCAAGGAATTCTACAGCGGCATCATGAGCCCGATCGCCCTGCAGACCATCGCCTCGTACATGCAACAGGGCCGGCCGTTGAACTTGCTGTTCAGCCTGCTTGTCTCCACGGTCATCATCACCATTGAGGGCAAGCCGACCTCGTTCTCCAGCAACGGCTTCGGCGCCGGATTCCAAAGGTTCCAGGACCTGACGCCCGAATTGCAGGATGCCGGATTGACGACGGAGTTCTCCTCCACCGAGCAGGGTCCCCCCTTGCCGTTCGACAGCGTCGCCGGGTTGTAAGGCGCTGGTCTCGAACTCGTTGACACCGGCAACAACAAACTGGCCGTGCGCATCAAGCCACCCAACCTGACCTTTTGCTTCGATCCGCCGGCGGCGGCGCGGCCGGCCGATGGTGAACTGCGTGGCCTGGTCACCAAGCTGATGCGGGCGCGCCGTTGCAGAAGTGCACCAAATGGCATGGTGCCGCTCGCGCAGCTGCCGCGCTCGGCAACCAGCATCACCATTGTTCCGCGCAGCACCATGGGGGTCCTCTACCGCCTGGGCGAGATCGCCCGCGCGCAACTGGGTCTGACTGAACGGGCCTGTGTGCCCGCGCCCGGTGAAACCCAATGCGCCACGCCCATGCTCCTGCGCTATCGCACCATCAACGGCAAGCAAGTCCGGCTGGAAGAGCCGCTGTTCAAGATGTCACGCGGTCAGCCCGGCGATCCCCTCTCGGTTTTCAACGAAGGCCAGATCTACGCGATCGCCATGGACGCCAATGCTGACGATCACAGCTCCGAAGTGCTGGCAATGGTCGAAGAACTCCAGGCGCTCAACAGCTCCGCGAAAGATCTTCCCGCGCCGAACCTGATCAATGTGCATTAGGCCGTGATGGACCGTGGTGTTCGCAAACCGCAGCCCAAGACGTCCCCTACCTGCGCAAGGCCGGCGGATGGCGAATATGATGCCGCAGCAGGTCGATCAGGTGCTGGCGCGCCAGCAGGCCGGCACATAGCGGGTTGGCGGCCAGCAGGTGGCGCCCGCGCAAAACTCCTGGTGCGATCCCGGCGGTAAACTGACCCCGCAGATGCGTCAGCGCGCCACGGTCGAACTTGCTGCGCAACGCCCCATCAATGGCACTGATGAACAACCCGATGGTCCAGCCGGTCAGCCGCGTCGGATCGAAGCCCGGTGGTCTTTCCGCGCCGATCGCCACCGCCACCTGCGTCGCGGTCGCCACCGGAATGCCCGAGCCAAACTGCACGCCACGGCCGAGCGCGATGACCATGGCCTCCAAAGCCAGCGTCAACCGCCGCTGCAGGCTCTGATTGACCCGCCCCCGCGTTGAGTGCTGGCTGGACCAGAGCATGTTGCCCGCCGACTCCGCTGCGCTGGCTGTCCCGGAAATCACTTCGGCGGCGACGCCAATCACGCCGATACCGGTCTGCACCGCCTGTGTTGTCACTCCTGTCGCGCTATCGATCACCCCGCGCGGCGACGGTATGAAGAATACAGCCAAGCCAAGATTGTAACCCATCATACCGGGCGGAGCCCCCCCCTGCCCCCCGCCTTGGGACAAAGCATCGATCACATCGTTTGCATCCTGCGACGCGGTATCGACGGTGTCGGAGACAGCATTGGCCACGTCATCCGGCGAGGGAGGATCCGGAAGGAAACCCATGGAGAAATCTCCGCCTGAAGCGCCGACCCGCATCCGTCGCCGGCAACCTCGCTGTTTACAAAATTATCCAACAAAAATCAATTTTTATTAATTTTACTGCAATAAACATCTTATTAAGATACAAAAATAAATCTATTATTTTTATTAATTATTTCTCAAATAAATTTCTATCGTGCTACCCACCGTGCTGCTGCTCTGGCTACAATTCCGCCGCCCGCTCACCTACCTCGACACGCTGTTCGCCTGCTGGCGCAACACCCATCTGCCAGACCCCAGGTCATCGAACCGCTCCCCCTCACACCGCACGCTCCAGACTAGGCGCACCCGTGCGGCATCCACCGCCCCATCAACGGGCCAAGTTGCTCACGATAAGGGTGGAGGGGCGAGTAGTGGGCGAACGGGCTGGGCATGTGGTTACCATAAGCGGTCAAGCTCGGCGGATCTGAAAGAAGGTTTTGCCCTGACTGCTGAAGCCGGCGGTTTCGTAGAAGCGCAGGGTCGCGGGGTTTTTCGAGCCGGTGGCGAGCATCACCTTGTAGCAATCGGCAGCCCAGGCGGCGTCGAGGGCGGCGTGCAGGACGGCTTGGCCGAGGCCGTGTTTCTGATGGTGCGCGGCGGTGACGACGTTTTCGATCAGGGCGTAGGGCCGGGCGTTGCGGGTGAGATTGGGGATGATGGCCAGCGTGCAGGAGCTTGCCACCTCCCCTGCCCTTTCGGCGATGAAGATCGTGGTAAGCGGGCTGGCGATGATGGCGGCGAGCGCGGGGGCGGCACGATCGGGCGCGGGGGGCGGCTCGCCCTGGTTGAGGTGCTGGTAGAGCGCCAGTAGCGCGGCGAGGTCAGCCTGGGAGGCATGGCGGATCGGGGGCATTAGTTGATGCTGCACCGTGGGGTTGAGGCTTGCAACGGCGCCACACGAGGAGAATGATCCCCCGATGGAAGACCATCAGAGAGTGCTTGTGTTGACCGGCGCCAGCCGGGGAATTGGGCACGCGACGGCCCGGTTGTTCGCGGATGACGGGTGGCGGGTGATCACGATCTCGCGCCAGGCGTTCTCGCCGCGCTGCCCGTGGGCGGCGGGGCCGCAGGACCATATCCAGCTGGATCTGGCGGAGCCGGAGGCACTGGCGGATGGGATCGCGGAGATCCTGTCGCGGCTGCCGGATGGCAAGCTGGATGCGCTGGTGAACAATGCCGGGATCTCGCCGAAGGGGGTCGACGGCGCGCGGCTGGGGGTGGCGGATAGCGACCATGCGACGTGGATGCGGGTGCTGAACGTCAATCTGGTTTCCGTCGCGCTGCTGGTGCGGGGGTTGCGGGAGGCTTTGGCGGCGGCGCAGGGGTCGGTGGTGAATGTGACCTCGATCGCGGGGTCGCGGGTGCATCCGTTTGCCGGGGTGGCGTATGCGTGCAGCAAGGCGGCGCTGTTCGCGCTGACGCGGGAGATGGCGAGCGAGTTTGCGCCGATCGGGGTGCGGGTTAACGCGATTTCACCTGGGGAGATCGCAACCTCCATTTTGTCGCCCGGCACAGCGGAGTATGCACAACGGCAGGTGCCGATGCGCAGGCTCGGCAGCACGGACGAGGTGGCGCGGGTGGTCGGGTTCCTCTGCAGCGAGGGGGCGAGCTACGTGACCGGTGCCGAATTGCATATCAATGGCGGGCAGCACGTCTGACCGCTGCGGGAGGGTGGCGATGACGGTTGGAAGTTTCCCCAAGGTCCGGATGCGGCGCAATCGGCGCGATGCGTGGACACGTAAGCTGGTGGCGGAGAGTACGCTGGGGCTGGGGGATCTGATCTGGCCGGTGTTCGTGATCGAGGGTCATGACACGGTGACCGAAGTCGGCTCGATGCCCGGGGTGGTACGGGTGACGATAGACCGGCTGGCGGCGCATGTGGCGCCGGCGGCCGAGTTGGGGGTTCCGGCGGTAGCGCTGTTTCCGGCGACGCCGGCTGAGAAGAAGAACGCCGAGGGGACGGAGAGCGTCAATCCCGAGAACCTGATGTGTCAGGCGGCACGGCTGCTGAAGCAGGAGTTTCCGCATGTCGGGCTGATCGGGGACGTGGCGCTGGACCCGTATACCGATCATGGCCATGACGGGGTGATCCGCGGCGATTACGTGCATAACGACGATACGCTTGAGGTGCTGGTGCGCCAGGCGGTTAACCAGGCGGCCGCCGGGATCGATGTGATCGCGCCGTCGGACATGATGGATGGGCGGATCGGGGCGATCCGTAGCGCGCTGGATGGCGCCGGGCTGATCGATACGCGGATTATGAGCTATGCGGCCAAGTATGCCTCGGCGTTTTATGGGCCGTTCCGTGAGGCGGTGGGGTCTGGCAGTTCGCTGAAGGGCGACAAGAAGACCTATCAGATGGACCCGGCGAATTCGGACGAGGCGTTGCGGGAGGTCGAGCTGGACCTGTTGGAAGGCGCCGATATGGTGATGGTCAAGCCGGGGATGCCGTATCTGGATATCGTGCGACGGGTGCATGAGCGGTTCGCGGTGCCGACCTTTGCCTATCAGGTGTCCGGCGAGTTCGCGATGATCATGGCCGCGGTGCAGAATGGCTGGATCGATCATGAGCGGGCGATGATGGAAAGCCTGCTGGGGTTCAAGCGCGCCGGGGCGGCCGGCGTGCTGACCTATTTCGCAATCGAGGCGGCGCGGGTTTTGAAGCGGGGATAGATGGCCCCTCACCCGTGCTTGTCGGGGATGTGGGTGGGCTGAACCGACCAGGCGGCGGGGTCGTCGTGTTTGTCGGCTTCGGCGAGTTTGGCGGTGGCCTGGACCTTGCCCGGGGTGTGATGCGCGGGGGCGTAGATGGCATAGACCTGCATCGGGGTTGAGCCGGTGTTGGTGATGTTGTGCCAGGTGCCGGCGGGGACAAGGACGCACCAGCCGTCGGAGACGTCGCGATCGAAGGTCAACTGGTCCTTTGTGGGGCCCATCTGGACACGGCCGCGGCCGGCGTCGAGGCGGAGGAACTGGTCGGTTTCGGGGTGGGCTTCGAGGCCGATATCGCCGCCTGTGGGGATCGACATCAGGGTGACCTGCAGGTAGCGGCCGCTCCAGGCGACGGAGCGGTAATTGGGGTTCAGCTTGGTTGCGTGCTCGATGTCGAAAGCCTGCGGGTGCGGTCCGATGTCTTTGATGGTGTCAGACGCGTGGTCCATGGCCGGGCTCCTCGAGATTGATCGCGCGTGCATTATCGCGGCATCTGTTGGCGGGGGGCAGGATCGGGAATTACCCAAATTTACAGAGGTTTTGTGATTTTTATTTCGTTTTCGTAATATTTAGGGCGCAGTTTTCCCCGGTCAAAAAATTGGCTTTTTGACGAAAAGTGGCGGGTTGCGGGGGCGGCGCCGTGGTGGGGCGCGGTTGGGCCGCGCGGGGCCGGTGGCTTGGTTGCCGGGGCCGGTGGGAGGATGCGAGGGCGGCGGCGGCGCGGATGATCGCGCGGCGGGCGCGGATGCGGCGGGCGCGTGACGGTGCGGTGACGCGTTGCGGGGCGGCGGGTTTTGCGCGCGGGCGGGGTTCGGCGGGGGGGAGCGCCGCGGGCGCTGGCATGGGCGGGAGCTCGCCGGATTTCCAGGCGGTGAACAGGGCGGTGATGGAGTCGATGAGCTGGCGCAGGGCGAGCCAGAGCAGGAGGGTTTCGGACACAGCTCCGCCGGCGTGCCGCACACGGGCGACTAAGGATTGGAAGTGGCCAGACACGATGTGGGCCGGGGGCATTATAGCCATGAATGTGGTTCTATATAACCGTCGGATCGCTGGCAAGGAAAAAATGCTTGGTCGAGTGATATTTTTCGCGCGGGGGGACTCAGGCCGGAGCGCGCATTGTGCAACGCAGCATCGCTTGTTGACGCATATCAACGTCGTTTCCCCCGCCCACGGCGCATAACGGTGGGGCTTGGTATAACGACAGGTCATATCCGATGTTCTGGATCCAGTTTGCGCTTGTGCTCACCGCCATTCTGCTCGGGATTCGCCGGGGCGGGATCGCGCTTGGAATGATTGGCGGCCTGGGCGTCGCCATTCTCACCCTCGGTTTTCGCGAGCAGCCCAGCGATCCGCCGATCGTTGTGATGCTGATCATCCTGGCCGTGGTGACGGCGTCGGCGACGTTGCAGGTTGCCGGCGGTCTCGACTGGCTGGTGCAGAAGACTGAACGGTTGCTGCGGGCGCATCCCAAGCGGGTGACGCTGCTGGCGCCGCTGTGCACGTTTTTCCTGACGGTGTGTGTTGGCACCGGGCATGCGGTCTACTCGCTGTTGCCGGTGATCGCCGATGTGGCGCTGAAGACCCGCATCCGGCCGGAGCGGCCGATGGCGATCTCCTCGGTTGCGTCGCAGATGGGCATCACCGCCAGCCCGGTTGCCGCGGCGGTGACCACGTTCCTGGCGCTGGCGGCCAAGAGCGGCCAGCCGGTGGGGCTGTTCGACATCATCAAGGTGACTTTGCCCGCCGGGATCATCGGCGTGCTGGCGGCGGCGCTGTGGAGCATGAACCGGGGCAAGGAGTTGTATGACGATCCGGTGTTCCAGGCCCGCTTACAGGACCAGGCGTTCCGCCAGGCGCTGGATGCCGAGGTCACCACGCTGGGCAAGGTGCTGCC
>CAIRTN010000373.1 GCA_903881515.1 uncultured Rhodospirillales bacterium | reverse complement strand
GCCGATGCCAGCCGCCATCCCGAGGCGCGGTTGGCCGAGGCGTCAAGCTCGATGCCGAGCCATTCCATGCCTTCCAGCACGCGCTGGCGGATTCTCCAGGCGTGCTCGCCGATGCCGCCGCAGAACACCATCGCGTCAAGCCCGCCGAGCACGGCAGCGAGGCCGCCGAGTTCGCGGCGGATGCGGAAGACGAAATAGTCGATGGCCTCCGCCGCCTCGCGACTGTCGGAGGCTTCCAGCACGCGCATGTCGTGCGACAGGCCGGACAGGCCCTTCAGCCCGGACTCGCGATACAGCAGGTCGCTGACTTCGGCCGCGCTCATGCCGTGCTGCGCGATCAGGTAGAGCACCACGCCGGGGTCAAGCTGGCCGGAGCGGGTGCCCATTGGCAGGCCGTCGAGCGCGGTGAAGCCCATCGAGGAGGCGACCGACTGGCCGTCGCGGATCGCGCACATCGAGGCGCCGTTGCCCAGATGGGCGACGACGACGCGCCCGGCCGCATGCAGTGGGGCGATCTCGCTGAGGCGGCGGGTGACGTATTCGTAGGACAGGCCGTGGAACCCGTAGCGGCGCACGCCTTCGTCGTAGAAGCGGCGGGGCAGGGCGAAGGTGTCGTTGACGAAGGGGTGGGCGCGGTGAAAGGCGGTGTCGAAACAGGCGACCTGCTGCACATGCGGCCAGGCTTCCTGGGCTGCGAGGATGCCGGCGATGTTGTGCGGCTGATGCAGGGGGGCGAGCGGGATCAGGGCCTGCAATTCGGTGAGGACGATCGGGGTTACCACCAGCGGCACATCGAAATTCACCCCGCCATGCACCACGCGGTGCCCGGCGGCGACGACGTTGGCATCGGGGAAGGCGCCGCGGCGCCATTCCAGCACGCGGGTCAGGGCGTCGGTGTGGAACGGGGTGTCGGCGGTCCAGCTGATATCGTGCATCGGGGCGCCGTCGCCGTATTGCACGCGCAGGTGCCGGCCGGTGCCGGTGGTTTCCGCGAGCCCCGTCGCGAGGGGGACCGGGTCGGGGCCGTCGCAGGCGAACAGGGCGAACTTGATCGAGGACGAGCCGGCGTTGAGGGTCACGACATGGCGCATGGGGGGAGTCTCCGTCAGCAGCATTGATGGTATAGAGGCACGAACGGCGGGCGGGGAGGCGGAATGCGCGGATATCGGATCGGCATCATTGGGGCTGGCGAAATTGCGATGAAGCGGCATGTGCCGACGATTCTGGCACATGCGGGATTCGACCTGGTGGCGACCGCGGGGCCGGATCGGCCGAAGCCAGGGCTGGAGGTGCCGCATTTCCTGGATTACCGCGACATGCTGGGCGAGGTGGATGCGGTGGCGATCTGCACGCCGCCGTCGGTGCGGGCGGCAATCGCGCTCGAGGTGATCGCGGCGGGGCGGCATGTGCTGCTGGAGAAGCCGCCTTCTGGCGCGGTGGCGGCTGTCGAGGTGATGCGGCAGGCGGCGGAGGCGGCGGGGGTGAGCGTGTTCGCGTCGTGGCACTCGCAGTTCAACGCTGGGGTGATGCGGGCGCGGGAGGTGCTGGCCGGGCAAGTGGTGACCGGGCTGGAGATGATCTGGGTTGAGAATGTGCACGACTACCATCCCGGGCAGCTCTGGCTGTGGCGGGCCGGCGGGTTTGGGGTGTTCGATGCCGGGATCAACGGGCTGAGTGTGCTGACCAGCATCCTGCCGGCGCCGCTGGTGGTGCGCAGTGCGGAGTTGCTGATCCCCAGCGGGGCGCAGACTCCGGTGGCGGCCGAAGTGGTGTTCGAGGGGGCGGGCCGGATGGTCGGCACGTTCGACTGGCGCAGCAAGGCGGCGGTACGGACGGTGGCGATTGAGACCGTTGCCGGGATGCGGCTGTCGCTGAGCCTGAGCGGGCGGCGGCTGGAGGTTGACGGGGTGCTTGCGGTGGAGACGGAGAATACCGAGTACCCGATGATGTATGACCATTTCCACGCGCTGATCGAGGCTGGCCGGTCGGAACTGGATGCGCGGCCGCTGGGGGTGGTGGCGGATATCTTCCTGATGGGCCATCGTAGGGACTGGGGAGAATCAATATGAAGAAGTTCATCTTGGCTGCGGTGCTGGCGGCGTTGGCAGGGGGGGCATCGGCGCAGCCGATTTCTGCCGAGCGGATCGCGGCGATCGTGGCGAGTCCGGATCGCAGTGCGGCTGACCGCACCAATGATTTGCGACGCAAGCCGGAGGGGATGCTGGGGTTTATCGGCATCGTGCCGGGGATCGTGGCGTTCGATCTGAGCGCGGCGGGGGGTTACACGACGGAACTGTTGGCGCGTGCGGTGGGGCCGACCGGCAAGGTGTATGGGCAGAGCCAGCCGCGTGATCCGAATGCGGTGGTAACGCGGCCGGCGGCGCCGGAGGGCAACAGCAATCCGAACCTGCCGGCCGCGGCACCGGCGGGGCCGTTCCGGCCGTCGCCGGAGGCGCTGGCGGATCGGGATGCGAAGATGCGGGCGGCGGGGGTGGCGGCGGCGCCGATTGTCGCGGTGCCTCGGCCGTTTGCCGATCCGTTTCCGGCGGAGCTGGCGGAGGGCAAGGTCGATCTGGTGACCTTGATGTTCAACTATCATGACCTCGGCCATATGGGGGTCGATCGCAAGCCGATGAATGCGGCGGTGTTCAAGGCGCTGAAGCCGGGTGGGCATTATGTGATCGCCGATCATGCCGGGCGGCCCGGCACCGGGATTTCGGAATCGGGCACGCTGCATCGCATCGAGCAGGATTTTCTGCGCGGCGAGGTTGAAGCGGCGGGGTTCAAGCTGGCGGGCGAGGGGATGTTCCTGCGCAATCCGAACGACCCGCGCGACAAGAACACGCCCGACCCGCCGCAGCCAAAGGACGAGTTCGTGCTGAAATTCGTCAAGCCGTAAGTGATCTTCGGCCGCATCCTGTTTCTGGCCAGCGATGCGGATCTGGTGGCGGCACAGCTTGCCGGCGCCGATCTGCCGCTGCCGGGGCTGCGGGATGATGTTTCGACCGACGAGATCACGCCGTTGCCGTCGCTGGCGTATTTCGACGAGCGGCTGGGGGCGCATGTCTATACCGGGCTGAAATGCGGCGATGCGTTGCCGGTGGGCGTCGAGGCGGTGCGGCGCGGCGGTTTCGGGGTGACGGTGGCGGGGCGGCGCTATGGCAAGGGGTCGTCGCGCGAGCATAGTCCGCTGGCGGAGAAGATGGCCGGGGTGCGGCTGGTGATCGCCGAGAGTTTCGAGCGGATCTACCGGCAGAACGCGGACAACCTGGGGCTGTTCACCTCCACCGATTTCGGGCTGATCGCGCGCATCCGGGCGGGCGAGGATATCGACGTCGCGGAGCTGGTGGCCGGGCGGGATGAGCTGGCGGCGGCGGTGCTGCTGCTGGGCGGGCTGCTGCGTTATGGGCGGGCGCGGCTGGGGCGGCGGAGCTGGTTCCGGTGCTGGCGCGGGGGCCGCGGACGCTGGTGCAGAAGATTATCGACCGGCATGCGTTGAGTGCCGTCGATGCGCCGGGGCAGGGCGGTTTCGTGCGGGCCGATCTGCGGTTCATCCACGATATCTATACCGCGATGTGCAGCACGCTGTTGCACGAGACGTTCGGCAGCCAGTTGCGGCTGTATGAGGCCGACACGGTGATCGCGTTCGAGGATCATTATTCCTATGCGCATCGCAGTGCCGCGCATGTGGCGCGTGGGCTGTTGCCGCAACTGGGGGAATTGTCGCGCGCGCATCGGGCTTTCACCGCGGAATTCGGGTTGCGCGATCATGGCTATCTGGCGGGGGGCGAGGGGTCGGAAGGCATCTCCCACGCGTTGGTGGCGGAGCAGTATGCGATGCCGGGGCAACTGATTGCGGGGACGGATTCGCATACGCCGCATAGCGGGGCGTTGGGGTGCCTGGCGTTCGGGGTGGGGACCACGGATATCGCCAATGCGATGGTGACCGGGGCGGTGCGGATCACGGTGCCGGAGGTTTTGCGGGTGGAGCTTTCCGGGGTGTTGGCGGCGGGGGTGACGGCGAAGGATGTGGCGCTGCATCTGCTGGCGCTGCCGGCGATCCGGGCGGGGCTTGGGGTTGGCAAGGTTTTCGAGTTTGCCGGGCCGGGGGCGGCGGGGCTGGATACCGATGCGCGGGCGACGTTGACCAATATGACCGCCGAGCTTGGCGGGTTCAGCGGGATTTTCGCGCCGGATGCCGAGACCGTGCGGTTCATTCGCGAGCGGCGCGGGGTTGAGGTGGTGCTGGAGGACTGGATGTGCAGCGACCCCGGCGCAGCGTATGCGGCGGTGATCGAGGTCGATCTTTCGGCGTTGGTGCCGATGGTGGCGGCACCGGGCGATCCGGGGAACGGGGTGGCGCTGGATGGCGTTGGCGCGCCGGTACGGATCGATATTGCCTATGGCGGGTCGTGCACCGCGGGCAAGCGGGAGGATTTCGACCGGTATCACGAGGTGCTGGCCTGGGCGGCGGCGCGGGGGTTGCGGGTGGCGCCGCATGTGGCGTTGTACCTGCAGTTCGGGACGGTGGCGGTGCGGCAGTACTGCGTGGAGCGGGGGTATCTGGAGGCGTTCCGGGCGGTGGGGGCGGAGTTGTTGCAGCCGGCGTGCGGGGCGTGTGCGAATTGCGGGCCGGGGACGTCGGTTGATGCGGGGCAGGTGACTGTGAGTGCGATCAACCGGAATTTTCCGGGGCGGTCGGGGCCGGGGCAGGTGTGGCTGGCGAGCCCGCCCAGCGTGGCGGCGAGCGCCATCGCCGGCGAACTGATGTCGTTTGCCGGTTTGCGGGACAGATTCGGGGGCTGAAGCCGGGCTTCGCATGGTCGTCGGCGGCGGTGGTGGTGCAGGATGCGGATTTCCAGGCGTTCGCGCAGGGGGGGCGGGGCTGAGGGGAAGGGTTGCGGTGCGCGGGGCGCCTGGAGCGCGGATTGCTTGCGTGCGGTGGCGCGGGCCGGGCGGCGCGTGGTGCGGGCGCGGGTTGGGCGGCGGGTGCGACGCGCGCGGGTCGGGGGGACGGGTTGGGGCGGGAGCGGCGGGAGTTCGCCGTTGCGCCAGGCGTTGAGCATCGTTTCGAGGCTGGCGAAGAGTTGGCGCAGGGCGAGCCAGAGCAGGAGCGCTTCGGACACAGCTCCGCCGGCGTGCCGCACACGGGCGACCAGGGATTGGAAGTGGCCAGTTGCGATGCGGGCCTGCTGGATTTAAACCATTGATGTTTCTATATATGACATATGCTATCGATG
>CAIRTN010000372.1 GCA_903881515.1 uncultured Rhodospirillales bacterium | reverse complement strand
CTTCAAAGGCCTCGGCGAAATGCCGGCCGCGACCCTGAAGGAAACCACCATGGACCCGCGCAAGCGCACACTCTTAAAGGTGATGACCGCCACCGAAGACCGTAAGGAAACCCAGGACCTCGTCGAAAGCCTGATGGGCCGCCGGCCGGAACTGCGGTTTGCTTTCATCCAGGAACGCGCCCGCGACGTGATCGATCTCGACGTTTAAGAACAGGCAAGCAAGCAGTCCCTTTTTTGAAAAAATGGGACCCAAAAAACTTTTATAATCAACACACTTCCGCCAGTGTACTACATCCCGTCATTGCGAGGCGCCCCTTGGCGCCGTGGCAATCCAGGACTGTCCACCGCACCGCGGTCTACCGTGCAAGGGCGATTGGCACATGCACAGCCCGCAGAACGCGCCATTGTCAGCTATTACGGAACTCCACCCAACGAGCCCGCCTGCGCCGCCCCCTCAACCCCGTGACCTGCGCGCAATACCCTGAACACCTCCGCCGCCCCTCGGACGCGCCCGGCGGCGAGATCTTCCAAACCCTGCCGTATCCCCTCAGCGGGATTCGCCTCGGCCGCAAGGTCTAGCAACCGCGTATAAATCTCGGCATCCTGCGCCAAGGCCGCTGCCCTTCCATATCGAACGAGTAAATGAAGTAATGAGGTAATACCCTCCCAGGCCGCAAGTGCTTCCGCCTCACCCGGAACTCAGGCCGTGCCCGGCCTCGGCCTAAAATTCCCCGCGACGTTTGCCTACGATGCCAACAGCCCCGTTCACCCAAAGCGCCGCCCCAAGAAAAATCCTCCTACCGCCGTCAGCACACGCGAGCCCGCCCATGAAACTCTACCGCATCCCCACCGCCGGCTCCTTCGACTCGCTCTCCCTCTGCGAGGAAGCGCCCCCAACCCCCGGCCCGTTTCAGGTGCTGGTGCGCGTGCGCGCCACCTGCCTCAACTACCGCGACCTCATGGTCCTGATGGGCCGCTACGGCCGCGGCGGCCTGCCGCCCAACGTCGTCCCGCTCTCCGACGGCGCCGGCGAGGTGCTGGCCGTCGGCCCCGGCGTCACCCGGGTGAAACCTGGCGACCGCGTTGCCGGCATCTTCATGCAAACCTGGCTCGCCGGCGAGATCACCGCCGAATCAGGCGCCAGCGCCATGGGCGGCTCGATCGACGGCATGCTGGCCGAACAGGTCGTGCTGCACGAAAACGGCCTGGTGCATCTGCCGCCGCATCTCAGCTTCGAGGAAGCGGCCACCCTGCCCTGTGCCGGCGTCACCGCCTGGCACGCCCTGGCCGAACACGCCCGCATCCGCGCCGGCGACACCGTGCTGATCCAGGGCACCGGCGGCGTCTCGATCTTCGCCCTGCAATTCGCCCGCATGATGGGCGCCCGCGTCATCGCCACCTCGTCCTCCGACGCCAAGCTGGAACGGGTGAAGGCGATGGGCGCGGAGACCGGCATCAACTACCGCAACACCCCCGAATGGCAGGACGCCGTGCGCGCCGCCACTGGCGGGCGCGGCGTCGACGCGGTGGTCGAGGTCGGCGGCCCCGGCACCTTCTCCCGCTCGCTGCAATCGCTGCGCGTCGGCGGCAAGCTCTCGCTGATCGGCGTGCTCACCGGCGCCGCCGAGGTCAACCCCACCGCGATCATGCGCGCCTCGGTCAATGTCCAGGGCATCTATGTCGGCTCGCGCGCGATGTTCGAGGCGATGAACCGCGCCATCGCCGCCAACGACATGCATCCCGTCATCGACCGCGTCTTCCCCTTCGCCGAAGCCCGGGCCGCCTACCAACACCTGCAAAGCGGCGCCCATTTCGGCAAAGTGGTCATCCGCCACGACTGACACGCAGACAAAGCAAGCAAACCGGTCAACCCAGCAAACCACAGCCAAGCGAGGAAAAGTTCTTTGGTTCTTTTTTTCAAAAAATAACAAGTGGAAGTTCTTCTTTTTTATAAAAAAGAAGCAAAAAATTTTCTTCCTTCGCT
>CAIRTN010000371.1 GCA_903881515.1 uncultured Rhodospirillales bacterium | reverse complement strand
CGCTTGTCGCGCATCAGGCCAAGTTCGCCCTCGGCGGTGATCTTGACCCAGCCCGAAACGCTGCATAGCCTCATCAAAGAGCCACGCCGCCCGAGCGCTTTTCAACAGCAGACGGGACATCCCCTCTCGGCGTAACGGCGCTGTTTTGAGGACAGCACGCTATCGAGCAACAGCCCGGCCATGCCAATCACGCCGTTCATCGGCGTGCGGATTTCGTGGCTCATCATCGCCAAGAATTCGGTCCGCGCTCGCGCGGCAGCTTCGGCGGCATCGCGGGCGGTGGCCAAGGCTTGTTCAGTCTGCTTGCGCTCGGTGATGTCAGTGAAGGTTCTAACCGCGCCCCCGGAAGGGAGCAGTTGCGTGCGCACCTCCAGGATCGTGCCGTTCGGGCGGGTGCGTTCATAGGCATCCGGGCCGATGCCGCCATTCACCGCAACCTCGCGAATGGCCAGGTCGGGAGAGTCGTCGCGCCCGAATTCGTTCTGCTTGACCTGCCAATCCAGAATGTCTTCGAAGCGGATGTCCGGTCGCGCCAGATTATCGGGTAAGTGCAGAAGGGATTTCGCGCGCTGGTTGATCACTGGCACACGGCCCATTTCGTCGATCATCATGATGCCCTGGCTGATGTTCTCCAGCGTGGCGCTTTGCACCTCGCGTGAACGCAGCAATTTGTGCTGCTGAAGCATCAGCACGCCGCCGACAAACATCACCATCAGCGACATCGCGCAGGCCACGAGAAGATAGCGAACCAAGGCCTGGTGGTAGTCGGCAAACACATCGTTGGTCGCGAGGCCGACAAGAACGGCGAGTGGATACTCTGCCAGGCGGCGGTAGCTATAGATCCGTTCAATCCCGTCGATCGGACTGACGGCGCGGAAGTGATCGATCGGGGTGCCGCTGACGACGCGCGACATCGTGTCGTTATCCATCGTCTTGCCGACACTGGACTGCCCGTCGGGTGCCCGAGCGCGAATGATCCCGTCGAGGCCGGTCAGCGTGATCGCACCACGGCCGATATCCAACGATTCATAAAAGCGCGACAGATAGTAAGGATCGAGCGAGACGACCATCACGCCGGCGACTGCTCCATCTGCTCGATACAGTTTGCGGGTAAACTGGATCGACCATTTTTGTGACACCCGGCCGAGCACAGGCTGGCTGATGATCAGCGTATCGCCGCTGTGGTCGAGCTGCACGCGGATGTGTTCTCGGTCGGAGAGATCAACGCGTGATGTGACCGGACCCAGATTCGACGAAATGACGATACCGGACGCGTCGACGAAGGTGATCTGTAGCGTCAACGCCTTGGTGAACACGTTGGCAGAGGCCCACTGGCTCAACTCCGCCGGATCGGGGTGCCGCGCATATGCGGCGCGCAGCAACAGCATGATCTGATCGACGGCCTCGATCATGCGGTTGACGTTCTCGCCGAAGCCACGCGCCAGATTGCCGCTGTCTTGCACAGGGCCTCTTTCGTCGCGGTGGTACTGGCTCCAAAGCTCGGCAGTAACGGTCGACCAGATCACGCCGAGCGCGAGTGCCATGACCGCAATTGACGTCGCCGGCAGACGCACTCTGCCAAGCCGGCTCAACACGGCCGACCCAAAGCCCATCAGCTTGCCACCGCCATGAGTGCTTTCAATCTCTGGTAGGTCAGTTGTTGTGCCGTCCATATTCGGAGTCCTTAGGACGAAAAGCGCTTCCTGCGTCGTTCAAGAAATGTGCGCTCTTGCCTGCCATGGGGTGATGGCGGCAAAAGCGCGGGATTCAGGCAATCGTGGAAACAGTCTCGGCGATCTGGCTCGCGGCCACGGCTGCACCGCATTGGGTTGCCCTAGCCGCCTGTGCTGGCGTCTTGATAGCGTGGCGCTGGCGATAAGCGGTCGCCGCGCTATTGCCCACGTCCGGTTACCATCACCATCACGGTGCGGATCATGATGCTGACATCCGTGGTGAACCACGCGCCGAGGCTGGAAAGGCGCATGGAATAGGCGTGGTCGAAACCGACCTTGCGGCGAACGTCGTCGATGCAGGTGTCATAGCCTTGGCGGACCTGGGCGAAGCCGGTGATGCCGGGACGCAGCCCATGGGTGCGTTCAGCGAAGAACGGGATGGCGCGTTCAAGCTTGCCGTAGAAGCCAGGACGCTCCGGGCGCGGGCCGACGATGGACATGTCGCCCTTCAGAACGTTGACCAACTGCGGCAGCTCGTCCAGACGGGTCTTGCGCAGGAAGCGGCCGATGCGGGTGACGCGCGGATCGCGCTTGGTGGCCCACACGGCGCCGCTGGCCTTTTCCGCATCCGAGCGCATCGAGCGGAACTTCCACATTTCGAACAGCGCGGTGTGATGCGTGCCGACGCGGCCGACGCGCAACTGGCGGAAAATCACCGGGCCTGGGCTGTCGAGCCGGATGGCTAGCGCCAGCATCGGCCAGAGCGGCAGTGTGATAAGGATAGCGAAGAGTGCTATCGCGATATCGAAGCTGCGCTTGGCAATGGCGACCGAGGCTGGCACGCAATCGTCGCGAGCCTAGGATCGGTTCCACCCCGCGGCAACCCTCAGCGCGCGCGGCGCACCGTGTAATCGGCCACATCCTGCAGGCTGGTGCGCAGGCGGCTGGGGGGGAAGTTGTCGAGCGCGCGTTTGGCGGTTTCGGCGAACCAGGCGGCGCGGTCGATGGTCGCCGCGATCGCGCCGTGCCGCGCGATCAGGCTGAGGGCGTGATCGAGGTCGGCGTCGGTCTGTTCGCTGGCCTCGATGGTACGGCGCCAGAAGACGCGTTCGGCTTCGTCGCCGGCGGCATAGGCGAACAGCACGGGCAGGGTGATCTTGCCCTCGCGGAAATCGTCGCCGACGGTTTTGCCGAGCTTGGCCTGATCGGCGGCATAGTCGAGCGCGTCATCGACGATCTGAAACGCGATGCCGAGCTTGCCGCCATATTCGGCCAGCGCCTGTTCCTCGGCGGACGGGCGCTCGGCGATCACCGCGCCGACCTGGCAGGCGGCGGCGAACAGGGCGGCGGTTTTGCCGGTGATGACTTCGAGGTAGCGGTCCTCGGTGGTCGACAGGTCGTTCTGGGTGACGAGTTGCAGCACCTCGCCCTCGGCGATGGTGGCGGCGGCGGTGGAGAGAATGTCGAGCACGCGCAGCGAGCCGTCGGCGACCATGAGCTGGAAGGCGCGGGCGAACAGGAAATCGCCGACCAGGACTGAGGCCTGGTTGCCGAACACGGCGTTGGCGCTGGCGAGGCCGCGGCGGAGCACGCTTTCGTCGACCACATCGTCGTGCAGCAGGGTGGCGGTGTGGATGAACTCGACACAGGCGGCGAGGTTCACGTGGCGCAGGCCGCCGGTGTAGCCGCACATGCGGGCGCTGGCCAGCGTCAGCAGCGGGCGCAGGCGCTTGCCGCCGGCGGCGACGATGTGGGCGGCGAGCTGCGGGATCAGGGCGACCGGGCTGTCCATCCGTTCGACGATGGCGGTGTTGCAGGCGGCAAGGTCGTCCTGCAACTGCGCCATCAAGCCGGCGAGCACGTCCTCTCCGGTATCGGGAGGGGTGGCGGTCATGGCGGCGGCAACGCCCAAGAGGCTCTCCGGCAGAAAGTGGGGGACAGGCTTGCCTCGGCGAGGCAGAACCCACCATATCGGCGCGCGCGTGAGGGGGTCAAGGCAAGGCCGGTCTGCGCGGTGGGAGAGCGATGTGAAATGCGAACGATCGTGACAACGAATGACCCGGTGCGGCTGAGTTTTCTGATCGCATTGCTGCGGGATGCCGGGATCGCGAGTGCTGCGTTCGACACCCACACCAGCATGGTCGAGGGCAGCATCGGGGCGATCGCGCGCCGGCTGATGGTGGCGAATGAGGATGAGGCGCAGGCGATGCGGATCCTGATCGAGGCCGGCGAGGCATGAGCCTGCTGGGCGGACGGGTTAAATACGCGCAACTGGAGCACGGGCACCGGACGGGGATCGAGCCGGTGCTGCTGGCGGCGTGCGTGCCGGCAAGGCCAGGCGAGCTGGTGCTGGAGGCGGGCACCGGGGCGGGGGCTGGATTGCTGTGCCTGGCGGCGCGGGTTGATGGCGTGCGCGGGGTTGGGGTTGAGCGAGAGGCGGAGCTGGCGGCGCTGGCGCGGGCGAATTTCGCGGCGAATCGGTTCGACGGGCTGGAGGCGGTGCAGGCCGATCTGGCGGTGTGGCGGGCGGAGGCGGTGTTCGATCATGGGTTTGCCAATCCGCCCTGGCACGATCCGGCGGGTACAGCGTCGGCGGATGGGTTGCGCGATGGCGCGAAGCGGCGGGCGCCGGGGTTGCTGGGGCAGTGGATCTTGTGTCTGGCGCGGGCGTTGCGGCACCGGGGAACGCTGAGTTTGGCGCTGCCGGCCGGGGTGGTGCCGGAGGCTTTGGCCGGGCTGGCGGCGGCGGGATGCGGGTCGGCGGCGGTATTCCCGCTATGGGCGCGCGCCGGCGCCCCCGCGAAGCTGGTGCTGCTGCGCGGGGTGAGGGGCGGGCGGGGCGCCTTCCGGCTGTTGCCGGGGCTGGTGCTGCATCGCGCCGACGGCGGATTCACCGAGGCCGCGGATGCGGTGTTGCGGGGGGCGGCCGCGCTGGCGCTGTAGCACCAGGCGGCCATGGGTCTTCGCGCGTGGCGCGGGATGGGGGCGGCGGGCGCGTCCCGGTTGGTGTGTGTGGTTGACCGGGGTGCCGGCCAGCTTGGGCGCGGGGTTTGGATGATGATGCGCGCGGTGGGCAGGGCGCGGCGCCGCGCGGGGGCGCGGGCGGCGCGTTTGCGCGCGGTGTACTGGCGCGGCTTGGGTTCGGCGCGGACGGGTTCGGGCGGGCAGGGCAGGGGCGGCAGCATGCCGGAGCGCCAGGCGTTGAACAGCTCATCCAGCGCGGCGAAGAGTTCGCGCAATTGCAGCCAAAGCAGGATCAGGCCCGGGAAGCGGACAAGGCTTCGCCAGGGGATGTCGATGGTTCCTTTCAGACCGGAGGGGGGATGTGTGAATGTGTTCATGCAGATATATATAATGACATTTAGTGTTGTACGCAAGGGAAAAATGCGTGTGTAGAGGATTTTTTTGCGAGCGTGGGCCGAGGTGGCGGATTACGCTGCGCTAATCCGCCCTACATAATTGAATTATATAAGTTTTTTGGGTCCCTTTTTTACAAAAAAGGGACTGCTTGCCTGTCCTTTCCTTCACTTCCTGTCACCGGACGTGTAGTAAAGATCGAGGTTTCAATTGAAGGATTTTCAAAATGCCCGCATCGCTTGCCCCCTACGCCTTGGCGCTGTTGCGCGTGGTGACGTCGTGTAATTACCCACCCCCTTGCCATGGACTCCAATCTCTGAATCCATGGGGCATGGATCGCATTGATTT
>CAIRTN010000370.1 GCA_903881515.1 uncultured Rhodospirillales bacterium | reverse complement strand
CGCCCAGGGCTTCGCCAACCCATCGGGGCCAATGCGCATCAACCGGTCCCAGGTGATCTCCGCCGCCCAACTGCCCTGCGCGCCCGAGATATTGAACGGATTGAGGTTGGTCGGCACCGCCGTCGAGTTCAGAATGATATCCTTCTGCGCGCCCAGCGGCTTGATGTTCAGCCAGGTCCAGGTGTTGCGCCCGCCGATCCCGGCCTGATCGACGATCGAATTCTCGTCCCAGATCGTCTTGTTGAAGGCGATGACATTCTTCGGATGCACCATGAAGCCATAGGGCTGATCCTGATTCACCAGTTCCTGCAACTGCTTGATCAGCGCCCGCCGCTTGGTCAGGTCAAGCTCCTCGCGCTGCGCCTGCGCCAGCCGGTCATATTCCGGGTTGATGTAGCCGACGAAATCATAGCCGTTCTTCGCGTTGGCCGAGACGAACAGGTTGTAGGTCAGTTCATCGGGGTCCGAACGCTCCGGCCGCCCCACCATCTGCCAGGTGGTCACATCCCATTTGTCGCGCTCGTACCACACCACCTGGCTGTACTGCTGCGCCGTCAGCGGCCGCACCGTCACCTGCACGCCCAGCTGCTTCCAGGCCTCGGCGACCATTTCCGCGCCCTGATAGAACTGCGGATCGGCCGCCTGCGGCGCGGTGATCAGCACCAGCGGACGAATCGGATCGCCGGCCGTCTGCGCCGACGCAACACCGGTTCCCACCAAAGACGCCGCGCACAGCGCGGCCGCGAAAGCATGCGGCTTCATCATGAATTCCCCTGTTCCCCGTATTGCTCTGCATTGAACGCGGGTCTGACTTTCCGTTCAAGCCCCGCTTGCGCCCAAACCGGTTCGGTGTTGCCATTCGTAAGAAAGCGGGAGACCCATCATGCCGATCAGCGAAGCCGAACGCCGTTTCCTCGACGATGTCAGCCTGGACCTGCCCTGGGGCCTGGTGGCAACCTTCTCCACCCTCGCCCGCTGGCGGCCGGAAGACGTCAACCGCAGCGCCGACGTGCTGGTGCAGCGCCTGCGCGGCGCCGGCGTGCCGGTCGAAGTGCATGAGCCGGAAATCTACCTCTCGATCCCCTACTCCGCCTCGGTCACCGCGGGCGGCATCACCTTCCGCGCGAAGCCGCCCTCCTCCGCGCTGTCGGTCCCCGGCGGACGCACCGGCAAGCTCGTGCCGCTGAAGGCCAACCCCAAGGCGCTGCGCAGCTATAACCGCGACATCAAAACCCTGTTCGGCGGCTCGATCTCCTCGGTCGAGGAGGTCAAGGCCCTGGTCGGCGGCAACATCGTGGTGATGCAAGGCTTCGGCAACCCGGCACTCACCAGCCTGATCGAGGAATGGGGCGGCGTCGGCCTGATCGCGGTCAACCCCGGTATCGACATCCACTGGGGCACCTGCACCACGATCTGGGGCAGCCCCGATCTGCAGGACATGGGCCGCAAGCCGAAAATCCCCGTCGTCGCCGTCAACAATCCCGACGGCCAGAAACTGCTCGCCATGGCCGCCGAAGGCGGCGAAGCCACCATCCGCACCGATCTCGGCGAAGGCTGGTTCAAACAAAAAATCCCCGTCGTCACCATCCCCGGCACCGTCGAGCCGGAAAAATTCGTCCTCGTGCACGGCCATTACGACAGTTGGGAAGTCGGCGTCGGTGACAACGCCACCGGCGATGCCACCCTGCTCGAACTCTCCCGCGTGCTGTGGAAAAACCGCGACGGCCTGCGCCGCTCGGTGAAAATCGCCTGGTGGCCCGGCCATTCCACCGGCCGCTACGCCGGCTCCACCTGGTTCACCGATGCCTTCGCCCTCGATCTCGATCGCAACTGCGTCGCCCAGATCAACTGCGACAGCCCCGGCTGCCGCTGGGCCACCAGCTATCACGACACCCGCGCCTTCAGCGAAAGCGCCCATATCGCCGAAAGCGTGATCCACGACATCGTGCCCGACGCCGTGGTGCGCACGATGCGCCCGCCGCATGCCGGCGATTACAGCTTCAACAATATCGGCCTGCCCAGCTTCTTCATGCTGAGCTCGACGATGCCCGAAGCCCTGCGCCACGAAAAAGGCTACTACGACGTGTCCGGCTGCGGCGCCAACATCGCCTGGCACACCGAGAACGATACGCTGGAAATCGCCGATCCTGAGATCCTGCTGAAGGACATGAAGATCTACCTGCTCTCGGCCCTGCGCATCGCCAACGCCGAAATCCTGCCCTTCGACTGGGGCGCCACCTGCGACGAATTCCTCGAAACCATCGCCGAATACCAGGCCGCCTCGAACGGCCTCGCCGACCTCTCCGACTGCAAAGCCGCCACCGAGGCCCTGAAAGCCAGCCTCGCCAAACTCGCAGACGCCGAGCCAACCAAACGCAACGCCGCGCTCCAGGAACTCTCCCGCATCCTGGTGCCGGTGAATTACACCCGCGAAGCCCGCTTCCGTCACGACCCCGCCTACACCGTCCCCAAACTGCCAACCCTGGCCGTCGCCGCCGACCTGCCCGACTTCACCGCCGATCACCTCAAGCGCGTGGCACAGGTCGAGCTGATGCGCGGCAAGAACCGCTATATCGCCGCCATCGATCAGGCGCGGCGCTTGGTGGAGGCGGCGAGCCAGTAAGCGGTCGCTTTTTTAAAAAAAAAGCTCCGCAAAAAACTCTTTCTCTCCGCTTGCACCCACGCTCGCCGCATCCGACGAGCATCCGTGCAAGCGGAGAGAAAAAAGTTTTTTGCTTCTTTTTTTCAAAAAAGAAGTGCTTGCCTGACGTCTTCCTCGATTCTTTCAACACCTCAATCAACGCGTAGGAAAGCCGCACCGAACATGGCCGCACTGCCCAGACGGATCGCCCAGCAGGTCAAGCGCGACGCCCTGCTGGCGAGCCCGTTCTTCCGCCCGATGCAGCCGGAGGAGCTTGACGCCATCCTTGGCTTCGCCAGTGAGCGCCGGGTGCCAAAGGGTGACACGGTGTTCGCCAAGGGCGCGCCGGGCGACAGCATGATGGCGGTGCTGGCCGGGCGCGTGCGCATCGGCGCGGTTTCCGCCGATGGGCGCGAGGTGACGCTGAATGTGATCGGCCCCGGCGAGATCTTCGGCGAGATTGCCTTGCTCGATGGCAAGCCGCGCAGCGCCGACGCGGTGGCGATCGACGACACTCTGCTGCTGTTGGTGGAGCGGCGGCATTTCATGCCCTTCCTGCTGCGCGACCCCAGCCTGGTCGAGCGCATGCTGTTCGTGCTGTGCGACCGGCTCCGGCGCACCAGCCTCGCGCTGGAGGAAATCGCCCTGCTCGATCTCGGCGTGCGCCTGGCCCGCGTGCTGCTGAAACTCGCCCGCGATTACGGCCGCCCGGCCGACAACGGCACCCGCATCGACCTCAAGCTGTCGCAACGCGATCTGGCAAACCTCGTGGCCAGCACACGCGAATCGGTAAACAAGCAATTGCAGCACTGGAAGCGCGACGGGCTGGTCGATCAGGTGGAAGGGCGGCTGGTGCTGTGCAATCCCGCCGCCCTGGCGGCCCTGACCGAATGAAGGATTTTGACCTCCGCACCCTGCCGGAGGAATTCTACCAGGACCCCTACCCCAGCTATCGCTGGCTGCGGGAAAACGACCCGGTCCGCCGCATGCCGGATGGCGCGCTGCTGCTCACCCGCTATGCCGATGTCGCCGCGGTCTATCGCGACGCCAAGCATTTCAGCAGCGACAAGCGCCGCGAATTCGCCCCGAAATTCGGCCCGGAGTCCCCGCTCTACCAACACCACACCGCCAGCATGGTGTTCACCGACGCGCCCGCGCACACGCGGGTG
>CAIRTN010000369.1 GCA_903881515.1 uncultured Rhodospirillales bacterium | reverse complement strand
CGAGCCTGCGCGCCGCGCTTGTCGCGCATCAGGCCAAGTTCGCCCTCGGCGGTGATCTTGACCCAGCCCGAAACGCTGCATAGCCTCATCAAAGAGCCACGCCGCCCGAGCGCTTTTCAACAGCAGACGGGACATCCCCCATGAATTCGGTCACCGTACGTATTCCGCCGCTGCGTGACCGCCGGGGCGACCCGCTGCTGCTGGCCCGCTTCTTCCTCGGCCGGTTCAATCGAGAGTTCGGCCGTTCTCTGCGCGGGTTTTCCGATGCCGCGGTGCAGGCAATCGCCGAGCATTCCTGGCCAGGGAATGTGCGTGAACTGGAAAACCGCATGAAGCGGGCCGAGGTGATGACCGACGGGCGGCAGATCGATGCCGCCGATCTCGAATTGACGCCGGGCGAATCGGTCGAGGAAGATCTTGATTTGAGAGCGGCACGGTTGCGCGCGGAGCGTGATGTGCTGCAAAAGGCGCTGGCGCGTTGCAGCGGCCGCCTGGCGCAGGCGGCCAAACTGCTGGGCGTCAGCCGGCCAACACTGTATTCGTTGATGGAATCGCACGGAATCGCTCCTGACCACGCGTTGCAGGCCAGTAACGAGGCTGAAACCTCGGCGCGTGATACGGCTGTTCCGACCTAGAATCGAAGGTTGCCATGAAGAAGCTCGTTCTGCTGATCGTCGTGCTGCTTGTGCTTGTGGGGGGCGGTGGAGCCGCGTGGTGGAAGTTTGGCCAGAAGGCCGATCCGTTCGCATCGGCCAAAGCACTGATGGAAAAGGGCGATCTTAAGGCCGCCCAGCTCGAACTGCGCAACACGCTGCGCGACGATCCGAACAATGCCGAGGCACATTTCCGCCTCGCGGTGTTGCAGGCGCGCGCCGGCGATCCGGTGGCTGCCGAAAAGGAATTCCGGCTCGCGCGTGACAACGGCTTTGAGCCGCGGGCGGTGACCCCGCTGCTGGCGCAAACCTACATGGCGCAGGGCAAATTTCGCGAATTGCTGAAGGACTTCCCCGCTGCGAATCAGCCGGCCGAGCTGGTCGGCCAGATCCTGGTGCTGCGCGGTCTCGCCCAGCTGCAGCTCAACGATCTCGATGCCGCGCTGGCGACGTTCGGCGATGCCGAGAAGAACTCGCCGCAATCGCCGGACCCGCTGTTGTCGCAGGCGCGCGTGCTGATCGCGAAGCGTGATTACACCACCGCCGAGCAAAAGGTGGACAAGGCACTGTCGATGAATGCCAAGGCGCCGGATGCGCTGGTGCTCAAGGGGCAGTTGCTCAATCTGGGCGGCAACCGCGACAAGGCGCTGGCTACGCTGGACGCCGCGCTGGATGTGGCGCCGAACACCATGGCAGCCCGCCTGGAGCGCGCCAACATCCTGATCGCCACCAACAACGACGCCAAGGCCAAGGAAGACGTCGACTACGTGCTGCGCATCGAGCCGCGCAGCGCCGGCGGTGTCTACCTGCAAGGCGTATTGGCGGCGCGTGCGAAGGACTTCCAGGGCGCCGACGTGGCGTTCACCAAGATCACCTCGCTGTTGCCGCGCTTCCCGCGGGGCTATTATTTCCAGGCGATCGTGAAGTTCAACCTCGGCCAGGCCGAACAGGCAGCCGATTCCGCCAACAAATACGTCTCGCGCTCGCCGAGCGACCTCGACGGCATCAAGCTGATGGCGCGGATCGACCTGGCGATGCAGCGCTCCGACCATGCCGAAGATGGGTTGACCAAGGCGATCGAGGCCGGGCTCGGCGATGCTGATACGCTCGACCTGCTCGGCCGTGCTTACGCCCAGGGCGGCAAGCAGGTGCTGGCGTTGCAGACGCTGGAAAAGGCGGCGCAGCTGGCGCCGGATAATGCTGACATCCTGTCGCGCCTTGCCGCCGCCCGGCTCGGGCTGGGGGATGCCGGCGGTGCGGCGCGAGACCTCGAGCATTCGCTGGAGCTGGCGCCGCAGCGCAACGATGCCGGTGAGGCGCTGGTGATTGCCTCGCTCGCCTCGGGCGACGTGGCGCGCGCGGAAGCGGCGCTGGAGAAGGTGAAGAAAAGCAAGTCCGACCCGGCCGTGGTCGGCATCCTCGCCGGCATGGTGAAGATGGCGGAACTCGACTTCGAGGGCGCGAAAGCGGCGTTCGCCTCGGTGTTGCGGACACAGCCGCAATCGGTGCCGGCACGCTTGAACCTGGCGCGGATTTCGGCGTTGCAGGGCAAGCCGACAGACGCCGAGACCATGCTCGGCGAAATCCTGCGCCAGGACCCGGCCAACGAGCAGGCACTGAGCAACCTGTTGGGCATTCTGCTGAACGATGCACGCATCGGCCGGGCGATCGCAGTGGTCGAGGCGGCGCGCGGCGTGGCGCCGGCGAACACCAACATCGCCGTGACCCTGTCAGACCTCTACATCCGCAACCGCGAAGGCAAGAAGGCGCTGGACCTGTTGGATGCGGTGCAGAAGACCCAGGCGCCGAACCGGCTGTTGCAGGCCGCCAAGGTGCGGGCGCTGGTCTCGGCCGGGCTGTTGAAGGACGCGCAGGAGACCATGCGGCAGATCGTCGCCAGCGCGCCGACCGATATCGCGGCACGCCGGGCGCTTGCCGACATGATGATGCAGAACAATGACGTGCTGGCAGCCAAGACATCGTTGCGCGACGGCTTGAAGATCGCGCCGGGCAATGCGCAATTGCTGCAGGCTCTTGCGGCGATCGATCTGAAGGTGGCAGGGCCGGATGTGGCGGTGAAGTCGGTCGACGACATGGCGAAGGACCCTGCGAATACCGAGGCAATCCGCGGCCTGCGCGGCGACATCATGATGGCCGGCGGGCGCTACAGCGATGCTGTCACCGCCTACGAGACTGAGATCAAGGCGACTCCGCTGCCCGGGCTCGTGCTGCGGTTGGCGACCGCGCTGGTGTCGGCCGGGCGGCCCGAGGATGCCACGCAGTTGCTGACTGACTGGCATAACAAGGCGCCGGAGAACCTGGACTTCACACAGTTGCTGGCGACCAACGAGATTGCCGCTCGGCACCTCGACAAGGCCGAGGAGTTGCTGACCTTGGTTCTGGATAAGGCGCCCGGCAACGTGATCGCGCTGAACAACATGGCGTGGCTGTATCAGCAGAGGAAGGACCCGCGCGCGCGCGATGTGGCGCAGCGTGCTTACCTGCTCGGCCCGTCGCCGCAGGTGGCCGATACGTTGGGCTGGATTTTGGCGACGCAGGGCGAGCCGGCGACCGGCCTGCCGCTGCTGCGTCAGGCGGCGTTGCAGTTGCCGAATGACCCGACCGTGCAGTTCCATCTGGGGGCGACGCTGAAGGCGCTGGGGCAGGTCGACGAGGCGACGTCGGTGCTGCGCCCGGTGGTGATGGGCAAGCTTGAGTTCGAGGATCGCGAGACGGCGACGAAGCTGTTCAAGGAAATCAGCGGCGACCATTGAGCGCCGCAGTTTGCGCCTGCTGACGTTCTCTACGCTGTTTCCGGACAGCACGCGGCCGAATTTCGGCGTGTTCGTCGAAAACCGGCTACGCCATCTGGTCGCGGTCGGTGGCGTCGAAAGCACCGTGGTGGCCCCTGTGCCGTGGTTCCCGTTTGCCGGGGAGCGCTTCGGCGCCTGGGGCCGGATGGCCGCGGTGCCGTCGCAGGAAGCCCGGCACGGCTTGCAGGTATATCACCCGCGCTTTCCGGTGATCCCGAAGATCGGCATGGCCGTTTCGCCGATGCTGCTTTATCTCGCTGCGCGCCGGGCGATCAGCCGGCTGATGCACGATGGGCTGCAGTTCGACCTGATCGACGCGCATTACCTTTACCCCGACGGCGTGGCCGCGGTGTGGCTCGGTGCCTGGCTGGGCAAACCGGTGGTACTGACGGCGCGGGGCTCGGATGTCACGGAGTTGCCGGATCACCGTATCCCGCGCGCCCTGATCCAACAGGCGGCGCAGCGTGCGGACGCGCTGATCACGGTCAGCGCCGGGCTGAAGGCCGGGCTGATGGCGCTGGGGGTGCCAGAGGCGAAAATCACCGTGCTGCGCAACGGCGTGGCGCTGGAGGTGTTTCGCCCGCCGGAGGATCGCGCGGCGGCGCGGCAGGCCTACGGCATGGATGGGCCGACGCTGGTTTCCGTCGGTGGGCTGATCCCGCGCAAGCGGCATGATCTGGCGATCGAGGCGATGCGTCTGCTGCCGGGCTACCGGCTGCTGATCGCCGGCGAAGGCGGCGAGCGCGCGGCGTTGCAGGCACAGATCGACCGGCTTGACCTGGGCGGCCGGGTGCGGCTGCTGGGTCCGGTGCCGCATGGCGAGCTTTACCGGCTCTACGGCGCGGCCGATGCCAGCGTGCTGGTGTCCACCCGCGAGGGCTGGGCGAATGTGCTGCTGGAATCGATGGCGTGCGGCACGCCGGTGCTGGCCAGCGACATTCCCGGCAATCCAGAAGTGGTGCAGGCGCGCGATGCCGGACTGATCCTGCGCGCCAATACGCCGGAGGGCCTGGCGGACGCGGTGCGCGACCTGTTCGCCAACCTGCCGGCACGCACGGCGACGCGCGACTACGCGCAGCATTTCGGCTGGGACGAGACCTCGGCCGGTCAGCTTCAGTTGTTCGAACGCGTGCTGGCCCTGCGCGCCAAGGGGTGATGCGGAACCGGCGAATCGCGCTACATCCGCCCCATGTTGCATATCATCAAGCTGGCGGTCGGGGTGTCCGACATCGCCCATCTGCAGTCCATCCAGGCGCAGCGCCTGCTGACCGACCCGCCGCTGCGGCACTGGACGCGCAATTCCCCGCGCCGGGTCGCTGAGGTCATCGATGGCGGTTCGATGTACTGGGTTATTTCCGGCGCGCTGCTGGTGCGCCAGCGCATCACCGACATCGTCGCCGACACCTGGGACGACGGCAGCGCCTGTGTGGCCTTCGTGCTCGATCCCGAACTGGTTCCGGTGGAGGGGCGGCCGACCAAGGCGTTCCAGGGCTGGCGCTATCTGAACGCCGCGGACGCGCCGCCGGACATCACCCGCGTCGCCGCGGCCGGGGCGGATCGCCTGCCGCCAGAGATGGCTGCCGAACTGCGGGCGCTCGGGCTGCTGTAGCGCTACGGCAGGGCGCGGATGAAGCCGGCGACATCGGCGGCAATGCCGCCCTGGCGCGCAAACAACGGCGCGAAGGCCAGCAGGATGTCGATATGGCCGGTGCGGGGGTACAGCACCTCCGAAGCCGATCCGCCCAGTTCACGTAGCCGCGCCGCCAGCGTGATGGTGTTGGACGGATAGACCACCGTGTCGTCGGCCCCGTGCAACAGGCGGGCCGGCGCGGTCCGGCGGTCGGCAAAGGCGATCGGCTGGCTGTCGGGCAGGTCGGCGGCAGTGCCGAATACTTCGCGCGCGTCGAGATCGCGCATCGGCTGGAAGTTGTAGGGCCCCGCCAGCCCGACCCAGCCGGCGATATCGCGCCGGTCCATCCCGGCGCCTGCCAGGTAGCGCGCATCCAGTGCCAGCATGGCCGCCATGTGCGCACCGGCAGAGTGACCGAACAGCACCACCCGCTTCGGGTCGCCGCCCCAGCCGGCGGCATGCGCCCGCGCGAAGGCGGTGGCCGCGGCGGCGTCGTGCAGGAATTGCGGAAATGGCGCGTCGGGGAAGTGCCGGTAATCGGCGATCACGCCGACGAACCCCATGCGCGCCAGGGCGAGCCCCATGAACCGGTATTCCTGCCGGCTGCCGGTGCGCCAGGCGCCGCCGTGCAGGAAAACCACCACCGGCGCCGCCTGGGTGCCCGGCTGGCGGTAAATATCGAGGCTCTGCCGCGGATGCGCGCCATACGGCACGGCGCGGATCGGCGTCACCCCGCCGGAGTGGACGGTGGCGTTCAGCACGTCAAGCGAGGTGATCCCGCGCGTGAGAAAATCCGAGATCCGTTTCGCCGTCATGCCTGCGCGCAAGTCCCTCAATGCCGCTTCACAGATGAGGCCGGAACCGCCAACCGGCAACCCGCAGATCGTTGGGTTTGCGGTTGAATGCACGCGGCCCCTTTCGGGACGCCGATGCGGGCTGTTAGGCTACTCCACCGGTGTGCGGGTGGCCCTTGGCGTACGTATTTATTTGCATTGTCGGATCGATCTGCGCCGCGTTGAATGTGGCCGCGCTGCTCGCCGTGCTGCGGCCGATGCTGGCGCCGGTGCTGACCGCGCTGCTGGCCGGGTGCGGCGCCGTGGCGGCCTTGTCCTATCTGGTCATGGGCGCGCCCGCCGTCACGCTGGATCTGCCGATCGGCCTGCCGGGCGCCGGCATCACCCTGGCGCTGGACGGATTGTCGGCGGTGTTCCTGCTGGTGGTGTTCCTGGCCTCCACCGCGGCCGCGGCCTCGGCGATCGGCGATCATCACTACACCGAGACAGCGCCGTTCCTGCCGGCCTTCGTCGGCGGCATGGCGCTCGCGCTGGTGGCCGGTGACGGGTTCAGCCTGTTGCTGGGGTTCGAGGCGATGTCGGTCACCTCGCTTGTCCTGGTGCTGTCCACCCATCGCGACGGCACGGTGCGGCAGGGCGGGTTGCTGTATGGCGGCATGGCGGCGCTGGGCGCGCTGAGCCTGATCATGGTGGTGGGCCTGCTGGCGCAGCGCGGGCTGAGTTTCGCCGCGATGCGCGCCGCACCGCCGGAAGGCTGGCGGGCGATTCTGGTGCTGGCGCTGGTGCTGGTCGGCGCCGGGTCCAAGGCCGGTATAGTGCCGCTGCACACCTGGCTGCCGCCGGCGCATGCCGCTGCACCGGCGCATGTCTCGGCGTTGATGTCGGGCGTGATGACCAAGGTGGCGCTCTACGTGGTGGTGCGCGTGCTGTTCGATCTCTGCGGCCCCGCGCAGCCGGCCTGGTTCGGCGTGCCGCTGATCGTGCTCGGCGCCGCCGGCGCGCTGCTGGGCGCCCTGCGGGCGAACATGGAGGGCGACATCAAGGCGGCGCTGGCCTGTTCGACGATCGAGAATGTCGGCCTGATCACCATCGGCTTCGGCGTGGCACTGGTGGCGCGCGGGGCTGACCTGCCAGCTTTGGCGTCGCTGGGGGCGGCGGCGGCGCTGCTGCATATCGTCGCGCACGGGCTGTTCAAACCGCTGCTGTTCCTCGGCGCCGGCGCGATTCAGGACGGCGCGGGCACAAGGCGGCTGGACCGGCTGGGCGGGCTGATCCACCGCATGCCGGTGACCTCGGCGCTGCTGATCTTCGGCGCGGTGAATCTGGCCGCATTGCCGCCCACGGCAGGGTTCGCCGGCGAGTGGCTGCTGTTCCAGTCGGTACTCGGCGCGCCGCGCATCGGCGGTTTCGCGGTACAGGTACTGGTGTGCGTCACCGCCGGTCTGATGGCGATGGGCGCCGCGCTGGCCGCCGCCGCAGCGGTGCGCCTGGTCGGCGTCGCCCTGCTCGGCCGTCCGCGCGGCCCACGCGCCGCGGCGGCGGAGGAAGCCGGACCGTGGAAATTGCGTGCGATGTCCGGTGTGGCGTCGGTGGCGTTCCTGGTCGGGCTATTCCCCGGCAGCGTGCTGCGGCTGGCAGGCCCGGCGCTGCGCACCCTGACCGGGGCGGAAATGGGCGAGCGCGCCGGGCTCGCGGTGTTGACGCCGGCGCTGGATATGCCGGGCTACGCCGCGCTGCTGACGCTGGCGCTGCTGCTGCTGGCGTTCGGCGCGATCTGGTTCCTGCGTCAATTCGCCGATCTGCGCACCACGCGCGGCCCGGCCTGGGATTGCGGCTTCGGCGCCTCGACGGCGCGGCTGCCGTTCGGCGATCCACTGACCCAGTACAGCGGTGGCGGCTTCAGCCAGCCTTTGCGCCGCGCCCTGGGCCATTCCATCCTGGCGGCGCGCGAAGTGGTCAGCATGCCCGAGCCGGGCGACACCAGTGCCGCGCGCATCGAGGTCACTTTGCGCGACCCGGCCAATGCCTGGGTGTTCGCCCCGTTCGCCTACTGGCGCGACAAGGCGTCGGGCATCGCCGACACCATGCAGTTCCTGACCATAAGGCAGATCCTGTCGGTGATGGTCGGCGTGCTGGTGCTGTTCCTGATCGTGATCGCCGTGATCGAGCAGCTATGAGCATCGTGCTGGGTTTCATCGCGCTGTGCCTGCATTTGGCGCTGATGCTGGCCGCCGCGCCGTTGTTGGTCGGCGTGCTGCGCAAGTTCAAGGCGCGGCTGCTGGGCCGCACCGGTGCGCCGGTGTTGCAGCCCTATCGCGACCTCGCCCGGCTGCTGCGCAAACAGGCCGTGGTGGCCGAGAATGCTTCGGCCGTGTTCGTGCTCGCCCCCGCGGTGGCGCTGGCCGGCACAATCGCGGCGGTGGCGCTGGTGCCCAGCTTTACCCTGGGCACGAGCACCAGTGCGGCGTCGGACCTGCTGCTGATCGGCGGCATGCTGGCGATCTCCCGCGTGGCGCTGGCGCTGGCGGGGATGGATATCGGCACCGCCTTCGGCGGCATCGGCGCCAGCCGCGAGATGACCTTCGCCGCCTTCGCCGAGCCGGTGATGCTGCTGGTGATCTTCACCCTGGCCCTGCTGGTCGGCACCACCAATCTCGACGTGATCGCCACCGTCGGGCGGGAGGCTTCGCTGGGGCTGCGGGTCTCGCTGGGCCTGGTGCTGGCCGCCGTCGTGGTGCTGGCGATTGTCGAGAACGGGCGCATCCCGGTCGACAATCCGGCGACGCATCTGGAACTGACCATGGTGCACGAGGCGATGGTGCTGGAATACGCCGGCTGGCAACTGGCGCTGATCGAGTTCACCGCGGCGCTGAAGCTGCTGCTGTGGATGACGCTGATCGCCGCGGTGTTCTGCCCGTTCGGCATGGCCGCCCCCGACGCTTCACCGTTGTACTGGCTGCTGGGCATCGTCGCCTGGGCCGGCAAGGTGGCGGTGGGCACGGTGGGGGTCGGGCTGCTGGAAATCTCGATTGCCAAGATGCGGGTGTTCCGGGTGCCGGAATTTCTCGGCGTCGCCTTGCTGCTGGCGGTGCTGGCGGCGGTGTTCCTGTTCGTCAGCCAGGGGTTCGCCTGATGGACCCGCGCATGGGCTACGGCGCGCTGGGCTATGACCTCGCGCATCTGCTGGGCACCGCGACGTTGGTGCTGTCCTTCGTGCTGCTCTACCAGAAGCGGATCGACGCGGTGGTGAACACCTATGCCGCGCAGGCCTGGGTGCTGGCGGCGGCGGCGTTCTGGCAGGGCTGGGTGCAGGACAGCCCGCATCTGTATGTCACCGGCCTGATCGCGCTGCTGGCCAAGGGCGTGGCCATCCCGCTGGCGCTGCACAACATCGTCCGCCGGCTGCGCATCGGACGGTCGATCGAATCCGCGCTGGGGGTGTTCCCCTCGATGGCGCTGGGCATGGGGATGGTGGCGCTGGCGATCCTGGTGGTGCTGCCGATCACTCTGGGCGCCCAGGTGCTGACGCGGGAGGACCTGGCGATTGCGCTGTCGGTGGTGCTGCTGGGCCTGTTGATGATGATCACGCGGCGCACCGCGCTGACCCAGGTGATCGCGTTCATGTCGATGGAGAACGGGCTGATCCTGGCCGCGGTCGGGGTGGCGGGGATGCCGCTGGTGGTGGAATTGTCGGTCGCCGTGCTGGTGCTGGTGGCGGCGATCGTGTTCGGGGAGTTCTTCTTCCGCATCCGCTCGCAGTTCGACAGCCTGGACATTTCGCATCTCGACCGCGTCGGCGAGGCGCATCGATGAACCCGCTGCAGAGCATCGCAGGCGCGGTCATCGTGCTGCCGCTGCTGGCCTCCGCGCTGCTGTTCACCGTGCGGCGGACCGAGGTCTCGGCCTGGATCAACATCGCCGTCTCCGCCGTGGTGCTCGGGCTGGCGTGCCTGCTGCCGTGGCATCTGCATGTCTCGACCTATCTTCTGGTGGACCGGCTGTCGGTGCATGTCGTGTTGCTGACGGCGTTTATCGGGCTGTGCTCGGCCTGGGTCAGCCGGGATTACATCGCCGTCGAACGCGACGCCGAGCGGCTCGACCGCCGGCGGGCGCAGCAATATTTCGCGCTGTTCCAGGCACTTCTGGGCTTCGTGCTGTTCGCCGTGCTGTCGAACAATTTGGGCGTCACATGGGTGGCGATGGAGGCGGCGACCATCGCCGGGGTGCTGGTGGTCGGGCTGCCGCGCACCGAGGCGGCGGTCGAGGCGAGCTGGAAGTATTTCATGATCTGCGGCGTCGGCATCGCGCTCGCGCTGTTCGGCACCATCGTGCTGTATCTGGCGGCGCAGACCGTGCTGGGCGCCGGCCTGCCGGCGATGAGCTGGAGCGAGCTGCCGGCGGTGGCGGCGAAGCTGCATGCGCCGTTGCTGAACCTGGCGTTCGTGTTCCTGGTGATCGGTTACGGCACCAAGGCGGGGCTGGCGCCGCTGCATGCCTGGATGCCCGATGCGCATGCCGAGGGGCCGACACCGGTGTCGGCGGTGCTGGCAAGCTCGATCCTGAACGTGGCGCTGACCATTCTACTGCGGCTGCGCGACGTGGTCGGGCGCAACGCCGGGGCGATCTCGCCGGGCTCGGTGCTGATGCTGTTCGGGCTGCTGTCGCTGCTGATGGCAGGATTCAGCCTGTGGCGGCGGCGCGATGTGAAGCGGTTCTTCTCGTTCTCCACCATCGAGCAGAACGGCATCGTGGCGTTCGCGTTCGGGCTTGGCGGGCCGGTGGGGACCTTCGCCGGGCTGCTGCACATGACGGTGCACACGCTGTGCAAGGCCGCGGTGTTCCAGTGCGTCGGCCGCGCCACGCAGCTGAAGGGCAGCCAGAAATTCGCCGACATGTCCGGCCTGATCGCCGGCAGCCGCATGCTGGGCCTGACGCTGGCGGCGGCGATCGTGGCGGTGGCAGGGATGCCGCCGTTCGGCCTGTTCACCAGCGAGTTCATGATGCTGGCGGAAACCGCGAAGCGGCTGCCCTATGCGCTGATCCCGCTGGGGATCGGTTTGCTGGTGGGGGTGTGGGCGTTGCTGTGGCGGCTGATCACCTTGTGCATGGGCGAGCCGACGCCGAACCCGGGGCCGATGCCGCATTGGAGCGCGCTGGTGCCGGCCTGGGCGCAGCTGGCGATTGCCGCGGTGCTGGGCCTGGCGATGCCGGGGGCGGTGTATGCCTGGTTTGCCGCGATCGCGGCGGGGGTGGTCTCGTGAGCCTCGACGCTTTGCTGGCCCGCGGCCGCGAGGTGGCGTGCCAGCCCTGGGCACGGCACGTGCTGACGCCGGATGCCTGGACCGAACTGCGCGGCGTGGTGCTTGACCTGCTCGGCCTGTGGGCCGACCCGCATGCGGTGCACGCGCTGCTGCATCAGGACGGCGCGTACCGTCTGGCCAGTGTCGAAGTGCGCGACGGCGCGTTCCCCGCCCTGTCGCCGGCGTTTCCGGCGGCGGCGTGGTTCGAGCGGATGATCGCCGATCTGTGGGGCCACCGCGCCGAGGGCGGCACCGACGAGCGGGCCTGGATCGATCACGGACGCTGGGACCATGCGGCGCCGATGGCCGCGCGCCCGGGTGGGCCCGGCCGGCCGCAGCCGGAGTTCCTGGCGCATGAGGGCGACGATATCCATGAGATCCCGGTGGGTCCGGTTCATGCCGGCATCATCGAGCCCGGGCATTTCCGCTTCTCCGTGCAGGGCGAGACGGTGGTGCGGCTGGAGATCCGGCTGGGTTACACCCATAAGGGCACGCTCGGGCTGCTGAACGGCAAGTCGCCGCGTGCGGCGGCCCGGTTCGCGGCGCGGCTGTCGGGCGATACCACGGTGGCGCATTCGGTGGCGTTCGCCCGCGCGGCGGAGGCGGCCTGCGGCACCGCGGCACCGCCGCGGGCGGATGCGCTGCGGGCGGTGATGACGGAGATGGAGCGGATCGCCAACCATCTCGGCGATTGCGGCGCGATCGCCAACGATGCGGCGTTTGCGTTCCTGCCGGCGCGGTTCCACTGGCATCGCGAGCAGATGCTGGCCGCGGCACAGACCGCGTTCGGGCATCGGCTGATGATGGATGCGGTGGTGCCGGGCGGCGTGTCGGTGGATATCGTCGCTGCGGGGCCGGGGGCGATCGAGGCGGCGTTGCACCGGCTGGAGGTCGAGCTGCCTAACCTGCTGCGGGTGTATGAGGATTATTCCAGCCTGGTGGACCGGATGGTGACCACGGGCATTGTCTCGACGGAACAGGCGCAACGGTTTGCCGCCGGCGGCTATGTCGGCCGGGCCTCGGGGCGGGATGTCGATCTGCGGCAGTCACCGGGCTATCCGCCGTATGACCGGCTGGAGCTGGCGGTGCCGGTGTTGCAGGAGGGCGACGTCGATGCGCGCTTCCGGGTGCGCATCGCCGAGATCCATGCCAGCACGCTGCTGTTGCGCAGCCTGCTGCCGGCGCTGCCGGACGGGCCGATCGCGGCCAGCCTGCCGATGGCCACCGGCGAGGGGATCGGCTGGGCCGAGGGGTTCCGCGGCGATATCTGGCACTGGATGCGCCTTGAGGGTGGCATCATCACCGCGGCGTTCATGCGTGACCCCAGCTGGCTGCAATGGCCGCTGTTGCAGGCGGCGATCCGCGGCAACATCGTCGCCGACTTCCCGCTGTGCAACAAATCGTTCAACTGTTCCTATTCCGGGGTGGATCTCTGATGGTCTGGCGGCATGTCGCGGGACGGCTGTTTTCCCCGCCGCTGACGGTTGCGGCGGAAAAGCTGGATGAGCGCGAAATCGCCGAGCTGGCCGAGCGGCTGCATGCGACGGCGCGGCGCACGCTGGGGCGCAGCCTGTCGATCCGGCAAGTGGATGCCGGCAGCTGCAATGGCTGCGAGCTTGAGATCAACATGCTGAACTCGGTGGTCTACGACCTCGAACGGTTCGGGCTGCATTTCGTCGCCAGCCCGCGGCATGCCGATGTGATGATGGTCACCGGGCCCACGGCGCGCAATATGCGCGAGGGGTTGCTGCGCACCCATGCCGCGGCCGGCGAGCCTAAATTCGTCGTCGCCGTCGGCGATTGCGCGATCGATGGCGGGGTGTTCAAGGGCAGCTACGCGGTGGATGGCGCGGTGGCGAATGCGGTGCAGGTGGATCTGGTGATCCGGGGCTGCCCGCCGAGCCCGGCGCAGATGCTGGTGGGGTTGCGGCTGTTGCTGGAGGCGAATGCGGGGCCATGAGCTGGGATGGGTTGGAGCAGCCGGCGGGGGATAATCTTCTGGCCACCGCGCGGCGGGTGATCCTGGAGGATATCGCGCCGTTGCTGAGCGGCGATGCGCGGTTCAAGGCGTTGATGGCGGCCAATGCGATGGCGATTGCGTTGCGGGAGACGCCGGATGCACGGGCCGAGCTGGCGGCGTGCGTTACCGCGATTGGCGATGTCGCCGGATTGGTGGCCGATATTCGTTCCGGGGCGCTGGACCCCGGCAAGCCGGGGCATGACGCCACGGCGGCGGCGCTGCTGGCGCTCACCGAGGCGCGATGCCGGGTCAGCGCGCCGAAGGCGGTTCAGGCCTCGCGGTAGATCAGCAAGGTCGCGCCGACGATCAGGAAGCAGATCGGCCAGACCCAGCCGGCGACCCGCGCGCCGCGGCCGGTCAGGCGCAGTTCCAGCCAGCGCGTCCAGCCGGCGGCGATGCCGGCGAGCGCCAGAGGTGTGTGCGTCAGTTCGATCAGCAACTGGTCCTTGATGTTGGCGATCGCGTGGCTGTGGGTGAGCAGGGCGGCGCCGCCGAAGGCTGAGATCAGCGGGAAGACATAGGGCGTCCAGCCGGTGCGGATGTCTTTCATCCGCACGCGCCATTCGAACAGGGCGAAGACGATGATCAGCAGCACGAAGAACTTGTGCTGCAACACCTCGACATCTCTCAGGCTTTCCCAGAAGCCGATATCGCCCATTGGCCAGGTTTCCGGGTCGGAGCGGAAGAACAGGAACCCGGCGAGACCCAGGAATACCAGCGGCCAGTGCCGTGCCGGGCCGAAGCCGGCGCGATTGAGCAGGCCGAGCAGGCCGATGGTGACGACGAACAGGCCGGCCCAGTGGTGATTGTATTCGGACCAGGCGATGTCGGCGGCGTTGCGCTCGGGGATCACGCCGGAGCCGGGGACGAAGGCGGGCGAGGCGGCCTTGGACTGGGCGGCGGCTTCGGCGTCGATCTTGGCCTGCAGCGCGGGCAAGGCGAGCGCGTCGTGATCGGGCGAGGTCAGGCGGGGCCAGACCGGGCGGTTGCGCTCGACGATTTCGGCGAAGGTCACACGGTCGTTGCGCAGATCGACGGCGGGGGGCACCGAGGTGAGCGACGCGGCGGCGAAGAACAGTGAGAAGCCGATGCCGATTTCGACCTCGGCGAAGCGCTTCAGGCGGTTGCCGTCGGTTCCGGGGCGCATGGCGCGGATGTAGCGGAAATTGCCGTAGCCGAGGCCGAGCAAGGCGAGGAACATCGCGGCCTTGGCGCCGGCCATCACGCCATAGGCGGTGCCGTAGGCGCCCTGCCAGTCACCGATATAGAACCAGGCGAGGGTGGCCGCCGAGACCGCGATGCAGGCGACGCCGATTATCGACAGGGTGGAGAAACGCTCACCGATGATGCGCCAGGAGGCGGCTTCGCGGGCCTTGCCGAGGGCGGAGACGAAGCTGGGGATGCCGCCGATCCAGATCGCGGCGCCGAACTGATGCAGGGCGGTGACGGCGAGCAGGATGGGCACGTCGTCGATCCGGGCGGCGGCATGGGTGGTCATGGTGGCGGCGGCGAGGATGGCGAGGCCGAGGATCAGCCCGATCACGGCGGGGATATTGGCGCCGGTAGCGAACAGCATGGCGGCGAGCGCCAGGGAGGCGGCGATCTTGGCGAGGCCGGCCAAAGCGGATTGCGCGCCGAGCGCTTCGGTCCAGGTGAGGTCGAGCGTGGCGGTGAGCACGCCGGCCTGCATGGCGATGGTGGCGGCTTCGGCGGCGACCAGGCCGAGGGCGGCCCAGGCGGCCATGCGGGCGGTGGTGTCGAGCACATCCTCGCCGGGGGCGCCGAGCATCCAGGCGCGCGGGCGGGCGAGGCAGATCAGGAAGATCACGCCGCCGAGCGCCATCGATTGGGCGACGATGACCAGGCCGTGGACGATGATCGAGAGGTAGCCGAAGAGATCGACGAGCAGGGTCATGTCAGGGTGCCGCCACGTTGAAGGCGACTTCGCCGCGGGTGATGTGGCCATCGACGGCCAGCACCTGCCAGTGCAGGGATTGCCGGCCGGGAGAGAGCGTGGCCACCGCGCTGAGCACGACGCCGAGGCGGTCGCCGGTGATCGGCAGGATTTCCGGCGGCTTGCCGGGGATGGTCAGGGTGATGCGCGAGCGGGCGACATCGAGGCGGCTGTTGAAGCGCAGGCGGATATCGGTGACCCCGGGCTTCAGCGTGGCGCCGGCGGCGGGCGTGCTTTCGAGCAGGATGGCATGCGCCAGAGCGGGGCCGGCCAGGCCGGCGAGCGGAAGGGCGAGCAGCAGCCTGCGGGGAAACGATTTCAACATGCGGCGCCTTCGGGTCGGAAACGGCCATCTAGCGCGCGGGCTCTGGCCTGTCCAACCCGACGATGGGTTGAAAATTGGGCACAAACCGCGTCTGTTTGCGCCGCGACAACCGCCCGGACCGAGATGACCCGACCCAAACCGCCTGTACGCGCCGATTTTCGCTATTTCCACACGGTTTCCACACGCTGGCACGACAATGACGTGTTCGGGCATGTCAACAATGTCATCTACTACGCGTGGATCGACACCGCGGTGAACCGGTTCCTGATTGATTGCGGGGCGCTGGATATCAAGACCAGCACCATCGTCGGCGTGGTGGCGGAGACCGGGTGCCGGTATCTGTCGGAGATCACCTATCCGGACGAGGTGACTTTGGGCATCCGGATCGACAAACTGGGGCGCAGCTCGGTGCGGTATGCGATTGGCATCTTTCGCAATGCCGAGGATGCGGCGTCTGCCGAGGCGCATTTTGTTCATGTCTATGTCGACCGCGCGGCGATGCGGCCGGTGCCGATCCCGGACTCCACCCGGGCGGAAATGCAGAAAATCATGATCGAGGAAGGAAACTGAGCATGGATACCGGATTGCGCGGCAAGACCGCTTTGGTGTGCGCGGCGAGCAAGGGGCTGGGCAAGGCCTGCGCCATGGCGCTGGCGCAGGAGGGGGTGAACGTGGTGATCACCGCGCGCGGGGCCGAGGCACTGGAGGCAACGGCCGCCGAGATCCGCGCGGCGACGGGGGTGACAGTGACGACGGTGGCCGGCGACATCACCACCGAGGCCGGCCGTGCCGCCGCGCTGGCGGCGTGCCCGAGCCCGGACATCCTGGTGAACAATGCCGGCGGGCCGCCGCCGGGCGATTTCCGCGACTGGGGCCGGGAGGACTGGATCAAGGCGGTGGACGCCAACATGCTGACGCCGATCTTCCTGATCAAGGCGGTGGTGGACGGGATGATCGCGCGCGGGTTCGGCCGGATCGTGAATATCACCTCGGCCTCGGTGAAGTCGCCGATCCCGCATCTGGGGATGAGCAACGGGGCGCGGGCCGGGCTGACCGGGTTTGTCGCCGGGCTGGCGCGGCAGGTGGCGCGGCATAATGTGACGATCAACGGGCTGCTGCCCGGCCCGTTCATGACCGACCGGCTGAAGACCACCAGCAAGGGCATGGCGGAGAAAAGCGGACGGTCGGTGGAGGATGAGATCCTTGACCGGGCGAAGGCCTCGCCGTCCGGCCGGGTGGGCTATCCCGACGAGTTCGGCTCGGCGTGCGCGTTCCTGTGTTCGGCACAGGCGGGCTACATCGTCGGGCAGAACCTGGTGATGGATGGCGGGTTGTTCAATTCGACGATGGGGTAACAGGCGATGACCGATCTTGCGTTCCTGCCGGCGAAGAAGCTCGCGGCGAAGGTGCGGGCGCGCAAGATCGGCGCGCGTGAGTTGCTGGAGCATTATCTGGCGCGCGTCGAGCGGCTGGATGGCCGGCTGAATGCCGTGGTGGCACGGGATTTCGAGGCGGCGCGCAAGGCGGCGAAGGCGCTGGACAACAAGAAGACGCCGATCGGCCCGCTGCACGGGGTGCCGATGACGGTGAAGGAGAGTTTCCATGTCGCGGGGTTGCCGACGACATGGGGTTTCCCGGCACTGCGCGACAGCCGGCCGGTGGAAGATGCGCTTGCGGTGCAGCGGCTGAAAGCGGCGGGCGCGGTGGTGTTCGGCAAGACCAATGTGCCGATCTCGCTGGGGGACTGGCAGAGCTTCAACGCGATCTACGGGGTGACCAACAACCCGTGGAACCCAGACTATGCGCCGGGCGGATCGTCGGGCGGTGGGGCCGCGGCGCTGGCGGCGGGGCTGACCGGGCTGGAGATGGGCAGCGATATTGGCGGCTCGGTGCGGCAGCCGGCGCATGCCAGCGGGGTGTTCGGGCACAAGCCGAGCTGGGGGTTGGTGCCGACATTTGGTCATTCGATGATGTCTCAGCCGATTGCCTCGTCCGCGGATATCGCGGTGATCGGGCCGTTGGCGCGCAGTGCGGGGGATCTGGCGTTGGCGATGGATCTGCTGGCGATTCCCGATCCGGCGGTGACCGCGATGCGGTTCAATCTGCCGAAGCCGCCGAAGGGTTTGAAGGGCTTGCGGGTGGCGATCTGGGCCGAGGATGCGGCGAGCGTGACCGACCCGGAGATCACGGCGCAGTTGCTGTCGCTGGGCCGGGCGTTGAAGCGCGAGGGGGCGAAGGTGGGCTTCGCGGCGCGGCCGGAACTCGACCGGCGCGAGGGGTTCGGGCTGTATCTGCGGCTGCTGGGTGCGGTGATGATGAGCCGGGTGAGCCCGGAGGAGAAAGCGCGGCTTCGCGCCGATATCGCGGCAATGCCGGCGGACCGGGACGATCCGGATGCGATCATCGCGCGGATGGTGGACGCGACGCATGGCGACTGGATGGGGTGGAACGAGCGGCGGCACCGGATGGTCCGGGCCTGGGGGGCGTTCTTCAAGGATTGGGACGTGGTGCTGTGCCCAGCGCATGGGCGGGCGGCGATGCCGCACCGGCATGATGCGCCGACCTGGGATCTGACGGCCGATGTTGGCGGGCAGCAGGTGCGGTGGAATGAGCTGCTGTTCTGG
>CAIRTN010000368.1 GCA_903881515.1 uncultured Rhodospirillales bacterium | reverse complement strand
CTCACCGGCACGGGCGGCTTCGATGGTGGCGTTCAGCGCGAGCAGGTTGGTGCGCCCGGCGATGTCGCCGATCAGGCGGACGACGTCGTCGATCTTCTGGGCCGCGGCGGAGAGACCGGCGACCGAACGGTCGGTGGCTTCGGCCTCCTGCACTGCCTGGCTGGCGATGCGGGCGCTTTCGGAGACCTGACGGGCGATTTCGTGCACGGAGTGGGCGAGCTCCTCGGCGCTGGCGGAGACGGATTGCACGTTGGCGGCAGCGCCACGCGAGGCGGTGGCGACGCGTTCGACGCGGGTGCCAGTGCCGGTGGCTGCCGTCTGCATGGCGGCGGCGACGTCGGCGACGGAGCGAGCGGTCTGCCCGACGGTGCCGGCGATGCCGCCGACGGAGCGTTCGGAGAGCCGGACCTGCCGGGTGACCGGCGTCCAGGTGAGCATCGGGCCGGCGTAGCTGCCATCGGCGGAGCGCAGCGCGGAGACCGAGAGGTCGAAGGTTTCGGGGCCGACGGTGATGCGGGCGCGGTGGGGCAGGTTGGCGGGGTCGGCGGCGATGGCGCGCGCGGTGGCGATGTCGGGGTGCACAGCGTCGAGGCTGCGGCCGATGAGGTCCTCGGGGGTGGTGCCGATGTCGTCCCGCAGGTCAGACAGCAGGCGCTTGGCCTCGGTATTGAGGTAGGCGACGGGGAAATCGGCGTCGGCACGGGCGTTCATCACGCCGACGGGGATCTGTTCGATCATCTGGCTTTGCACATAGGCGCGCTTGACCGCCATGCGCAGCACTTCAAGGGCGGCGGCCATGCGGCCGACCTCGTCGCGGCGGCCGCTGTAGCCGATCGGGCGCGTGGTATCGCCATCGGCCATGGCCTGCACCAGGCGGGTCATGCGGGCGATGGGGGTGCCGATTTCCAGCCCGGTGACGAGGCCGGAGCCGAGCAGCACCAGGGTGACGGCCAAAGCGAGCAGCAGCACGTTGCGCCGGGCGGTGGCGCGGGCTTCGAGGGATTCGGCGGCCAACGTCTCCACACGGTCATTGAAGCCGCGGGCGGCGGCGCCGAGATAGGCATCGAGCCCGGTGCTGACGGTGTCGGCGGTGTGGGCGGTTTCGGCCAGGGTGGCGGCGCCGTCGAACACGCGGCGAGCGAATTCACGCATCTTCTTGCCGGCGATCACCATGTCCTCAAAGGTGTCGCGCATGTCCTGCGACAGGCGGGACTGAAACAGCGCCTTGGCATGGCCTTCGGCGGTGCTGTCGGCGGCGGTGATGCGGCCCATCATGGTGCTGTCGCCGGTGGCGAGCAGGCGATTGGTGGCGTCACGCATGTCACCGATGGCGGCCTGGTACATGCGGACATGCAGCAGGAGTTCCTCTAGTTCGGAGGGCATGAGGTCTTCGAGCTGGGCGTCCCGGATCGCGCCGGCGACGGTGCCGTCGAAGCGGGATTGCCAGGTGATGAAGCCGTTGTCGCGATCCTCGATCAGATGGGCGCGCTGGCCGGCGACCTGTTGCAGGGCGGCGACGTAGGATTTCAGCGTGGCGCGGGCGAGTTCGAGGGTGGAGGCGGTGGCGCTGTCGGCGGGTTCGGCGGAGGCGGTCTGCAAGGAGTCCTCGGCACGGGCGGCTTCGTGCAGCGCCTGTTGCGCGGCGGCGGCGACGGTGTCGGCGGTTTGCTGCAACATCACCTCGCGGCCCGCAACGGCCATGCCGCGGGCCGCGAGCCAGGCGGTGCGGATCTCGGTCGCCGCGGCGGCGGCGGATTGCATGCGGCTGTCCTGGGCCTGTTGCAGCGTCAGCATCGTCAGGGTCGACCAGACGATGGCGGCGAGCAGGCCGAGCGCGAGCGCCGAGGATAGGGCGAGTTTCACCGCGATCGGCAGGTTGCGCAGGAACGACATGCAGGAGCCTCCGGAATGGTCGGAGGCAGAGTGCCGGGGAAAGTTTAATGCACGGTGAATGAGAACTGGGCGATGAGGATCAGCGCGGCGCAGAACGCCCAGCACAGCGCGGTGTAAAGCGCGTTCCAGCGCGTGGTGACGGTCCAGGTGTCGCTGTCGGTCCAGCGGGCGGTGGCCAGCGCGCTGGCGGACATCGGCGTCATGCCGACGGCGGTGCCCCAGCCGAGCATGCAGGCCAGCGCCAGGGTGGCGGGGGCGACGCCGAGGCTGGCGGGGTCGGGGATGGCGGCGCCGATGATGGCGACGACAGCGATGGGGTTGAGGCCGAGCAGGCCGGTGGCGAGCAGCACGGGGATGACCAGTTGCGGCACCAGAAGGGCGGGCACGGCGGTCATGAACGGGGCGATGCCGCCATTGGGCAGGGCGGCGCCGAGGGCGACGCCGAGGAAGCCGCCGCCGAACAGCACGGCGGCCTCGCCGCGGAAGCCGGGGATGCGGGCCTGAAACGCGCGGGCGCGGGCGGCGAGGTTGGCGGGTTGCTGGACGACGATCCAGGCCGCGGCGACGAGGGGGACGGCGGCGGTGACGCCGGTGGACAGGCCGACGCCGAAGATGGCGCCGACGGCTTCGGCGAGCAGCATGACCAGGGCGACGAGGCCGAGCAGGCGCACATGGACGGTCCAGTCCTCGCCGGCGGCGGCGGCGGGGGTGTCGTCGGGGGCGTTGCGTTCGAGCCACCAGCCGAGGGCGAGCATGACCATGGCGGCAGCGAAACCGAGCGGCAGCAGGGCGCGCATGGGGGCGGCGGGGACGGCGGCGGAGACGACGGCCGTCATGATGTTCAGCGGGCTCCAGCAGTTCATCACCGCGAAGCCGCGGAAGGCGGACATCAGCATCGATTTTGTGCGGCTTGGTGACGGGCTGGCGCGGCCGACCATGGCGCCGAGCAGGTCAATGGCGCCGTAGGACAGGATGATGCCGAAGACATGGCCGCCGGCGAGCATGGCGAGGGTGCGGCGGCCGGGGGGCTGGGCGATGAGGTGGGCGCCGCAGCGGCGCACGAAGGGGCTGTGCTCGGCGGCTTCGCGCAGGCTGCCGAGGGCGAGGAAGAAGGCGGCATAGGCGGCGCCGCGGCGGGCGGCGGCGAGCATGGTGGCCAGCGGATCGGGCGCGGCGATGGCGGCGGCGAGGCCGGCGAGCACGAGGCCGAGGAACACCAGGCGCACGAAGCGGCGCTGGCGGGGGAGTTCGCGGAGGAGGAAGACCAGAATGGCGGGGCCGGCGATGAGCCCGGCCCAGTGCAGGCCGGCAAGCTGGTCGGCGAGGGTTGCCGCCCAGGCGAGCAGGAAGAAGGAGGATGCCAT
>CAIRTN010000367.1 GCA_903881515.1 uncultured Rhodospirillales bacterium | reverse complement strand
TCGATGCCGGCGCCGGAGTTGATCAGCAGGTTGCCGCTGCCGGTGGCGCCGCCGGACAGGGTCAGCGTGCCGGTGTTGACGCGCAGCGTGCCGTTGTCGACCACGGTGACGCCGATATTGCCGGAGGGCAGCACCAGGGTGGAGTAGGGGTCGATCGAGATCGCGCCGGCGCCGGAATAGCCGCCTGACAGTGCCAGCGTGCCGCCATTGGTGGGGCCGGCGCTGGATTCGAGCAGGCCGGTGTTGACCACCGCGGTGGTGATGAAGCCGTTGCCCGACAGGGTGCCGGTGCTGGTGACGGCGATGCTGCCTGAGGTGGCGGTGTCCGACAGGGTGCCGCCGCCGAGGACGAGGCGGCCCTTGTCGGTCAGGATGTTGGCGGCGGCGAAGTCGCGGCTGCTGGACAGGGTCAGCATGCCGGTGGCGCCGATGGTCTGCAGCGAGGCGTCGAGCGAGACGAAGCTGTTGGTGTTGCTGTCGCGGCCGAGCAGGCGGCTGCCGAGGCCGTCGAGCGTGATGGTGGCGTCGTTTTCGATCACCGCGGCGGTGCCGGTGAAGGCGTAGAGTTCGACGGCTGAGGGGTTGCCGCTGGACAGGTAGCTGCCGGCGGTCAGCGTGCCGGTGCCAGTCTGGAACGGCATGCTGGTGGCGGCGATGAATACGATGCCGTTGACCGCGGCGACGGTGCCCTGGTTGTCGAACGTGCCGTTCTGGAACAGCAGGTTGCCGTTGAGGGCTTCGAACAGGCCGAGGTTCTGCAGCTTGTTGAACGTGCTCGCCGCAGTGCCGGTGCCGACGACCGCGCCGCCGGCGTTGATCGTGGTGCGGGCGAAGACGTCGTTGTTGCCGCCGTTCAGCGTCAGCGTGCCGGAGACCGAGAGCGTGCCGGCGGCCTGGATCAGGGTTTGGACGGTGAAGCTTTCGAGCGCGGCGATCGAGACGGTATAAGCGCCCGCGGCTTCGATATCGCCGGTGTCTGCGGTTCCGTTGGGAACCGGACCGGTCCAGTTAGCGGAATTCCAGTCGCCGCTGACCGCGGTAAGCCAAAGTGACTTGTCCGACCCGTCTCGTTTCTGGAAGGAGTTTGGCTAATGCCGGGGGGGCACGTCAATGACTGTTGCGAAAGTTCTCTCCGGCGCCTTGCGGCGCCGGAGAGAGGTTTGGATCAGGCGTTTTCCTTGTCGAGCGTCGGCTTGAAGGCTTCGGTGGCTTTCTTCAGTTCGGCCGCGGCGTTGGCGCCGCCGACGATGTTGGAGAGCGCGATGCCGTAGGTGTCACGGAACTCGGTGACGGCGACGATTTCGGGCAGGCCGGAGCGGGCGATGCGCAGGGATTCCTTCACGGTGTCGAACCATTCCTTGGGGAACAGCGCGCCCTTCTGGATGCTTTCGTCGCCGTAGACGCTCTGCCGCGCCGGGGTGCCCGAGCCGGTGCGCAGGTATTCGCTGCACATCGCCTTGTTGCTGGCCCATTGCACGTAGAGCCAGGCGCCGCCCTTGTTCTTGGTGCCGCGGGCGATGCCGATGCCATCGACGTAGGTGGCGGTGTTGTGGGCCTTCGGGCCCTTGGGGACGACGGCGAAGCCGGCGACGTCGGAGACCTTGGACTTGGTCTTGTCCATGATCGGGGCGGAGAAGCCGACGCCGTCGAGCCACATCGCGGCGCGGCCCTGCATGAAGCTGGTCTGGCTTTCGGCCCAGTTGAAGCCGACCACGCCCTGCGGGCCGTATTCGCGCAGCAGCTTGGCGTAGTATTCGGCGACTTCGGCGGTGGTCGCGCTGTCCATCAGCAGTTTCTTGCCGTCGGCGGAGACGGTTTCCTGGTCCCAGCCGAGCAGGATGGTATCGAACAGCGCCATGTTGGCGTTTTTCACGCCGCGGCCGACGAAGCCGGCGATGCCCTTGGCCTTGTCGGTGAGCTTGGCGGCGGCGGCCATCATCTCATCGTAGGTCTTGGGGATGGCGACGCCTTTTTCGGCGAACATCGCCTTGTTGTAATAGAGGATGAACAGATCCTGGTTCAGCGGGATGGTGTGGATGCTGCCATCGGGGCCGGTGGCGGCATGCACGCCGGGGCCGCCGATATCGGCGAAGTTATAGTCCGGGGCGGTCATTTTCGGATCGGCGAGCAGCGGGCGGAGGTCCTCCATCCACTTGCCCTTCTCGACCAGGCGCTTCTGGACGTGCAGCGCGACGTTGACCACGTCGAAGCTGGGGCGGCCGGTGGAGAGTTCGAGCGCGACCTTGGGGCGCTGCTGCTGCTCGGGGATCTGCTCGAAGCCGACCTTGATGCCGGTCAGTTCCTCGAATTCCTTGTTGTGCTTGGCGAGCACATCGGGGCGCGGGGAGACCGCGAAATTGACCTCGATCTTGGTGCCCTTGAACTGCTTCCAGTCGAAGGCGGACTGGGCGCCGACCTTCTCGACAATGGCGGGCGCGGCGAGGATGCCCGCGGAGGCTTGCAGCAATTGGCGGCGACGGATCATGGCGTGTTCTCCCGAATGCGGCCTCTGTGGGCCGGATGGGGCCATTGTAGCGTTAACTTGGCGTGGCGGGAACCGGGAGAATCCACGGGTTTCGGTTTAATGTTGTTAAATCGGAACAATATAGTCGTGCGGATGTATTGGCCCAAAATGTCGCAATTTTTGGACGATGGTCGGGGGCGGGCAAAACGTGCCAGGGCGGTGATGGATACCGGCCTGTGCCCATGCTCGGCCCGCGCGGGATGCCGCGCCGGCGCGGGCGCGGCGATGGCGGGGCGGTTGGGCGATGCGGGGGCGTCGCCCGACGCGCGGCGCGGTGAGGGCGACAGGGGCGGCCGGGGCGGCATCCTTGGCGACTACGCGCAGCTGGGCAGAGTTGGTGGGCATGGGGATCCTTGTTGGATTTGTTCAGTAAGTGA
>CAIRTN010000366.1 GCA_903881515.1 uncultured Rhodospirillales bacterium | reverse complement strand
CCTCGATGTCGGCGGTGAGGATATAGAACATGTGGTAGTTGGTTGAGCAGTGCTGCGGCCAACTCGGCATATGGATCTGACCGGCTTCGGCCAGCGGGGCGAGCAGGCTGGAATACAGGCCGTGGATCTCGCCGCGGCGGCGGGTGATCCTGTCCATATTCTCCAACTGGCCCATCAGAAAGGCTGCCAGCATGTCCGACGGGACGAACGACGAGCCGATATCGACCCAAGTGTACTTGTCTACCTGACCGCGCAGGAATTGGCTGCGATTGGTGCCTTTCTCGCGCAGGATCTCCGCGCGCTTTTCCAGAGCCGGGTCGTTGATCACCAGGGCGCCGCCTTCGCCGCAGGAGAAGTTCTTGGTCTCAGGGAAACTGTAGCAGCCGAGATGGCCGATCGTCCCGAGCCACTGGCCCTTGTACGTCGCATGCACACCCTGCGCGGCATCCTCGACCACCAGCAGGTTGTGCCGGCGGGCGATGGCCATGATCTCGTCCATCTCGCAGGCGACGCCCGCGTAATGGATCGGGAAGATTGCCTTGGTGCGCGGTGTGATCGCGGCCTCGATGCGCGTTTCGTCGATATTGAGGGTGTCGGGCCGGATGTCGACGAACACCGGCGTAGCGCCGCGCAGCACGGCGGCATTGGCGGTCGAGACGAAGGTGTAGGATGGCACGATGACCTCGTCGCTAGGTCCGAGGTCGCACAACAGGGCGGCCATCTCCAACGCCGCGGTGCAGGAGGTGGTGAGCAGGATCCGCCGCGCGGCGAAGCGCTCTTCCATCAGCTTTTGGGCGCGCTTGGTGAAGGGCCCGTCGCCGCTGGCATGCCCGCCGGCGACGGCCTGGCCGACATAGATCAGTTCCGAGCCGACGATGCTGGGCTTGTTGAACGGAATATGGATGTTCATGGCGCAAGACTTTCAGGGAGACGCGAAGGAGCGCTGGGGAAAACCCAGAAGCGCTGCAGCAGAAACAGCAGCACCGGCAGGGCGAGGGTCACGCAACCCTGGACGATCTGGTGCGGCAGGCCCCAACGGTCGACGAGTTGCCAGAGCGTGATGAAGTTGATCAGGTAACCGATGACGTACGTTACGGCGTAACGGACCAGCGCAGCGGCGCCAGGGCCGGAATAGGCGAAGGTGATGCGGCGGTTGAGCAGGAAGCCGATCAGGACGCCGGCGACATAGGTAATGCTCATCGCGGGGCGGCTGGACAACAGCGAAGCGGTCAGCCCGAGATACGCGAGGTACAGCGCCGCGTTCATCAGCAGGCCGATCACCGCGTAACGGAGGAACTGGCGGCCGATCACGACGTGGGCCGATTCAAAGGGCCGGTAGGGCACCAATGCAGTGTGATTTCGGGACTCGGGAAGCGAAAGCCAAGCGCCACATACAGGTTGTGCACCGCGACGTTATGGGAGGATATGCTGGTGGATACCTGCGCGACGCCTTCCTCGTGATGGTGTGCCAGCATCGACTGCCAGACGCGCCGACCCAGGCCGCGTCCAGACATGCCTGTGGCGAGACCGATCAGCGACCAAAACCGGCTGGCCGGGTCTGGTGCCTCGACGACAAAGAACCCGACCGTCCCACCGTCCATCTCGCATTTCAGCACGCTTTGGCGCGGATTGTTGAACGCGTTGCGCGCCCAGGCGGCATAGCGCCGGTTGCCGAGTCCCACGCCGACCTGCGGGTCTGCATGCAGGCGTCCGGCGTCGTAGATCTGTGCCGCGAAACCGACGATTTCATCGATGTCTGCCATGGTGGCGGGCAGGATTGCGATATCCGGATCGGCCTGAAAGCGCGCAAGGCCACTGACGGTTGGGCGGTAGTTCAGTTCGATGAAGCGGAAGCCCTGCGTTTCCAGAAAGCCACACTCATCCAGCCGGTCCTGCGCCAGGCGGCAGCAGACCAGTTGGATGCCGCCCTGCAGGCACCACGCGCGGAACGCGATGAAATCGACGGTGGCTTGTTGCGGAATATACACGCCTATCGTGGCAATCGCGGCGGTCGGAGCACCGAGGATCGGTTCGTCCCACGGCGTGAGGTGGTAATCCAGCTTCAGTGCCGGGGTTACCAGATGCTGCATGGTGAAACTGAACATCTAGGGTGCCGGTCCTGGCTGCGTGGTTTCACCAACGACATAGACCAGCCTGTCCATGGTCCGGAAATGGATCCGCGCAAGGTATTCGCCAAAAATCCCCAGAGCGAACAGTTGCGCGCCGGAGAACATTGCGATGATCGAAGCGAGGAAGGCGAAGCCCGGCACCGCACTGCCGCTGATCAGGTAATTCATCAGCACGAAGGCGAGAATCGACATGCCGAACAGCAAAAAGCCAAAGCCGACGATGCTGGCGATCTGCAACGGCAGCGTGCTGAACCCTGTCATCAGGTTCACCGCATGGCGGATCAGCTTGGCCAAGGTGTAGCCAGATACGCCATGGGTGCGCGGTTCGTGACGCACCCGGATCGCGGCGAAGCGCGAGGTGGACCAGGTGAGCAGCACGTCAATCGATACCGCGGGGCTGCGGTAGTCGCGAAAGCCGTCACGCAGCCGCGTGCGAAACAGCCGGAAGGCGCTGGCGCTGCGTGCGGTTTCCGCGCCCATCGAGGCCGAGAGCGCCATCTTGGTGAGGCGCGAGGCGAGATCGCGCAGGAAGCCGTGCTGCTCGTTCTGCGGCGCTCCGTAGACGACATCGACGCCCGGCGCGATGGCTTCGAGCAGCTTAACGATTTCGCCTGGGGGGTGCTGAAGGTCGTCGTCCATTGTCAGCGTCAGATCGCCGCGTGCCGCGCGGATGCCGCATAGCAAAGCATTGTGCTGGCCATAGTTGCGGCTCATCCGGATGCCGCGGACCCGGTTGTCCTGACTGGCAAGCCCGGCGATGACCTCCCAACTGCCGTCGCCACCGCCGTCTTCGACGAAGATGATCTCATAATCAGCGGTGAGCGCCGGCATTGTTGCGGTCAATTGGCGATAGAGTTCGGGCAGCGAGGCCTCGGCCCGATAGACCGGGATCACGATCGAGATCGAGGTCGTCATGACATCGTCCTGTCGCCAAAGTTGCGGTGAGCTTGCACTGGGTGCCAATATCCTTGCTTCAATCAAATTTCGTTATGAATTTACACGATAGGCCAAAAGCAGGATAGGCGTGTAGCCTGTCGTTGATTGTGCCGGGTGTGCGGATCAGGCAATTCCGGCTTGCACTGGTCGTCCGGGCGCGAGCCTGTGGGCCTGGCCGCAGATATCGAGCGTCATCGTCTCGCCGGACAGCAGGCGCACCGAGAGCATCCGCGTTGCAGAGTCGATGGCGATGGCGAGGCTGCGGCCATGCCATTGGATGGTCAAGTGCAGGCTGTGCCAGGACGGTGGCAGGCTGGGGGAGAGGCAGAGGCGGTCGGGCCGCAGGGTCAGGCCGGCGAAGCCGTGCACGGCGGAGAACCAGACGCCGCCGAGGGCGGCGATGTGGATGCCGCCATCGATGGCGGCGCGACTTTCCTCAAGGTCGATCGCGGCGGAGTGCAGGAAGTAGGACAGGGCCGCTGCGGGTTGGCCCAGCCGTGCGGCGACGAGGGCGTGCATGGCGCGGCTGAGCGAGCTGCCATGGGCACAGCGTGGGGCGTAATAGGCGAAATTGGTGGCGGCCTGCGCTGGGGTGCAGAGATCGGGCTGCAGGGCCAGCAGCGCGACGACGTCGGCCTGCTTGACGACCTGGCTGGCGGCGGTGCGGTCGCGGCCGAGCACGACATCCATCGGCACGCTGCGGCCGGCATAGTCGGCGAGGTCGATATGCTCGCGCGCGAAGTAGCCGGCAAACTGTTCGAACAGGCCGGTTGCCGGGTCGAAACCGGTGGCGATGGTGCTGGCGGCCTCGGCCCAGGCGGCTAGTTCGGCGCTGTCGGGCAGCAGGCGGGCGGCGAGGGGCAGGCGATCGGAGATCAGGCGGGCGATCTCGATGCCGCAGAGGATGTTCCAGCGGGCCATCTGGTTGGTGAAGGCGTTGTCGTCGATGGTTTCGTGGTACTCGTCGGGGCCGATGACGCCGCGGATGTGCCGCCTGCCATCGGGCTCCGGCAGCGCGCGGCTCGCCCAGAAGCGGGCGGTTTCCAGGATGATCTCGCAGCCGGCTTCGGCCATGAACGCCTCGTCGGCGGTGGCCAGCCAGTATTGCCAGACGGCGTAAGCGACATCGGCGGTGATGTGCTGTTCCTGATGGCCGCAGAGTACGTCGACCAAGGTGCGGTCGGGGCCGACGACCTGATCGGGGGTGACCTCGTCGCCGGTATCGGCCGATTCCCAGGCGTACATCGCGCCTTTCCAGCCAGATGCGGCCGCTTTGCGGCGGGCCGCGTCGAGCGTGCGGAAGCGGTAGTGCAGCAGGGCGCAGGCGGCGTCGGGCCAAGTGAGGGTGTAGAAGGGCAGCAGGAAGATTTCCGTGTCCCAGAACACGTGGCCGCGATAGTCCGACCCGGTCAGGGCGCGCGCGGCGATCGAGACGGTGGGATCACCGGGGTTGGCGGCGCCATTGAGGTGATAGATCGCGAAGCGCAGGGCGCGCTGGGCCGCCGGATCGCCGTTTACGATGATGTCGCTGGCCTGCCAGCGTGCGGCCCAAGCGACCTCATGGGCGGTGATCAGGCTGCGCCAGCCCCGATTTTGCGCTGTTCCGAGGCGGGCGTGGGCGATCTCGCCGGGGTCGGCACCGTCATCGGTGCGTACCAGGGCGACGTAGCGTTGCAGCCGGATGGTCTGCCCCGACCGGGCGTTCCAGCGCCAGGACCACTCGAACGGTCCGTCCTGGGCTGCCTTCTGCTCGCGGCCGTCGACCTCCAGCACAACGGCGGCGGCGAGGCCGAGCTGGCTTGGGGTCGTGTAGGTGCTCCAGGTGGCGACGCCCGGCTCCATCCGCCGGGTGATCAGGTCGGTGTCGAGATTGGCGAAGCCGACCTGCAGCGTCAGTTCGCCCTCGCCATGCTCGATGGTGAACTGCGCCAGTTGCAGCCCGATGCAGCGATCGTCGAGGCTGACCAGATGCAGGCTTCTGGCGCGCAGGCTGAACGAGGCGCGATGGGTGAGCGTGGCGTCGGTGAACATGATGCCGCGGCGCACGTCCAGGACGCGGCAGCGTTGGCGGGTCCGGGTGCGGTGATAGGCCAGTTTTTCGCCGCGCAGGGCGACGGTGATCGACAGCCAGTCCGGCGCCGGGACCAGGCCCGGCACGGGTGGATCGGCGTCGTGCAGATCGAACAATCCGGCGACCCAGGTGTGCGGTGGCACCTGTCCGCGCGAGAAGCGGTTGATGCCGCGCGTGCCGCGAACGCCGAGGAAGCCATTGCTGACGGAAAATCGCGATTCTCGGCTGGATTCGCGCAACTGATCGCAGTGCTGCTCGGCGATGACCCAGTCGGCATCGGTGGTCGGGATCAGCATCTTGTCCATTACGTGGCATCCGTGACGGGTCGGTGGGCTAGATGGCCGCGTGCGAGCGCTGCGGGGTCGAGGTCGTCGAGGCTGTGCAGCACGAGGTCGGCGCCGGCGATCCGCAGCAGGTCGGCGTCGTCGAGGCGGGCGATGCCGAGGGCGGCCATGCCACCGGCGCGGGCGGCGCGGATGCCGGAGGGCGCGTCCTCGACGACCAGGCAGTGCTTTGGCGCGATACCCAGTTCAGCCGCCGCCAGCAGGAACAGGTCCGGCGCCGGCTTGCCGTGTGGCACGTCGCGGCCGCAGACGTTGACGGCCATCGTTTCGAGCAGGCCCGTCCCGGAGGGTAGCCGGAGCGGGCGCAGCATCGCGGTGGCGTTGCGAGAGGCGGATGCAATCGCCAAGGCGAGACCGAGGCGGCGCAGGGTCTCGATCAGGCGCAGCGCGTCGGGGAAGGCGGCGACGCCATGCGCCAGGGCTTCGAGGCGGGCCTGCTTGCGTTCGGCGTAGCGGCGGGCCAGCCGGGCGGCATCGGGCACGCCCAGGGCGCGCAGGGCTGCGAGCGCGCCGTCCGCGCGTGGTTTGCCGGCGACCTCGGCCTGATACAATGACGTGGTGAAGTGGGCGGGATCGGCGATTCCGGTCAGGGCTTCGCGCCAGGCTTGCTCATGTGGCGAGGCGATCAGCACGCCATCGACATCGAAGATGCAGGCAGTCAGTGCTGCGGCCTCGCTTTGTGGCCGGGGGGGCGATGCGACCGTCATGGCGATAGTAACCGCCTTCGCGCGGCGAACGTCAAACAGCCATAGCAGCCGGTGCTGGTGACAATGTTGCATCGGCAACGCATTGATTCAGGTCAAGATTTCTCCGGACGTTGCGATAAAATACCCTCTTGGCGTCGCGCGGTTTCACGCCCATGCTGATTTCCAGGGCCGGCAGTCGGCAACAAGGCAGAGCCGGCCGAGGAGGTCGCCTGTGTCTCATGTACCGTCCGGGCCACGCACTGTGGCCCTCGTTGGTCCCTATGCGAGCGGTAAGTCCACTTTGTTCGACGCGTTGCTGGCCGCGGCCGGCGGGCCGGCGCGACGAGGCGCCGCGCCACGCGGCGGCACACGCATTGCCAGTTGCACCTATCTGGATGAGCCGTGGACGCTGATCGATTGTCCGGGATCGGTGGAATATGTGCATGAGGCCGATGCCGCGCTGGCGGTGGCTGATATCGCGGTAGTGGTCTGTGACCCCGATCCGGCGCGCGCGCTGACCGTGGCGCCGCTGCTGCGGCGGATCGACGCGGCCGGGCTGCCGGCGATGATCTTCGTCAACCGCATCGACACCCTGACCGGGCGAGTGCGTGACACGCTGGCTGCATTGCAGGAACTGACCGCGCGCAAGCTGGTGTTGCGCGAAGTGCCGATCCGGCAGGGCGATGCGGTGACCGGCTATATCGATGTGATCAGCGAGCGGGCCTATCTGTACCGCAAGGGGGGGGCGTCGGAGCTAATCGCGCTGCCCGATGCGATGGCGGAGCGCGAGCTTGAGGCACGGGCGGCCCTGATCGAGGTGCTGGCCGATCATGACGACAAGCTGCTGGAAAAGGTGATCGAGGACATCAAGCCGACCTCGGACGAGGTGTTCGAGCGGCTGCGCGCGGAGGAGGCCGAGGGCACGATTGCCGAGGTGCTGCTGGGCTGCGCCGAGCGGGATGGCGGGGTGCGCCGGCTGTGGAAGGCGCTGCGCCATGATGCGCCGGAGGCGGCGGTGACGGCGGAGCGGCACGGGGTGAACCCACAGGGCGGCACGTTATTGCAGGTTTTCCGCACGGTGAATGCCGGGCATGGCGGCAAGCTGTCCTGGGCAAGGGTATGGCGCGGACCGGTGAAGGATGGCGCGACGCTGCCGGTGGGACGGATCGGCGGCATGTGGCGCGGGGCTGCCGGCGAGATGGTGAAGATCGGCGAGGCGGCGACCGGGGAGATCGTCGGGCTCGGCCGGCTTGATGGGGTGCCGACCGGGGCGGTGATCGGCGATGCCGGCGGGGCCGACCTAGCGTTGCCCGTGGCCCCGCAGCCGGTCCACGTGATGGCGATCACCACGGCGGACCGCAAGGACGATGTGCGGATGTCGGGCGCGCTGGAGAAACTGATCGAGGAGGACCCCGGCCTGACGCTGCGGCAGGATGCCGAACTGGGCGAAACCATCCTTGCCGGGCAGGGGGAGATGCACCTGAAGGCGGCGATGGATCGTCTGGCCACGGCGTTTGGGGTGAAGGTGAATGCGCACCGGCCGCGAATCGGCTTCCGCGAGACGATCCGCACCCCGGTGCACCAGCATGCGCGGCTGAAGCGGCAGACCGGCGGGCATGGGCAGTTCGCCGATGTCACCATCGATATCGCGCCGCGGGCGCGTGGCGAGGGCTATCTGTTTGTCGACAAGATCGTCGGCGGCGCGGTGCCGCGCCAATATATCCCGGCTGTGGGCGAGGCCGCCGAGGAAGCGGCGCGCAAGGGCGCGTTCGGCTATCCGGTGGTTGATATCTCGGTAACGCTGGTCGATGGCGGGTTCCATGCGGTCGACAGTTCCGACATGGCGTTCCGCACCGCGGCGCGGATGGCGTTGCAGGAAGCGCTGCCGAAGGCCGATCCGGTGCTGCTGGAGCCGATGCATGCAGTGACCGTCTCCGTGCCGAACAGCTTCACCGCGACGGCGCAGCGGCTGCTGACCGGAAGGCGGGGGCAGATCCTGGGCTATGCCGAGCGGGAGGGCTGGACCGGTTGGGATGATGTCGAAGCGGTGGTACCGGAGGCGGAGCTGCACGATTTCATTATCGAACTTCGCAGTCAGACTCTCGGGCTTGGCACATATCGCCACCGCTTCGACCATCTGGCGGAGGCGAGCGGGAAGGTGCTGCAGGAAGCCCAGAAGATGGCGGCCGGCTAGAGGACTGTCTTCGTCCTGCAACTCAGGTATTGCGGCGGGCCATGAACCGTCGGAGTATCAGGGTTGCATGGCGCGGGCAGCGGGTTGCCGTTGGCGCGCCGAGGGAAAAATGAGGAGCCACACATGACCCAGATTTCGAGGCGCCTGCTGCTGGCGGGCGCATCTGCTGCCCCGTTCGCAGGTTGGACGCGGATCGCCGATGCCGCCACGCCGAAGGACACCGCGGTGTTCGCCAAGCAGATCGACGACATCCTCACCCTCGACCCGGGCGAGGCGTATGAGCTGTCGGGCATTGAGATCGCCACCAACCTCTATGACCGGATCCTGCGCTACGAGGCGGAGGACGTGACAAAGATGGTAGGCGGTGTCGCCGCCTCCTGGAACGTGTCGGCCGACGGCAAGACCTTCACCTTCAAGATCCGCCCCGGCCTGAAATTCCATTCCGGCGCCGCGGTCACCGCGGAGGACGCCGAGTTCTCACTGCAGCGCGTGGTGATCCTGGACAAGACGCCGGCGTTCCTGCTCAGCCAGCTCGGCTGGACCAAGGACAACGTGAAGGACCTGGTGAAGGCCAGCGGCGACACGCTGACCATGAAGATCACCGAGGATTTTGCGCCTTCGCTGGTGCTGAACCTGATGACCTCTATCGTCGCTTCGGTGGTCGAAAAGAAGGTCGCCATGGCCAACCAGGCCAACAACGATCTGGGCAACACCTGGCTGAAAACGAACTCGGCCGGCTCCGGCGCCTACAAGCTGGTGGCCTGGAAGTCGAACGAGAGCGTAACGCTGGAAGCCAACCCTGGCTTCCGCATGGGCGCGCCGCACATGAAACGCGTGGTGGTGCGCCATGTTCCCGAGCCGGCCTCGCAGCGCCTGCTGCTGGAAAAGAACGACGCGGACTTCGCGCGCGATCTCGGTCCGGACCAGCTGAAGCCGCTGATGGGTTCCAAGGACATCAAGATCGATACGTCCAAGGGCGCCAATACCTGGTACATGGCGATGAACATGGGCTACGGCCCGCTCGCCAACCAGAAGGTGCGGACGGCGATGAAGATGCTGGTGGACTACCAGGGCATGGTGAACACCATCGTCAAGGGCAAGTTCTTCGTGCAGCAGAGCTTCCTGCCGGTCGGTTTCCCGTTCGCCATTGCCTACGCCCCGTTCAAGCTGGACGTAGCCAAGGCCAAGGCGCTGCTGGCCGAGGCCGGCTTCAAGGACGGCTTCCCGCTGCGACTGTCGACGCCGAACACCTCGCCGGAAATGGAAATCGCCCAGTCCGTGCAGCAGACGATGGCGCAGGCCGGGATCAAGGTGACGATCGAGCCGCTCGACAAGAAGGCGAACATTGGCCAGTACCGCGCGCGCAAGCACGAAATGGTGCTGATCTCCTGGGGCCCGGACTATTTCGACGCCCACACCAATGCCGACACCTTCGCGCATAACGACGACAACTCCGACACGCCGAAGATCAAGCCGCTGGCCTGGCGCAACAAGTGGTTCATCCCCGAGTTGACGAAGGACATGCTGAAGGCGGCGAAGGAACTGGATGCCAAGAAGCGCGCCGAGCAGTACGTGGTGCTGCAGAAGCGGGTGACCGACGAAGGCCCGTTCATCATCATGTTCCAGGACACGCCGAATGTTGCCCGGCGCGCCAACGTGACCGGCTTTGCCGCCGGCATCACCGAGGACCTGAACTTCTACCGGCTGATCAAGAAGGGCTGATCGTTTGGCGACGACGTCGATGGGGGGCGCGGCGCAAGCCGCGCCCCTTCCCACTGAAGGTGCCGCGCGTCGGTCGTGGCGCTATGCCCGGCAGACCGGCGGGGTGTTGTTCTCGGTCGCGCTGACCTTTCTCGGGTTGACCTGCGTGACATTCTTTGTCGGCCGGATCATTCCGATCGATCCGGTGCTGGCCATTGTCGGCGACAAGGCGTCGCGTGAGACCTATGAGCGCGTGCGCATCGAGATCGGGCTCGACCAGCCGATACCAGTGCAGTACTGGCGCTATCTGATGAAGGTGCTGCATGGCGAGTTCGGCACCTCGCTGATCACCGCGCATCCGGTGTTGCAGGACCTGTTGCGGGTGTTCCCCGCGACGCTGGAGTTGGCGTTCCTGGCGCTGTTCATCGGCATCGTCTGTGGCGTGCCGCTGGGGGTGTTTGCCGCGATCAATCGCGGCCGCTGGCAGGACCAGTTGATCCGCTTTGCCTCGCTGCTGGGCTATTCCATGCCGGTGTTCTGGCTGGGGTTGATTGGCCTGCTGCTGTTCTACGCCAAGCTGGGCTGGGTCGAAGGGCCGGGCCGGCTGGATGTGTCGTTCGACGATATTGTGCCGACGGTTACCGGGATGATCACCATCGACAGCCTGATCGCGGGCGAGGATGAGGTGTTCTGGAACGCGTTCTGGCATCTGGTGCTGCCGGCCTCGATCCTGGGCTATCTCAGTCTGGCCTATGTCGCGCGGATGACGCGCAGCTTCATGCTGAGCCAGTTGAGCCAGGAATATGTGCTGGCGACCCTGGCCAAGGGGTTATCGCCGTTCCGGGTGGTGTGGATCCATGCGCTGGGCAATGCCTGGGTGCAGTTGGTCACCGTGATCGCGCTGACCTTTGGCAGCCTGCTGGAGGGTGCCGTGCTGACGGAGACGGTGTTCGCCTGGCCGGGGCTTGGCCTCTACATGAAGAATTCGCTTTTCAACGCTGACCTCAACGCGGTGCTTGGCGGCACAATGCTGGTTGGCATCGTCTATATCGGTTTGAATATGCTCAGTGACCTGATCTACCCCCTCGTCGATCCGCGCGCGCGCAAATGACGGCAGCACCGGTTCCCGGCACGATGCGGGCGTGGCTGCTTGCCCCCGCACCGGCCAGTCGCATGCAGGCCAGGTTCGGACGTTGGTTCCGCGCCTGGCTCGGTTTCCGGCGCAATCCGCTGGCGATGAGCGGGCTGATCATTGTGCTGGCGCTCGTGCTGGTGGCGATCTTCGCGCCGTTGATTGCAGACCCTGACGCAGCGATCCATCAGGTGTTGGAAGACCGGCTGCAGGAATCGAGTTGGGCGCATTGGTTCGGCACCGACGAGCTTGGCCGCGACATCTACGCCCGCGTGGTGTTCGGCAGCCGGATCACGCTGACGATTGTGGCCTTGGTCAGCATGATCGTGGTGCCGGTCGGCCTGGGGATCGGGTTGCCGGCCGGGTATTTCGGCGGCTGGATCGACACCGTGCTGATGCGGATCACCGATATCTTCCTGGCGTTTCCGCGTCTGGTGCTGGCGCTGGCGTTTGCGGCGGCGCTGGGGCCGGGGATTGAGAACGCGGTGATCGCCATTTCGCTGACGGCATGGCCGCCTTATGCGCGGCTGGCGCGGGCGGAGACGCTGACGCGGCGTCAGGCGGAGTTCATCCAGGCCGCGGAGCTGCAGGGTGCGTCGCATTTCCGCATCATTGCCACGCAGATCGTGCCGCTCTGTCTGCCCAGCGTGATCATCCGTCTGACGCTGGATATGGCCGGCATTATTCTGACCGCGGCGGGGCTGGGCTTCCTCGGGCTGGGCGCCCAGCCACCCTCGCCGGAATGGGGCGCGATGGTGTCATCGGGTCGGCAGGTGCTGCTGGATCAGTGGTGGGTGGCGACCATTCCGGGCATCGCGATCTTCGTCACCAGCCTCGGCTTCAATCTGCTGGGCGACGGCCTGCGCGATGTCGGAGACGCCCGGGGATGAGCGAGGTGCTGCTCAATGTCCGCAATCTGCGCGTGACCTATCCCGGCGATGACGGCGATTTTCGCGCCGTCCGCAATGTCTCCTTCAGTCTGGGCCGCGAGCGCCTGGGCATCGTCGGCGAATCCGGGTCGGGCAAATCCACCACCGGCCGGGCCATCATGGGCCTCGTGCAGCGCCCCGGCCGCATCGAGGCGGACGAGCTTACGCTGTTCGACAAACAGGGTGGCAAGACCGATCTGCGTGCGATGTCCGAGCGCGGGTTCCGCGCGCTGCGCGGCCAGCGCTTGGCGATGGTGCTGCAGGACCCGAAATACTCGCTGGACCCGGTGATGCGGGTCGGCGATCAGATCGCCGAGACACACCGTGCGCATCTGCGCAGCAGCAAGGCGGAGGCCTACAAGGCGTCGCTGGACATGCTGAACGCCGTGCATATCCGCGATCCCGAGCGGGTCTACGGCATGTATCCGCATCAGGTTTCCGGCGGCATGGGCCAGCGGATCATGATCGCGATGATGCTGATCGCCGGCCCCGACATCCTGATCGCCGACGAGCCGACCTCGGCCCTCGATGTGACGGTGCAGACCCAGGTGCTGGCGATCATGGACGATCTGGTGCAGCGGCGCGGCATGGGGCTGATCCTGATCAGCCATAATCTGCATCTCGTCTCCTCGTTCTGCGACCGGGTGCTGGTGATGTATGCCGGGCAGGTCGTGGAGACCTGCGAGGCCGGCAAGCTGCACGAGGCGACGCACCCCTATACCCGCGGGCTGCTGGCGGCATTGCCGCAGCTTGGCAATCGCCGGCATGAGTTGCCGCAGTTGCAACGCGATCCGGCGTGGGCGGCCGACCTGTGATCATTCTGGACAATGTGACCATCGCCTATGGCCAGGGCCATCGCCGGCTGGTGGCGGCGCGCGATGTGACGCTGGCCGTTCCGGAAGGGGCGGCCGTTGGTTTGGTGGGCGAATCGGGCTCTGGCAAATCCACGGTGCTGCGGGCGATTGCCGGGCTGATCCCCTATAGCGACGGCCACATAACGCTGGCCGGCAAGTCCGTCGGCAAACGGCGCACCACGGCGGAAAAGCGCATGGTGCAGATGGTGTTTCAGGATCCCTACGGTTCCCTGCATCCGAACCAGACGGTGGACCAGATCCTGGCGATGCCGATTGCCATTCATCGTTTGGATAAGGGCGAAGCGCGGATTGCCAAGGCGTTGTCCGAGGTCGGGCTGGGCCGCGAGCATCGCTATCGCTACCCGCACCAGTTGTCGGGCGGGCAACGTCAGCGGGTGGCGATCGCGCGGGCATTGATCCTGGAACCCAGCATCCTGCTGCTGGACGAACCCACCAGCGCGCTCGACGTTTCGGTGCAGGCGGAGATCCTCAACCTGCTGGCCCGGCTGCGGCGCGAGCACGGGTTGACCATGCTGATGGTCAGCCACGACCTCGCGGTGATCGCGCATCTGTGTGACACCATCGGGGTGATGAGCCGCGGCCTGCTGCTGGAGACGACGACGGCCGATGCGATGGCATCGGGTGAGGTTGTGCACGAGTACACGCGCCAGTTGCTGCGCTCCAATGCCGGGTTCGACCGCAGCAGCGTCTCGGCTGGGGATCTGGATATTTCCGCAGCCTAGCCTGTGAAAGCTTGAGTGCCGGACTATGGCTCTCTAGCATCGCGGCAACGTATGGACAGGGGGCGGCAATGCGGCGGATCTTTGGCACGGCAGTGGCGGCGGGGCTGTTGCTCGCGTCCTCGGCGATGGCGGGCACACCGCGCGATGCGCTGGTGATGGCCTGGAACCTTGATGCGCTGATCACCTTCGATCCGGCGCAGATCGCCGAGGTCAATGGCAACGATATCATCCGCAATGTCTGCGAACCGATGGTCAATTATGACCTTAAGGAGACATCGAAGATCGTGCCGAGCACGGCGGCGAGCTGGACAGTGTCGGACGACGGCCTGACGCTGACCTTCAAGCTGCGTCCCGACCTGAAATTCCCCTCGGGCAAGAAAGCGAAGGCGCAGGATGCGGCCTGGTCGCTGCAGCGCGCGGTCTATCTCGGCTTTGGCAACGCCGCCAACATCACCGAATGGGGCTTCACCAAGGATAATGTTGCCGAGAAGATCACCGCAGTCGACGATACGACGCTGCTGGTGAAGCTCGACCGCCCCTATCCCGTCGGCCTCCTGCTCTCGGCGATGTTCGCCTCCGGCACCACGGCGATCCTCGATCGCGAGGAAGGCACGAAGGCTGCCAAGATCACTGACGGCAAGAGCGACTATGGCAATGCGGCGTTCAAGACCAATCCGGTGTGTGTCGGACCGTATCGCGTCACCCGCTGGCAGACCAACGATGTCGTCGTGCTCGAGCGCAACGATAATTACTGGGGCGAGAAGGCGAAAATTCGCCGGGTGATCATTCGCCACGTACCGGAATCCGGCGCCGAGCGGCTGCTGCTGGAGCAGGGCGATATCGATGTGGCGCGGCTGTTGAACACCGACGATCTGATCGCGCTGGAGAAGAACCCGGCCGTACATATCGAGCAGACGGTGATGCACGGCTACGGCTATCTGTCGTTCAATGGCCTTGACCCCATCCTGGGCAAGCCGCTGGTCCGTGAGGCGTTCCGCTACCTGATCGACTACGACGGGCTGGGCAAAACCATCCTGAAATACCAGGGCGCTCCCAGGGCCAGCCTGGTGCCCGAGGGCGCCTTTGGCGCGCTTGATCATGCCGCCGGCCAGCCGTTTCGCCTGGATCTGGAACGCGCCAAGGCGCTGATCACCGAGGCTGGCTTTCCTAACGGGTTCACCAAGAAATACATCGTCTCGGCCAACAACATCTCGCCACAGATTGCCCAGCATGTGCAGGCCAATGCCGCGAAAATCGGCATCACCCTGCAACTGGAACAGATGGCCGACGCGCAGTTGTTCACCCGGGCGCGGGCGCGGGAGTTCGACGTGCTGCAGATCGGCTGGGGCGCCGGTTACCCCGACGCCCACAGCATGATCTCGCGTCACGCGGTGAATCCGGATAATCGCGTCGAAGCCAAGCTGGCCCAGTATCCCAGCTGGCGCTCGTCCTGGATCGACGAGACGATCAACGCCAAGGCGGACGCGGCGAAGATGGAGCGCGATCCGGAAAAGCGCATTGCCGCCTATCACGAGATCCAGCAATTCATGATGCATAACGGCCCGATGGCCTACATCAACCAGACCATCCGGACCATCGCCGTGCGCAAGGAAATCAAGGACTTCGCGATCACCCCGTTCAACGTCGCCTACGCCACGGCCGGCAAGTAGCTTATGCCGAGCTGGATTGCTGGTGTGGCCAAGGGGGCGGCATCGATTGTCGTCACCCTGCTCGGGCTGCTGGCGATCACTTTCTTCATGGGGCGCATGCTGCCGATCGACCCGGTGATTTCCATCGTCGGCGAGCAGGCGGATAAAGCGACCTATGACATGGTCTATCACCGGCTGGGCCTGGACAAGACGCTGCTGACCCAGTTCCTGCTCTACATGCGCGACATGCTGAGCGGCGAATTCGGCGAGGCGCTATTCACCGGCAACAAAGTTTCGGTGGATCTGGCACGCGTGTTTCCGGCGACGATCGAGCTGGCGAGTTTCGCGATTGCCATCGGCATCGGCGTCGGCGTGCCGCTGGGCATTCTGGCGGCGGTGTACCGTGGCACCGCACTTGACCATATCGCCCGCTTCGTCGGCCTGCTCGGCTATTCCAGCCCCACTTTCTGGCTCGGTCTGATGGGGCTGATCGTATTCTACGCCGCCCTCGGCCTGGTCGCCGGCCCCGGCCGGATCGACGTTGCCTATATCGACATGTTCGAGCCGCAAACCGGCCTGTTGCTGCTGGACGCGGCGATGCAGGGCGAGTGGGAGGTGTTCGGCAATGTGTTCCGGCACATCGTGCTGCCCGGTTCAATCCTGGGTTATGCGTCGATGGCCTATATCAGCCGGATGACCCGCAGCTTCATGCTGGAGCAACTGGGGCAGGAATACATCATCGCGGCGCGGGTGAAGGGGATGTCGCGCTGGCGGGTGGTGCGCCGGCATGCCTTGCGCAACATCCTGGTGCAGCTGGTGACGGTGATCGCGCTCGCTTACGCCTTCCTGCTCGAAGGTGCGGTACTGACCGAGACGGTGTTCGCCTGGCCGGGGTTCGGCCGCTACCTGACCTCGGGCCTGCTGGCCGGCGACATGAATGCCGTGCTCGCCTGCGTGCTGATCATCGGATTGATCTTCGTCGGGCTGAACCTACTGGCCGATCTGCTTTATCGACTGCTGGACCCGCGCACCCGATGAAAACCTGGTTGACTGCGGAGATCACCACATCGGCCTTTCACGCCCGGGCGCAGCGTTTCTACTACGGCTGGCTGCGGCTGCGTGCGAACCGGCTGGCCTTTGCCGGGTTCTGCATCCTGGTGGGTCTGTGCGTCGTGGCGATCCTGGCGCCGCTGCTGGCGCCGGAAGGCTCCAACGAGCAGAGCCTGGCCCTGCGCCTGCGCCCTCCCAGCCGCGAGCACTGGTTCGGCACCGATGAGCTTGGTCGCGATATCTTCGCGCGCATCGTCTGGGGCGCGCGGATCACCATCCGCATCTCCTGTCTGGTCGCGGTGATCGCCGCCCCGATCGGCCTCGCGGTCGGCACCGCGGCCGGGTATTTCGGCGGCTGGGTCGATACCGTGCTGATGCGGCTGAACGACATTTTTCTGTCGTTCCCCGGCCTGATCCTCGCCCTCGGTTTCGTCGCCGCCCTGGGGCCGGGCATCGGCAACGCGGTGATCGCCATCGCTTTGACCGCCTGGCCGCCGATCGCCCGGCTGGCACGGGCGGAAACGCTGACCATCCGGGCGTCGGATTACATCGCCGCCGTCCGCATTCAGGGGGCCGGGCCGCTCAGGATCATCCTGCGTCATATCGTGCCGATGTGCGTGCCCTCGGTCGTGGTGCGGATCACACTGAATATGGCTGGCATCATCCTGACCGCCGCCGGGCTCGGCTTCCTCGGCCTCGGCGCACAGCCGCCCACGCCGGAATGGGGCGCGATGCTGTCGACCGGGCGGCAGAACATGCTCGGCGCCTGGTGGCTGGCCGCGGTCCCGGGGCTGGCGATCCTGCTGACTTCGCTGGCGTTCAACCTGTTCGGCGACGGTCTGCGCGACGTGCTGGACCCCCGATCGGAATGAGCGACACCGCGCAACTTCTGGTGGACGACCTGCATGTCCGCTTCCGCACGCCGCAGAAGCTGGTGCATGCCGTGCGCGGCGTCAGCTTTACCGTCGGCCGCGAGAAGGTGGGCATCGTCGGGGAATCGGGCTCGGGAAAGTCCACGGTCGGCCGCGCGATCCTGAAGCTGACGCCTGCCAATGGCACCGTCAGCGCCGCGCGGATGCGCTTTCAGGACATCGACCTCGCCGCCGCCAGCGAAACCGCGATGCTGAAGGTCCGCGGCCGGCGGATCTCGATGATTATGCAGGACCCGCGCCATGCGCTGGACCCGGTGATGCGCGTCGGCGAGCAAATCGGCGAGGCGCTTGACGGCCGCGGCCTGTCGCGCGCCGAACGGCGGGAGCGGGTGCTGGGCATGCTGGAAGCCGTGCATATCCGTGCGCCCAAGCGGGTCTACGATTTGTATCCGCACGAGGTTTCGGGCGGCATGGGGCAACGGGTGATGATCGCCATGATGCTCGCCCCCGAGCCGGACCTGCTGATCGCCGACGAGCCGACCAGCGCGCTCGATGTCACCGTGCGCATGCAGGTGCTGGCGATCCTCGACGAGTTGGTGAGCACCCGTGGCCTGGGCCTGATGTTCATCAGCCACGACCTCAATCTGGTCGCGAGTTTCTGTGACCGGGTGCTGATCATGTATGCCGGGCGCATCGTCGAAGAATGCCGCGCCGCGGCGCTGGGCGAAGCGCAGCACCCCTATACCCGCGGCCTGCTCGCCTCGCTGCCGCGCATCGGCGAACGCCGCGCCCGGCTCGAAGTGCTGAAGCGCGATCCGGCATGGCTCGAAGCATGATCGCGGTGCAGGAGCTGCGGGTGCGTTTCGGCCAGGGCGCCGGCAGCGTGCAGGCCGTCGATGGCGTGTCGTTCGACGTCGCCGAGGGCGAGACCTTCGGCCTGGTCGGCGAATCCGGCTGCGGCAAATCCACCATCCTGCGCGCGCTGTGCGGCCTGAACCCGGCCTGGACTGGTGCTGTCGCCATCGCCGGCGCGCCGTTGGCCCGTCCCCCCGGCCGGGCGTTCTTCCGTCGGGTGCAGATGGTGTTTCAGGATCCCTACGCCTCGCTGCATCCGCGCCATACCGTCAACACCACCCTGATGGAGCCGCTGGCGATCCACGGCATGGATGACCGCGACCGCCGGGTGGCGGAGGTGCTGCTGCAGGTCGGCCTCGGCCCGGCCTTCCGCTATCGCTATCCGCACCAGCTCTCCGGCGGCCAGCGCCAGCGCCTGGCAATCGCCCGCGCGCTGATCCTGGAGCCGCGGGTACTGCTGTTGGACGAGCCGACCAGCGCGCTCGATGTCTCGGTGCAGGCGGAGATCCTGAACCTGCTATCCGATATTCGTGCGGCGCGTGGCCTGACCTGTCTGCTGGTCAGCCACGATCTCGCGGTGATCGCGCATCTCTGCGACCGTCTCGCGGTGATGCAGCACGGCCGCATTGTCGAGCAACTGGATGTCGGCATGCTCGCCGGCGGACGCACCAATACCGCCTATGGCACCAGCCTGTTGCAGGCCAGCCTGGGCTATGACCGCCGGCTCGCCCGGGCCGGTATCGAGGAAGGACCGATCTGATGACCTATCGCCGGCTGGATCAGGTGCTGGATGCGTTGCCGAACCATCCGCCCAGCCCCGGCGGGGCCGTGGCGGTGCTGAAGGATGGCGAAGTGCTGGCACAACGCTGCTGGGGCTGGGCCGACATGGACCGCCGCTTGCGCTTCACGCCGGAAACACTTTTTCGCATCTGCTCGATCACCAAGCAATTCACCTGCGCGGTAATGCTCGACCAGTTCCCCGATCCGACGGTGCTGGATGGCGATCTCAGGAATTATCTGCCGTTGCTCGAAGATCCCCGGCTGAAGGTGACGCATCTGGCGCACAACCAGTCCGGCCTGCGCGACTACTGGGCCACCGCGATGGTCTGCGGCGCGCCGGTGGAAGGCGTGTTCGGGCCGGAGGAGGCGAGGGACCTGATCGCGCGCACCCGCTCGCTGCAATTCGCCCCGGGCATGCGGTACTCCTACTGCAACCATAATTTCCGCCTGCTCGGCGAGCTGGTGGAGGCACGCACCGGCCGCAGCCTGGCCAGCCTGCTCAGGCGGCGCATCTTCGATCCCGCCGGCATGCCCAGCGCCCTGCTGTGCCCCGAAACCAGCGCCATGCCCGATGGCACCATCGGCTACGAGGGCTCGCTGATCGATGGCTGGCGCGGCGCGGAGAACAACATCCACTGGACCGGCGATGCCGGCATCGCCACCAGCCTGGAAGACATGATCGCCTGGGAAAAATCGATCGACGCCGCGCGCGACGACGCCGACAGCCTGATCGGCCGCATGTCGCGCCGAACCGCGTTCGGCGATGGCAGTCAGGCCTCCTACGGCTTCGGCCTGAGCCATATGACCATCCACGGCCGCCCGGTGATCGGCCACGGTGGCGGTCTGCGCGGCTGGCGCAGCATCCGCTTCTACGCGCCGCAGGATCGCATCTCGGTCGTGGTCCTGCTCAACAGCATGGGCGAACCGCGGCAGATGGCCGCCGACCTGTTCGGCGCGCTGGTAGGTGCCCCCGAGCGGCCGGCCCCGGCGAGTCCCGGCCCGGAATGGAACGCCAGCTATATCGAACCGGAAACCGGCCTCGTCGTCCGCACCGAGGTCACCGCCGATCAGCGCATCGGCCTGTGGTTCAGCCCAGGGCGCGAAGTGCTCGAACTCGGCGCGGATGACGTCGCCGGTACCGGCCCGGTGCGGCTGCGCCACACTGCCGACGGGCTGACGATGGAGCGCGACATCGACAATCTGCGCTCGACGCTGATCCCCTGTGCCGGAGCGGCGCCGCGCGACGTGGAAGGCGTGTTTCAGTCATCGGAATATGGCGCGGCATTGACCTGCGTGAACGCCGGCGGCGCGCTTTATGCCGCCTTCTCCGGCTTTCTCGGCCGCGGCCTGATGCAGCCGATGCTGCCGGTGGGCCCCGACCTCTGGCGCATGCCCTGTCCGCGCGCGCTGGACTCGGCAGCACCCGGCGACTGGACACTGCATTTCCGCCGCAACGGCAGCGGCGCAGTCTCAGGTGTTACGGTGGGATGCTGGCTCGCCCGCGGAATTGAATTCACGCGGTAGCACATGGCTCGGGCGGTAGGATTCGAACCTACGACCAATCGGTTAACAGCCGATTGCTCTACCGCTGAGCTACGCCCGATCAGCCGTGCTTGCGAGGCCGGTTATCTAGGTGCTTGAGCGCGGGTGGTCAAGGCAGGAAATGGCAGCGTGGGTTTCGCCAACTGGGGGTCGACCGACGCCGTCGCATTGCTGTATCGTCTTCACGCTGTCATTTGCGGGCGTGGTGGAATTGGTAGACGCGCCGGACTCAAAATCCGGTTCTGGTGACAGAGTGTCGGTTCGACCCCGACCGCCCGCACCACCTTTCTCCGTGGACGCCTAAGCGCGCGCGGCCGCCGTCGAAGGGCAGGATCGGCAACGCATCACTGCGAACCGCGTTGAAGCGTTGGCCGGCAAATTGGACGCATCGGCATTGATGACGTTAGATTGGCCTTTATGCCAACCTGATCGAGATTCTTGAAGCGGCTAACAGATTGCACCGAAACCTCATTCAGTTCGGACGTCCGATGATTTTGATGCAATATTGCCGGCGTCGGCTTGAACGGCGTCGACATTGGGGAGATTCAGGGCACTCGTGACGATGCTGGCACGCGCCAATTTGCTGACACGCCTGCTGATCCTCGTCGCCGTCGGAACGGTGCCCGCGGTCCTGGTCCTGATGTACCTGCAACATGATCTGCGCGCCGGCCGCCGCGAAGCGCTCAGTGATGAAACCCGCCGGCAGGCCGAACTGCTCAACGGCGATCTGCTGAACGTGGTCGAAGGTGCGAGGCAACTGACCGTCGCGGTAACGCGGGCGCCGATTGTCGCTGATCTCGATCCGCAGTGCCGCACCTACCTAGCCGCCGTCCGCGCCGACCTGCCGGCCTACGAGGCCATTGCCGTGTTGCTCGAGGACGGCAGCGTGCTGTGCAAAAGCGACGCTGGGCTGCTTGACATCAACACCTCGAGGCTGGCCGCGATGGCCCGTTCCGCGTTGCTGTCCCCTATGTTCGAAGTCGGTGGGTTCATCCCGGCCTCGAACCGTCATGGTGGCGTGTTGCCCTTCAGTCTGGCCTTTCGTGGCACCGCGGGCAAACGCGGGGTGATCATCGCCGCACTCAGCCTGGATTGGCTCGGTGCGCATCTGGGCGAGATCCGCCGCACGTCGGAAAGCGTGATCCTGGTCTCCGACCGGGACGGTGTGACCCTCGCCCGGTTTCCCGATCATGACCGGTATGTCGGACGCAATGTCCCGCCTGAGCAACTCCCATTGCTGTCGCTCTCGCGCAGCGGCAGCACCCTGGTCACCGGGGCCGACGGTGCCGAGCAACTGGTGGGTTTTGTCCCGGCCACCACCCCGCCGGATGGAGTCTATGTCAGTGTCAGCGTCCGGCTGCCCGATATGCTCGCCGACATCGACAGAGCGACATGGCACGGCACGGTATTGATCGTTCTGGGCGCATTGCTGTCGCTGTGGCTGGCGTTGCTGGTCGGCGAACGGTTCGTACGCAAACCCACCGCCGCATTGATCGAGGCGGCGCGGCGTTGGTCTTCGGGGGATCTGGCCGCTCGCGCGGACCTGGAGGAGCAACCCAGCTCGGAGTTCGGCCGATTGGCGGCCGCGTTCAACGACATGGCGGAGGCGCTCGGGCGCCAGCGCGATGAATTGCGCGGGCTGAACGCGGTACTGGAAGCCCGCGCTGATCAACGCAACCGCGATCTTGTCGAAAGCCGCAACCGGTTACAGGTCGAGACGGCTGAACGCGAGAAGACCGAGGCCGAACTGCGCCAAGCCCAGAAGCTTCAGGCGGTGGGCCAACTTGCCGGCGGAATCGCACATGATTTCAACAATTTATTGACCGCAATTACCGGAGCGCTTGAACTTCTGCGCCGGCGCCTCGCCGTCGGGCAGGAAGGCTTGGTGCATCTGGTCGAACATGCGCTGCAGGCCGCCGACCGCGGCGGGCGATTGACCGCGCAGTTGCTGACCTTCTCGCGCCGGCAGCGCCTGTTGCCCGCGCCAACCGACGTCAACACAACGGTGACGGTCGTGCTCGGCCTGTTCGGTGGCGCGTTGGGCCGCAGTGTCGAGATTGAGACCGAGCTGGCGGCGGATCTTTGGCCGGCAATGGTCGATCCCAACCAGTTTGAAGCCGCTCTCCTCAACCTCGCGATCAACGGCCGCGATGCGATGCCCGACGGCGGCCGATTGCAGATTTCGACGTTCAACGCCCGCGTGCCGGGGGATCTGCCGCTCGGCCCCTCGATGGCCGAGGGCGAATATGTCGTCATCCGCGTCCGCGACACCGGTGCCGGAATGCCAACCGATGTTCTGGCCCGGGTCTTCGAACCATTCTTCACCACCAAACCGCCAGGACGTGGTTCAGGGCTCGGATTATCGCAGGTTCACGGCCTCGCCGTACAATCGGGTGGCGATGTACGGATTGAAAGCCGCGTCCGCTACGGCACGGTGGTGACCCTGCTGCTGCCGCGTGCGCAAAGTGCTCCGCCGGAAACGACCGCCGAGTCGCCCATCTCAGGGTTGGCCCAGCGCCGGGCGCGTGTCCTCGTTGTCGACGATGACCGCGCGGTGCGCGAGATGACGGGCGAGATGTTGGCCGAGCGGGGCCATATCGTCACCCTTGCCGCGGACGGTGCCGAGGGGCTGGCAATTCTGGCGCGCGATAAGGAAGAGAATGGCGGCAGCATCGATATTCTGCTCGCCGATTTCGTGATGCCGGGGATGAACGGCTTGGCCCTGATCCGCGCCGCGCAGAAGTTGCGCCCCGACCTGAAATCGATGCTGGTCACCGGCCATGCCGAATTCCGCTCTTCCGACGACGTCCGTCCGGAGGACGTGATGCGCAAACCGTTCACCTTGGCGCAACTCGACCTGCGGGTTGAGCGCATGTTGGCGGCGCGCGGACAGGCGTCACCGCTCTGACACCTGATTCCGCCGCGATCTCAACGCCGCTCAGCGGGACTGGAGAAACGATCTGGTACCGCGTAGGGTCGTTGGTCAAATGTGCAATGGGGACGTCTTCTTGTTCGGCCTGAACGACAATACAGCAGACCGTACTCCCGCGGTCCGCATCAGGGCCGGATAGTGGAGCGGTCTTTGCGCTTTGAGGTTCGGTCATTTCCGGATCTCGCCGAACTGGGTCAGTTATGGCGAGGGCTGCAGGCACGCGCCGAGCACGCATTCTTCCTCGATTGGGGCTGGATCGGCGTCTGGCTGGCCGAAGCGCCGACTCAGGCCAGCATCCTGGTTGGCTGGGCTGGCGAGGAACCGGTGCTGTTGGGCGCGCTGATGCCCAGCGCGCGGCGCGATGTTCTGCCGGTTCCGGTGCACGGCTTGCACCTGCATGACACCGGGCAGGACGCCTTGGATGTCATCACCATCGAATATAACGGCTTCCTGGTCGACCGGGCCTGGCAGGGTCAGGCCGAAGCCGAGGCCGTGCAGTTCCTGCTGCGGGGCCAGCGGATCGCGGGCCGCCGGCGTGATGAACTGCATCTGCGAGGCATCGCCGGCGGGCTGGACGGTCTGGTCTTCGGCACCGGCCTGGAGACCACCGTCGTATCGCGGCAACCCTCATGGTTGGTCGATCTTGCCGATCTGCGCACAAGCGGGCAGCCCTATCTGGCAACCCTGAGCGCGAACACGCGCTATCAGATCCGCCGCTCCATGCGCCTCTACAGCGAACGTGGACCGCTGGTGGTCGAGCGCGCGAACACGGTCGAGCAAGGATTGGCCTATCTCGACGCACTGAAGGCACTGCATCAGCGCTATTGGGTTCGTCGTGGCGAACCCGGCGCCTTCGCCTTTCCATTCTTCGAGCGCTTCCAGCGCCGCCTGATCGCCGAATGCCTGCCGCTGGGATCGATCGAACTGCTCAGGATTCGGGCCGGAACACAGGATATCGGCTACCTCTACAATTTCGTCTATGCCGGCCGGGTGCTGTCCTACCAGAGTGGCTTCAACTATGAGACGGACCCTCGACTGAAACCTGGCATGGTCAGCCACGCGCTCTGCATCGAGCGCCATGTTCGCGACGGCGCCGGCTTCTACGATTTCCTTGCCGGAGACGCGCGCTACAAAGCGAGCCTCGGCACGCCGGGCCCGGAAATGGTCTATCTGCGCGTCGAGCGCCCGACGCTGGTCCTTCGCATCGAGCGGGCGTTGAAGTCTCTGCTCCGCCGCGTGACCGGCACAGCGATCGCCCGGCACGAGGAGCACTGAGCGACCGCCACGTCTGCTAACGCGTCTCCGTCACCTTGCGCAGATGCGCCGGCCGGTCCGGATCGAACCCCAGCCGCCACGCCAGCTTTTCCGCGAACACATAGAACGGCAGCACCATCGCGATCGGGTCGAGCATCGCATCGCCGGTGCCGGGGCAGGGCAGGGACCCACCCGCCGTAAACAAAGTCGCTCCCGCCTCCGCCAGCCGCGCCAGTGCCCGCTGGTTTTCCTCCGCCGCCGCATCCGCCGGCGCAAACGCCAGCACCGGAAACGCCGTCTGCACCAGGCGCAACGGCCCGTGCATCACCTCGGCCAGCGAGAACGCCTCCGCATGCCGCCCGGTGACTTCCTTGAATTTCAGCGCCGCTTCCTGCGCCAGCGCAAACCCCGGGCCGCGCCCCAGCACGTAACAGGACGGCGCCGCCGCAAACGCCGCCTCGGCCGCCGACCAGTCCGCCGCCAACGCGCGCTCCAGCACCTCCGGCAGCCGCTGCAACGCCGTCAGCCGCGCCTCGTCTCCCGTCCACGCCGCCACCACCGCGGCGCCGGCCACCAGCGAGCACACGAACGACTTCGTCGCCGCCACCGACTTCTCCGGCCCGGCATGCAGCGGCACAAGCACATCGGCCTCCCGCGCCACCGGGCTGTCCGTCACATTGACCAGCGCCACCGTCAGAGCTCCCGCATCCCGGCACGCCGCCTGAAACGCCACCAGATCGGGGCTGCGGCCAGACTGCGAAATGCTCACCAGCACGCTGCCGCCCACACGCGGCCGCGTGCCATACACCGACGCGATCGACGGCCCCATCGACGACACCGGAATCCCCGTCGCGATCTCCAGCAGATACTTCATGAACACTGAGGCATGGTCCGAAGACCCCCGCGCGCTGGTCACCACCACCGGCGGCGCCAACGCCGCCAGCCGCTTACCCAGCGCCCGGATAGTCCCCAGCTCAAGCGCCAGCAGCCGCGCCACCGCCTCCGGTGCCTCGCGCGTCTCCTGCGCCATCAGGCTGCTCACGCCGCGCTGACCCGCCGATGGCAGTCCGGCCCGGCAAACCGCTCCGGCTTCAGCTTCAGCCCCAACCCCGGCCGCGCGCTGGGATAGGCGAACCCGCCCTCGATCCGCGGCAGCTCATCCACCACCTCCTGATACCAGCCGCTGGTAAACGCCCGCACCGTCTCCTGGATCAGCGTATTGGTCGCGTTCAGCGACAGATGCACCGAGGCGGTCAACACCACCGGCCCGGTGCAGTCATGCGGCGCGATCGGCTTGTTCCACGCCTCCGCCAACGTCGCGATCCGCTTCGCCTCGCTCAACCCGCCGCACCAGCCCAGGTCAAGCATCACGATATCCAGCGCCTCCTGCTCCAGATGCTCGCGGAACGCGTGCCGCGTCGCCAGCGTCTCGCTGCCGCACACCGGCAACCCCGTGCGCCGGCGCAGCCCCGCCAGATCCACCGCATTGGTCATCTTGATCGGATCTTCCACCCAATACGGCCGCAGCGGCTTCAGCGCCGTCATGATCCGCTCCGCCGAACCGGGGTCCCACAGCGAGTGCAACTCGCACATGATCTCCATCTTCTCGCCCAACGCGGCGCGGATCTTGCGAAACGGCTCCAGCGCGATCTCCATGTCCTCGCCGGAAATGAACCGCCCCTCCGACGCCTCGGCCGCCGGATCGAACGGCCAGATCTTCATCGCCCGGAAACCCTCGTCGTACAACGACCGCGCCAGCTCCCCCGCATCGGTCAGGAACGCGTCCAGATCCTCATACGGCCCCTGCGCCTGCCCGGTGCCCCAGTTGTCGCTGCGCTGCCCGGCATTGCTGCGAATGTATTTATACCCGGCACAGGTGTTGTAGACCTTCACCCGCGGCCGCGAGAGCCCGCCCAGCATCTGCCACACCGGCATCCCGGCCCTCTGCCCGAACAGATCCCACAGCGCGAGATCGATCGCCGAAGCCGCCCGCATCTCCGCCCCGGTGCCGGTGAACCCAAGATACCCGCGCTGCAACACCCGCCCGATCCGCTCGATCTCCAGCGCATCCTTGCCCAGCAGCAGCGGCGCCACGGTCTCATGGATATGCGCCTCAACCGCCTGCGGCCCAAAAAACGTCTCGCCCAGGCCGACCATGCCGCCTTCGGTATGCACCTGCACCCATAGCAGGTTGCCGAACTCCTCCAGGCGCAGTGTTTCGATCGCTTCGATTTTCATGGCTGTTCCCCTGTGCAGGAAGGCCAGAGGCCTATCCCCAATCGCGCGAAGCTACGGCGCGCTCGCGTAGCAACCTACTGAAAAAAGCCCTTTTTAGGCAAGGCAAGGCCAGGGCTCTGCCCTGGACCCGCCAAAGGCCGAGGGCCTTTGGAAACCCGCCCATTAAGCCTTGCTTCGTCCGACCGTCAGGCGCCGATGCTGGACGTTAACGATATCCCCTGCCGACCCTAAGAGTTTGGGATAACGAACTCCAGCCGGAAGTCCCTAAAGTTATTCAATGTGCCATTCCATATTGAAAACGCAATATTATCGGCAAGAAGGAGTAAGCCCCCGGCACAGATAAAATACGTCAGGTATTTCCAGTGCCATGGGCCAACAAAATTATTCGCGCTTCGCCAAATTGAAATTGTAATAAATACTTGCGCAATATGAAAGATGATCGAATGAACCGTCATTATATTTCTTGGCACATTGAAGCCAACATATAAAATGAGTAATTACCCACCCCCTTGCCATGGACTCCAATCTCTGAATCCATGG
>CAIRTN010000365.1 GCA_903881515.1 uncultured Rhodospirillales bacterium | reverse complement strand
CGACGTGCGAACCACAATCGACACCGCCAGGCTCAAGGGCGCGAACCCCTTCGACGTCATCGTCGCCACGCTGGCCTGACAATCGCCCGGCGCGCCCCAGCGCGGAAAATCACGCTTCAAAATGGGGGTGGGTAATTACAGGTCAAGACACCTCCGGACATGCTGAGGCTGGCCGCGGGAGACACAACATGAAGCACCTCCCACCGAAAACCCTCCGCTGCGCGGTCTACACCCGCAAATCGACCGAACATAACCTCGACCTGGCCTTCAACTCGCTCGACGCGCAGCGGGAAGCATCCGAAGCCTATGTGAAGAGCCAGGCGCACGAGGGGTGGTGTCTGCTGCCCGACCGCTACGATGACGGCGGCCTCTCCGGCGCATCGCTGCAGCGCCCGGCGTTGCAGCAACTGCTCGAAGACATCCGCACCGGCAAGGTGGATGTGGTCGTTGTCTATAAGGTGGATCGCCTGACGCGCTCCCTGGCCGACTTTGCCAAGCTGGTGGAGGAGTTCGATACCCATGCCGTCGCCTTTGTGTCGGTGACCCAGTCGTTCAACACCACCAGCAGCATGGGGCGACTGACATTGAATGTGTTGCTGTCCTTCGCCCAGTTCGAGCGGGAGGTGATCGGGGAGCGCGTGCGCGACAAGATCGCCGCGTCGAAGCGCAAGGGCATCTGGGTCGGCGGCCCAGTGCCGCTGGGCTATCGCAGTGCCGACAAGGCGCTGGTTATCGTTCCCGAAGACGCCGCGATCGTCAGGCTCATTTATGCTCGCTATCTCGCCGTGGGGTCGATCAGATTGTTGATCGAGGATCTCCATCAGCGCGGGATCTACCCGCGCGGTCGTATCGGTACCAATCTGGGCCAAGGGGAGGCGCAGAGGACAATCGAGCCGCGTCGGTTCATGGTTGGGCCGCTCGGGCATATCCTGAAGAACCAGTTCTACATCGGCGACGTCGCATATCGCGGCGAGGTTCACCTGGGACAGCACGCCGCGATCATCGATCGTGCCACGTTCGCGGCGGTTCAGCAGCGGCTGCGGGCTGCGGCTGTCACGCGGACGGACAGCCGGTCGGGATCGGCTCGGCTGCTGACGGGGCTGCTGTACGATGCAGCGGGCAACCGGATGTCACCCAGCCACGCCTGTAAGAAAGGCGTGCGATATCGCTACTACGTGTCACAGGCGCTACAGCAGAACCGGCCGGTCAATGCGGGGACCGTCACGCGCGTTTCAGCCCCGGACATTGAAGCCGTGGTTGTCGCCGCGGTGCGTGGGTATCTGGCAGAGAATGATTCGGAGGAGCGGAACATGACTGCCATCGATCCGACGGATCGCGACGTGATCGCCGGTCAGGTCGTTCGCGTGGTGCCTGGTCCAAAGCAGGTTGAGATTATTCTGCGAGGCCCGGATGCGGATCTGGCGTCACCGCAGACTCTGACCGTGCCCTCGGCGCCACGACGCGGGCGGTTGGGGAAGGGACTTGCGTCAGAGCCATCTGGTGCGGAGTGTCTGGATCCGCAGACCCGAGCGGTATTGCTGACCGCGATCGGCAAGGCGCGCTTGTGGATCGACGATCTGATGGAGGGGCGGGTCGGATCGATCGATGAGATCGCCGAGCGGGAGGGGAAGGGCGAGCGCCACATCCGGTTGCTGATGCCGCTGGCGTTTGTGTCGCCGTGGATTGTCGGCGCGATCGTTGATGGCACCGCGCCGGCCGGTCTGACGGTGACCGGACTGGCGCGGGCGCTGCCGCATGGCTGGTCCGAGCAGGCTCGTCAACTCGGGATCGCCTGATCCTCCGCGAACCGGTCTCAGGCGAGTGCAAACCGGTCTCTGGAGCCGGCACCGCCGGCCGATCCGGAAATTGGATATTCGGCTTCAGAGACTGAGGGCACACACAGGGCCGAAATAGCCCTATGCGGCCCGCGCCGTCTCCACAGAGACAATCCAGGTCCGTCTAACCCTCGGACGTCAGCCACTGTTCCGGCTGAGACCGAGAAATCCTGGATAACGGGGTATGGATGGCTGGGGCGGGAGGAATCGAACCTCCGAATGGCGGAATCAAAATCCGCTGCCTTACCGCTTGGCGACGCCCCAACGCAGTCGCGTATTAGGCGGCAGGCGCGGCCGCGGCAACCCCCATCGCCCCACCCCAGACCCACCAGCCCGGGCGGCGCAGGTTGGAGGCCGCCGCCGCGGCGGCGGCCGGGGTATCGAACAGCGCGAAACAAGTGGCGCCGGAGCCGCTCATCCGTGTCAGGCGGGCGCCGGGCAGCTGATCCAGGGCAGCGAGCACCTGGCCGATCGGCGGGCAGAGCGCGAGGGCGGCGTCCTGCAAATCATTGTTGAGCCGGCGCAGGTCGGCGGCCATCGCGGCGGTGCTGGCCCATTTCGTCGGCAAGTTGGCCGCGGGCGAGAAGCCGGGAGCGCGGGCGCGGAACACCGCGGGGGTGGCGACCGCGACGCCGGGGTTGACCAGGACGATGCCGGCGTTTGGCAGGGCGGGGGCTGGGGTCAGGATTTCGCCGATGCCGCCCATCCGGGCCGGAGTGCTGGCGATGCAGACCGGGACGTCGGCGCCCAACCGGGCGGCGATGGCGGGCAGATCGGGGGTGATGCCCCAGAGCCGGGCCAATTCCCGCAAGGCGGCGGCCGCATCGGCGGAGCCGCCGCCGATGCCCGACGCGACCGGCAGGTGTTTTTCCAGGTGCAGGGCGGCATGTGGCGGCACGCCGGCGGCTTCGGCCAAAGCGCGGGCGGCGCGGAGGACGAGGTTGTCGCCCTCGCCGCTGAGGGCGGCGGCGAACGGGCCGCTGACAGTCAGCGTCAATTCCGCGGCCGGTGCGGCGGTGACCTGATCGCCGATGGCGGGGAAGACGGCCAGGGAGTCGAGCAGATGATAGCCATCGGCGCGCCGGCCGGTGACGTGCAGGAACAGATTGACCTTGGCCGGCGCGTTCATCGGCTCAGTTTGAACTGCCCTGCGGCGAACTGAGCAGTTTCTCACTCTGCCGGAGCTTGACCTCGGTCTTCGCGATGTCTTCCGGCTCGGGATTGAGCGTCAGCGACCGGCGCCATTGGAAGCCGGCTTCGAGCTTGCGGCCGGCGGCCCAGTAGGCGTCGCCGAGATGGGCGGTAATCGTCGGGTCGGTGGGTTCCAGTTCGACGGCGCGTTCGAGGTGCCGCACCGCGGTGGCCATATCGCCTTGTTTCAGCACCACCCAGCCGAGGCTGTCGATGATGGCGCCGTCGTTCGGTCGCAGGGCGGCGGCACGCTCGATCATCTGCCGGGCGCGGGCCAGGTTGGAGCCTTGCTCGGTCCAGGAATAGCCGAGGTAGTTCAGCACATAGGGCTGATCGGGGTAGAGCTCGAGCGCGTGCAGCAGGTCGGCCTCGGCGCGGGTCCACATCCCGGCGCGATCGAGAGCGATGCCGCGGTTGTAGAACAGGGCCCAGTTCGGCCGGGTCGGCGTGGCCACCAGGGCCACCGCCTTGTCATAGGCGTCGACGGCTTCGCGATAGCGGTGCAGGCCGCGCAGGATGTCGGCCGCGGCGATCTGCGGCTGCGACTGGCCGGGGATGTCGCTGGCAAGCTGGGTCAGGATCGCCAGTGCCGCATCCTGCTTGCCGAGCGCGTTGAGCAGCATCGCGCGGCGCATCCGGGCGATGGCATCGAGCGGATCGCTGAGCGGGATCGGCGCGATGACGCTGAGCGCGCTGTCGAGGTGGTGCGCCGCGTAGGCGATGTCGCCCAGCAGCAGCCGGGCCGATGACATCTCGGGCTTCAGCGCCAAAGCCAGGCGCAGCATGACGGCGGGGAAATCGCCGCTATCCTGGGTGCGCAGGATGGAGCTGAGGGCAACATAAACCTCGGCGATGCCGTCGGTGGCCGATTTGATCTGCCGGTCGCCCATGCCGCGCATCACGGCCGGCATGGCGACCACCGCATCGTCGGCGGCGTTGACGCCGAGCATGATCCGGTCGGCTTCGGGGCGGCGGCCCTGGCGGGTCAGCCAGCTGGCATAGAGCCGGGCCATTTGCAGGTTGGCGTTGCCGAGTTCGGCGTGCGCGGCCTTGTAGTAGCGCTCGGCGGTGGCGTTGTTGCCGGAGAGATCGGCGATCATCGCGGCGTTCAGGGCGAAGATCGGTCGCAGCCGCTGGCCCTCGGCCAGCGGCTTGAGGATTTCCAGGCCAGCTTCCGCGTTGCCGGCGCCAGCCTTGGTCCAGGCCAGCAGCAGCGGGCGCACCAGTTCCATGAAGCCGGCGGGCGGCAGGGCGGAGAAGCGGGCTTCGGCGCCGCGCCAGTTGCCTTCCTTCGCCTCGTTGCCGGCCAGCAGCAGCATCGCGGCCTGGTTCTGCGGCACAAGGCGTGCGACGCGCACCGCATCGGGGCGGCCGGCGAGCAGGGTGGTGAGGAAGGCGCGCTGTTGCAGCTCGGCGTTGTCGGGCTCGAGGGCGAGCAGACGCTGATAGGCATCGGAGGCCACATCCATGTCGGCCTCGGCCAAGGCATGGCGGCCGATCAGCGTGGCGGCGACGGTGCTGGCGCCGCGGGGGCGCAAGGCCGGCGTGGAACTGCCGGCCGGCGGCGCGGCCGGGCTGGAGGCTGCGCAGGCCGACAGCGTTGTCAGCGCAAGCAGAATGAGGCGGAGCCGGGGGAAACGACCGTGTTGCATTCTTGAACCCTACCAGTCCCGGCCGTGCAGTGCGAGGCCCGCTACTTTGCTGAAATGGGCAGGCGGCCGCCCGAGGCAAGGGCGCCGGGTCAAATCGCCCCCTTTGCGCGCAGCGCGGCGATGGCGGGCGGGTCGTAGCCCAGATCGGCGAGGATGGCGTCGGTGTCCTGTCCCAGCGTGGGGGCCATGCGTTCGAGCTGGGCGCCGCCGTAATCGAGGCGGAAGCCGTTGGTCATGAAATTGATCGGGCCGGCGGGGGTTTCGACGGCTTGCAGCACGCCGCGGGCGGCGACCTGGGGCAGGGCGATGGCGTCCTCGATCGGGCGGATCTGGGCGCAGGGGGCGCCGGCGGCGTTCAGGCGCTGTTCCCAGTTGGCGGGGCTGTCGGTGGCCAATGCGTCCTCGATGATGGCGCGCAGGGCGGCTTCGTGGGTTTTGCGGGTGAACCAGTCGGCGAAGCGGGGGTCGTCGAACACCTCGGTGCGGCCGAGCCCGGTCATCAGGCAGCGGTACTGGCCCTCGGTATTGACGGCAAGCAGGATGTGGCTGTCGCCCGCTTTGAACAGGTTGGCGGTGACGCGGCGGCTGACGGCCTGGTTGCCGGACAGGCCCTGACGATGGCCGACCAGGTTGAAGTCGGCGATCTGGCCGGAGAGGAAGGCCAGAGTGGCGTCGAGCATCGAGACATCGACGCGCTGGTAGCGGCCGGTGCGGCTGCGCTGGAACAGGGCGCCTGAGATGCCGAAGGCCGCGGTCATGCCGGAGAGGATGTCGCAGACCGCGAAGCCGGCGCGGGTGGGGCCGAGTTCTGGGTGGCCGGTGATGGCCATGATGCCGGAGGTGGCCTGAATGCGGCCATCGTAGCCGGCTTCCAGGCGGTCGGGGCCGGTGTGACCGAAGCCGCTGATCGAGGCGTAGATGATGCTCGGGTTGAGCGCCTTCAGCGCCTCGGCGCCGAGGCCGAGGCGGTCCATCACGCCGGGGCGGAAGTTTTCCACCACCACGTCGGCGCCGGCGATCAGCTTGCGGATGATCTCCAACGCGGGTTCTTGACGCAGATCGAGCGCGATGCTGCGCTTGTTGCCGTTCACCGCCTGGAAGGCGGGGGCCAGGCCGCGTTCGGCCCATTCGCGCGACAGCGGCGTGCGGCGCATCTCGTCGCCTTCGGGGCGTTCGACCTTGATCACATCGGCGCCGAGCAATGCGAGTTGGTAGGTGCAGAAAGGGCCGGCGAGCACCTGGGTGAAATCGACGATACGGATGCCGGCGAAGGGGCGGTCGTCCTCGGTCATTTCAGGCGGCCGCGCCGACGCGGTTGGGGCGCGCGAGTTCCTTCTGACGGTCGAACTCCTCGCGACGGCGCTTCAGCTCGGCTTCGCCGATCTGTTCGAGGTTGAGGTAGTCGAGCTTCCACAGCCCGTCGGCGTTCCAGCGCAGGGGGGATTGCACGGTGGTGCGCGGCGCGGTGGCGGATTCGAGCAGGCGCAGGGCGGCTTCCAGCGTGGCGTCCTGTGAGGCGAGGTCGTGCGGGCGGCCGGCTGAATTGCCGAGGGGGAAGTCGCTGAACAGGAAGCGGGGGACAGCCGCGTGCTCGACGATGTCTTTCGCGCAGCCCAGCAGCACGGTGGGGATGCCGGCGGCTTCGAGCGCGCGGGCGGTGAGGCTGGAGGTCTGGTGGCAGACCGGGCAGTTCGGCACGACGAGGGCGGCGTCGATGCCGTCTTCCAGGCAGAGGCGGGTGATCTCGGGGGCGTCGGTGTCGATGGTGACGCGATGGCTGCGGTTGGTGGGCGCGCCGAAGAAGCGGGGGGCGATCGGGCCGATGCGGCCGGCGGCGGCGGCGCGGCGCAGCGCGGGGAGGGGGAACCAGGTGTTGGGGTCGGTGGCCGTAGTGTGGGTGCGGTCGTAGCCGATATGGGAGATACGCAGGTCGTGATCGACGGCGGTGTCGCCGGCATAGACCTGATAGAATTTGGCCGCGCCGTTATAGGCGGCACCGGGGCCCTGGTCGCCTTTGTCAGGCTGATAGGGGGCGGCGGTGGTGATGATGGCGATGCGGGCCCCTGCGAGGGGTTTGGTGAACGGCGTGAACGGAGCTTCGAGGTAGTGCGCCCAGCGATACGGCGTGGTGTAGCCGATGGCTTTGTAATATTCGCGCGTGCGCAGCATGTAAGGGATCGGGCTGTCGTAATCGGGCGCGAAGCCGAGGGCGGCGTCGATGTCGCTGGTCATGGCGTGGGTCCTCTGTTGCCGGACGGTAGGAAGCGTGCGGCTTGAGCGTCAAGCCAGCTTTGCGTTTGGCGGTTTCTCTGCTTTACCGGGGTATCCGTTTGAGAGGACCTGGCCATGACGCTTGAAGCCCTGAAGGGTGTGACGACCGCGACTTTGACCACCGTGCTGTTGAAGAAGGGGCTGCGCAATGTGTGGGTGCGCGGGGCCAAGGCGTTGCAGCCTGGGCAACCGCGGATTGTCGGGCGGGCGTTCACGCTGCGCTTTGTGCCGGCGCGCGAGGATCTGGCGACGCCGGCTTCGTGGTCTTCGCCGATTTCCACAAGGGCGGCGATCGAGGCGATGCCGGAGGGGTGCATTACCGTGGTCGATGCCATGGGCATCACGGATGCGGGGATTTTCGGCGACATTCTGTGCGCGCGGATGGCCAAAAAGGGTGTGGCGGCGCTGGTGACCGATGGGGTGGTGCGGGATCTGGCGGGGGTGCTGGGGACCGGGTTGCCGGTGTGGTGCGCGGGGGCGGCGGCGCCGCCGTCGGTGGCGGGGCTGACGTTTGTGGCCTGGCAGCAGCCGATCGGGTGCGGCGGGGTGGCGATTGTCCCCGATGACGGGATCGTGGTGGACCAGGATGGTGCGGTGGTGATTCCGCAGGCGCTGGTGGAGGCGGTGACGGCTGAGTCGATCGAGCAGGAGCGGCTGGAGGGGTGGATCATGGACCGGGTGAACGAGGGCGAGGCGTTGCCGGGGCTGTATCCGGCGAATGCGGAGAACAAGGCGCGGTATGAGGCTTGGGCTGCCGATAAGCGGTAATTTGGTTCGTTATCGTAACTAAATAGGCGCGGGTTTCCCACCGCACCCAGCGTGTATAAAATTTTGGACTGAGGCTGAGGAACCCGCGCGGGGCGCGGCGGGGGGTGGCTGCGCGCGGGCGGGTGGGCCGGCGCGGGGCGGGCTGTGGCGGCGCGCCGGGCGGCCGTGG
>CAIRTN010000364.1 GCA_903881515.1 uncultured Rhodospirillales bacterium | reverse complement strand
GCAAATCCTGCGAATACGGCTTACCGTGCTGCCAAAGCATGATCCCCTCCCGGCCAAACCCACCGGAGGCTTACGAATCACACATCCGCACCGCGCCGCAAGATATTCGATTCCAGTCTCGTGGAAACCGCTCTAGAGCGTCAGGCTTTTTTCAGGAACTCGGTGCGCAGCACGAGGCCTTTCACTTTTTCGGCGTTGCATTCGATCAGTGCCTCGTCGTCGGTGAGGCGGATGTTCTTGATCAGGGTGCCGCGCTTCAGGGTGACCGAGGTGCCTTTCACCTTGAGGTCCTTGATGACCTGAACGGAGTCGCCGTCGGAGAGGACGGCGCCGTTGCAGTCGCGTACTGGTGTGGTCACTTGGTGGTCTCCGGAAGGGGATTTGGCTCAGCCATGAGCGATATAGTCCATTCGGCCGCCGTCGACAGCCAGGACCTGGGCGGTGATCCAGCCGGCGGCGGGGTCGGCGAAGAAGGTGACGGCGCGGGCGATGTCGTCGGGTTCGCCCACGCGGCCGGTGATGGCGACCTTGGCGAAGCCGGCTTCGGCCTCGGCCCATTGCTCGGGGGTCTTGCCGCCCTCGGTCATGTCGGTGCGGGTGAAGCCGGGGGCGACGGCGTTCACCGTGATGCCGTGGCGGCCGAGTTCGAGGGCGAAGCGCTTGGTGAGGATATTCACCTCGGCCTTGGTGGAGGCATAGAAATGATTGCCGGGGAAGCCGCAGGTGCCGAAGCCGGCGACCGATGAGATGTTGACGATGCGGCCATAGCCGCGGGCGCGCATACCGGCGACGACGGCGCGGATAGCGTGGATGGTGCCATCGACGTTGACCGCGCGCAGGCGAGCGAAGCCTTTGGGTTCCCAGGTGTCGATGGTGGCGGCCCAGGCGATACCGGCGTTGTTGACCAGGATGGAGACCGGGCCGAGTTCGGCTTCAGTTCTTGCCACCATGGCGATGACGGCGGCTTCGTCGGCGACGTCGGCCTGCACCGTGATCGCGCGGCCGCCTGCGGCGCGCAGTTCGGTGGCGAGGGCCTCGGCGGCGTCGGGGCGCGAGGTGTAATTGATGGCGATGGCTGCGCCCTTGGCGGCCATCTGGCGGGCGGTGGCGCGGCCGAGGCCGCGGGCGCCGCCGGTGATGAGGGCGACCTGATTGGACCAGTTGGCGGACATGGGCGTTCTCCGTTGGGTTGGGCGGAGTTTCGGGGGGATTGCCGGGGAGCGCAATGGCTATTTGTTTCGTTATCGTAATAAAAAGAACGTGAGTCGGCCTGCGGCTGGATTGTCGCAATTTTTGGACAATGTCTGGAGCGGCGCGATTCGCGCAGGTTTGGGCACCGGACAGGCCGGTGCGGGATGCCGGGGGGTGCTCGCACGCTGCGGGCGCAGCGGTGCTTTCAGGGGCACGCGGCGGGGCCGGGGCGCACAGGGGGCGGCAGGGCGCGGCCTGGCACGGGTGGGCCGGGGTGATGCGGCGTGCGGCGGGAGCGGCGCGGACTGTGGGGCCGGGGCTGCCGGTTGCGGCAGCGCGGGCAGTGTGCCGGAGCGCCAGGCGGTGAACAGCTCGTCCAACGCGGCGACGAGGTGGCGGATCTGCAGCCAGAGCAGGAAATTGGACGCAGTTGTGGCAAGGGTTCCGTGCAGCGAGTTTAGAAGCCTTGCCCATATGTTCATGGTTTGTTCATAGCCGACCTTAACGACTAATGCAAGTGAAAAAAACTCATTCGGTCGCATTTTTTTATGCCGGCCACGGCTTGCCGTGGCGAATGTCGAATTTTGTAGGTTTTGGCACGGTCTGTTCCATATGCTGGCGCCAGAAGGCAGCGGAGAGGTTCAGTGAACCGTCGTTTCCAACTCTATCTGATCAAGCCATCGCACTATGACGACGATGGATACGTCATCCAGTGGTATCGCTCGGCCATCCCTTCGAACACGCTGGCAGCGCTTTATGGCCTGGCGTCGGACTGCCGCGACCGCAAGGTGCTCGGTGGCGAGATCGACATCTTCGAGGCCGATGAAACCAATACCCTGATCCGGCCCGACCGGATCGCCCGCGATATCAAGGCGGCCGGCGGGGTGGGCCTGGTGGCGATTGTCGGGGTGCAGTCCAACCAGTTCCCGCGGGCCATCGACATCGCCCGGCCGTTGCGCGAGGCCGGCATTCAGGTTGCGATCGGCGGGTTCCACGTTTCCGGCTGTCTGGCGATGCTGCCGGAAATGCCAGAGGACCTGAAGCAGGCGATGGCGATGGGGATCAGCCTTTACGCCGGCGAGGCCGAGGGACGGTTCGACGAGATTCTGCAGGACGCCGCCGCCGGGACGTTGCGGCCGCTGTACAATTATATGGACGATCTGCCGGGGATGGAGGGACAGCCGCCGCCGTTCCTGCCGCGCGAGCGCATCGAGCGCACCGGTGGGCGGCTGGGCAGTTTCGATGCCGGGCGCGGCTGCCCGTTCCAGTGCTCGTTCTGCACGATTATCAACGTGCAGGGCCGCAAGTCCCGCTATCGCACCGCCGACGATGTCGAGGCGCTGATCCGGCGCAACCTGGCCCAGGGGGTGGACCGGTTCTTCATCACCGACGACAATTTTGCCCGCAATCGCAACTGGGAGCCGATCTACGACCGGCTGATCGCGATGCGCGAGGTGGAGGGGCTGAATTTCGGCCTGCTGATCCAGATCGACACGCTGTGCCACAAGATCCCCGGCTTCATCGAGAAATCGGCGCGCGCCGGGGTCAAGCGGGTGTTCATCGGGCTGGAGAATATCGACCCCGACAACCTGATCGCGGTGAAGAAAAAACAGAACCGCATCGGCGAATACCGCAACATGCTGCTGGCGTGGAAAGCGGTGGGCTGCTTCACCTATGCCGGCTACATCCTGGGCTTTCCCAACGACACGGTGGAAAGCATCCAGCGCAGCATTCGCATCGTGCAGCGCGAATTGCCGCTGGATCTGCTGGAGTTCTTCTTCCTGACCCCGCTGCCCGGCAGCGAGGACCATAAGAAACTGCACATGGCCGGCGGTAATTACCCACCCCCATTTTGAAGCGTGATTTTCCGCGCTGGGGCGCGCCGGGCGATTGTCAGGCCAGCGTGGCGACGATGACGTCGAAGGGGTTCGCGCCCTTGAGCCTGGCGGTGTCGATTGTGGTTCGCACGTCG
>CAIRTN010000363.1 GCA_903881515.1 uncultured Rhodospirillales bacterium | reverse complement strand
GCGCGAACCCCTTCGACGTCATCGTCGCCACGCTGGCCTGACAATCGCCCGGCGCGCCCCAGCGCGGAAAATCACGCTTCAAAATGGGGGTGGGTAATTACTGCACACTCATACCGATTAGCCAGCGTACTATACGATCTTGGGCATTAACCCAATTCTGAAACCGCTGCTGGTTGATTGTACGGCCGTTGATTTGATAAATAAAAAGAAAGGAACACCTGATGTCTTCCGAGCAGAAGCAAGATGCGTCCTCCGTGGACGCAGCCGCCAAGAAAAAAAGCGTAAAGATGGCTGTTCAAGAAGTCCTTGAACTGTCCGACGCCGACCTCGACCAGGGCGTTTGCGCTATGGGCGGGAGAAAATATTAGCAAGCGTAGGGTGCAGTTCCCCTGCGAACTGCACCACACTGCTTCGCCCGCCCCTAAAAAATCCGATGAAGTCCCAAAATATCTCAAATTTCGTGCCGGCCCAATAGCCGCTCACCATCATCATCAAAAACCGCGCCGTAAATGAACTGCGGCGGCCTACAGAAGCCGCCTCTTAGCGGAAGAAGTTTTTTTGGTTCTTTTTGTTCACAAAAAGAACACCCTTCCTTACTTCACATGCACCACCCGCAACGCATGCGTCGTCCCCGCCCGCCCGAACCACACCCCCGCGATCACCACCACCTCGCTGCCATGCATACGCCTCACCCGGCCGAGACGGTCATCGTCTCGTACGCGATCTCGATGCTCTCCACCGCGACCTCGTTGCCATCAGACTTCAGGTCGGTGCCCGTCACTTTCACCGGGAAGGCGTTGTTCAGCGTCCACCTATATTGCGGCGCGCCGGTCTCGTCCAAAAGGCTCACGCGGCTTGATGCTATGAACCCATGGTCTGTTTGAACGTAAGTTCGATGAATTCGGCCGGATGGATCATCTGCAGCGTCACCGCAACGACCATGATCCCGTCCAGCACGTTCTGCGCTGTCATGCTCGTGCCCACGCCGCACTGCACGGTGAAGGCCTCCGATGGCTTGCTGCCCATCAGCCCGCCTTGCTGCCACAGCCCGGTCAGGAAGTTCGAGATCGCGGCGGTCACCGTCGCCCAGGTCGTCGCGTCGTTCGCCGCGAAGACATACGCATTCAAGGCCAGCTTGATCGACTGCTCCACATAGATAAGCGTCCGCCGCACCTGGATGTAGCGGTAATCCTGGCTGTTGCCATCCAGCGTCTGCGCCCCCCACACCACGCTGCCGCGGTTGGCCATGTCGCGGATGATGCAGATCGCTTGGCCATCGATCGGCATGTTGAAGCCCTCCTGCTCGCTGTCATTCACCAGGCACAGCGGCGCCGCGACGCCCCCCAGCGCGATATTGGCCGGCGCGTTCCACACCCCGTTCTCCGCGTCGCTCTTGCACCACACCCCGGCCAGCGCCGCGCTCGGCGGCAACACGATCTCCACCGGGCCGGAACCGCCATCGGCCCCGACCGTGCTGCGCAGCGCCGGCGCATAGGCCACGCCATAGCTCAGATAATCGGTATAGGGCGCAATCTGCGCCGCCAGCGTGCCCTGCGCCGCGGTCAGCGCCGCGACGCTATCGGCGGCAAGGCAACCCGGCAGATCCAGGATCGCCATCCGGTCCTGCAACGTGCCGGCTTGGGTCAGCATCGCGCCCACCACCGCGCCGTACTCCGCGTCCGGCAACTGACAGGCCTCCGGCACCACGATCATCGTCGGCCCCGTCACCAGCCCGGCCACCTTCAGCCCGGCGAGCAGCTCATCGGACCGGATCGCCGTGCCAGGCCCATAGAAGCCGACCGAGACCACCAAGCACCGCCCGCCGCCATTGGCGAAGAACAGCCGCATCGCCCAGTACAGATTGAACGGGCTTGCCGCCTCCGCCGCGCCGCCGAAAAACGCGCTGAAATCGGCCATGCTCGCGACCGGAACCGCCGTATTGCCCAGCGCCGCCCCGCTCCCGGGTTCGCGGGCGAACGCGGTATAGCCGATGAACACCGGCACATCCGTCGCCACGCCCACGATGGCGCTCCCGGACGCTGGCAGTTCGCTGACATACACCCCAGGCGTCTGGCGGTTGCGGTAGCTGGTGGGCATCGGCGGGCTCTCCTGCGGCACGCGGCCGAACATGCACTGCGCAAGGCTGAAATGCAAAAAATGCAGTTCATTAGTAATTACCCACCCCCATTTTGAAGCGTGATTTTCCGCGCTGGGGCGCGCCGGGCGATTGTCAGGCCAGCGTGGCGACGATGACGTCGAAGGGGTTCGCGCCCTTGAGCCTGGCGGTGTCGATTGTGGTTCGCACGTCGG
>CAIRTN010000362.1 GCA_903881515.1 uncultured Rhodospirillales bacterium | reverse complement strand
ATTTCCTGCGCATCCGCGTGGCCCATGTCAGCCAGGGCGCAACCCTGGAAGCCCTGTTGCAGCGCGAGCGGCCGATCTGCGTGCTGGCCGGCGCCACCGCGGCCGGCGCCCTGGTCTGCGAGGCACTCGCCGTGGTCGCCCGCTGCGACCGCTCGCTGCCGGTGCTGCTGGTGACCGACGACACCAAAAGCGAACCGGCCGGGCTCGACCAGTCCGGCGAACTCGAACCGCTCGCCAACCTGTTCTGGCTGCCGCGTCAGCCCGGGCTGCGCATGCTGGTCGAGTTCCTGTTCATGGCCGAGCGCCGGAGCGATGTGCCGGGGCTGATGCCGGTTTAGGCGGCCGCGTCCTCGAACGGACATTTCCGGCGCCGGCGGGCGGCGATGGCGTATTGGCCGATTGTCCGCGTGTCCGGCATCGTGCTGCGGGCGTAATCGGCCCAGTCGGCATCGGTGAAGGCGTCGGGGCCTGGCACCAGTTGCATCGCATCCAGGGTGGCTTCGGCGTAGGCGATGCGGGGCAGCGGCTGGGCTTGCAGCAGCGGCCGGTCGGTACGCAGGCGGATTGGCGCGTCGGTGCGGGTGAGCCGGATATTGGTGAACACCGGGCCGAACCATTGATCGTATTCGATGATGCCTTCGTAGGGCACGTATCCGCCTGATGTCGCGAGGTTGGCCGGCGAGCGCAGCAGCAGGCTCCAGCCTGGCGCGGTGCGGGCGTAGAGCCCGGTCCAGAGCTGGACCACGCCGGCCTCGGGCAGGGCGGTGAGGAACGGCGGGGTCGCGCCTTTCAGGTCGGCGGGGGCGGTGGCGTTGAATGTGCGGCGCAATCCGGGGAACTGGGCCGCGTCGAGTTCCAGCCAGCCGTCATGGCCCGGCCAGGTCCAGAAGATCTGCTGGCCGTCCCAGTACAGCGACACCTCGATCGGCGGGTAGATCCACCAGCCGAACGCGGCGGCTTGCGTGACCGCGTCGCAATAGCGCGCGCCGCGTGCCGGGATGGTGCCGCCGGCATCGCGGTCGGCGCGGCCGGGGGCGGGGGCGTCGGGGATCACGCGGTAGAACCGGACGCCGGTGAAGCTGTCATGGGCCATGACTTGTTTCCTCTTGGAGCAAAATATCGACAAGGACGGCCGGTTGCCCGGCCGCCCAAGCCGTCAGCCGCGGATCTTCGGCATGATGCCGATGCCCGCCCCGATGCGCACGCGGCCATCGTCGGCCACCGAAGCGGGCGGCTTGGCCGGGGGCAGGATGCGGGTGGTGATCCGGTCGGTCTTCAGGTCGTGGTTCATGGTCAGGCTCCTTTTTCCAAATGTTTCAGGCCATTTTTCCACCGTGTGGGCACAAAAAAGCCGGCCATCCCGAGGGACGGCCGGCTCTGCGATGCCTGAAACGGTGGGAGAAGCTCGCCGGACATACCTCGCCCGTCGACAGCGGCAGAATGCATGAAGCTTTTAGGAACGTCAAGCTAAAAAATCCTAGTTTGAACGATTTTTATCCTTTGGCTTGGCGATTCGATCCGGACCGGCTTAGTCTTCCGGCTTCGCACCGGGAACGGCATGTCCACACCCCCCCGCCTTCGCCTCACCCTGCTCGGGTCGATGGCCGCACACGGGCCAGACGGAGCCAGCGTGCTGCCGCGCGGGCGCAAGACGCGTGCGATGCTCGCCATCCTGGCGATGGCCGCGCCCGACCCGGTGCCGCGCAGCCGGCTGACCGGATTGCTGTGGAGTCGGCGCGATCGCGAGCAGGCCCGCGCCTCGTTGCGGCAATCGGTGCATGAGTTGCAGGAGGCGTTGGGCGGCATCGCCGATCTGTTTCACGCCGAGCGCGATCATCTGGCGTTGCGGCCGGACGGGGTGTGGATCGATGTGTTCGAGCCGCATGCCGCCTTACCGCCGGCGCGGCTGCTGGCGGACCTCAACGGGCTTGACGGCGCGCTGGATCGGTACCTTGCCACCGAGCGGCTGCGCCTGACCCGTGCCGCGGCGGCGGGGGTCGAAGCGTCGCTGGCGACGCTGGGCGATCCGGGGGAGGTGACGGCAACCGCGCGCCGGTTGCTGGAGATCGACCCGGTGAACGAACGCGCCTGGCGGGCATTGATCCGCGCGCATGGCGATGCCGGATCGCCTGTTGAGGCTGCGGCGGCCTATGAACGCTGCGTGGCGACGCTGGCCGATCTTGCTGGCGTGCCGCCGGGTGCGGAGACGCAGGCGCTGATGACCGCGATCCGCGACGGGCGGACGATTGAGCCGCGCGCGGTGCCGGCGCGGCGGCCGGGCGCGCGGGTGGGGGTGATGCCGTTCCGGGCGACCGGGGGCGACGATGGCGGGTTGTCGCTGGGGTTGGCCGAGGAGATCACCGCGGCACTGGCGCGGTTCCGCTGGCTGTTCCTGATCGCAAGCCCGTCGGTGGCGGCGATGCCGGAGGGGGATCTGGCGGCGTGGCGGGCGCTGGATCTGGATTTTCTGCTCGACGGCACCGTGCAGCGCGGCGGCGGGCGGGTGCGGATCACCCAGCGGTTGCTGGATATGCGGGCGGGCAGCGCGGGGGCGGGGGAGGTGGTCTGGTCGGGCCGGTTCGATCGCGAGGCGGTGGATCTGTTCGCGGTGCAGGACGAGATCGCCGCCGAGACGGTGGCGCGGATCGATCCGACGCTGCTGTTGCGCGAGGGGCAGCGGGCGGGGCAGAGCCTGCCGCAATCGGCGACCGCGTATGACCTGATGCTGCGGGCGATCCCGGCGATCTACCGGCTGGAGGAGGCGAGTTTCCGCGCGGCAGGCGAGGCGTTGCAGCGGGCGGTGGCGCTGGACCCGGATTATGCGGCGGCGCATGCGTGGTGGGCGTGCTGGCATCTGTTTCTGGTGGGGCAGGGCTGGAGCGAGGATCGGCCAGCGGCGATGGCCCGCGCGGGGGCGCTGGCGGAGCGGGCGGTGCAGCTTGATCCGGCGGATGCGCGGGGGCTGACGATCTGCGGCCATGTGCAGGCGTTTCTGCATGGCGATCTGGATGCGGCCGTGGCGCTGCATCAGCGGGCGCTGGCGATGAACCCGAACCTGCCGCTGGCCTGGGTGTTCTCGGGCCTGGCGCACAGCTATCGCGGCGAGCATGAGATTGCGATTGCGCGGATCGAGCAGGCCGGGCGGCTGTCGCCGTACGATCCGCATGCGTTCTTCTTCGACAATGCGCTGATGATCCCGCATCTGTTCCTGGGGCAATTCGAGACCGTGGTGGAGATCGGGCGGCGGGCGATTGCGCTCAATCCGGGACTGTCGTCCACCTACAAGATCCAGCTCTCCGCGCTGGGGCATCTCGGCCGGCATGCCGAGGCGGAGATTGCGCGGCGGCGGCTGCTGGAGCTTGACCCCGGCTTCACGCTTGAGGAGGCGGATTCCCGCAATACGCTGCGGCGGGCGGAGGATAACGCGCTGTACCTGGAAGGGCTGCGTCTGGGCGGATTATAGGCAGATTGCCCGGCAAACCGGCAGAACGCGCGCGTTTCTGGCGGGAAAGCGGGGTAATTCGGCATTGTGCGGGTGCGAAGCGATGGCATGTCGATTGCAAGACCGTGACATGCTGATGGTCCGGCTATGAGTTCCAAATTGCGCTGGCCGCGACCGTGGCGAGATTAGCCTTTCCGTCCCCCATCGCGTTTGGAAACACCTATGAAGCTCACGACGAACACATTGGCGGCTCGCCGCAGCATCGGCGCCGCTCTCGGCCTTGCTGCCCTGATCGGTGTTGCGCCGGCCCAGGCACAGACCGCCGCGCCGGCCGCGCCCGCCACCCCGGCGCCGCCGGCGAACTGGTCTGACAGCATCAAGTTCGGCGTGCAGATCCAGGCTGGCATCACCGCGAACGGCGATGCGCCGAAGACCAATTTCGGCTCGCTGTTCAACGACAAGGCGAACTCGCCGCTGATCAACCAGGGGCTGATGACGCTGAGCCGGGTGATCGATCCCGCCGCGACCGGCTGGGAAGTGGGTTTCAAGCTGCAGGGGATGTATGGCTCCGACGCGCGGTATACCAAGCTGCTGGGCGTGCTGGATAAGGTGAAGCATGACCGGTATCAGCCGGATCTGGTGGAAGCCAATATCACGGTGCATGCCCCGGTGCTGACCGAGGGCGGGATTGATTTCAAGGCCGGCGAATATACCACGCCGCTGGGCTTTGAGACGATCGATCCGTCGACCAATCCGTTCTATTCGCATTCCTACATCTTCAACTTCGGCCTGCCGTTGAAGCATACCGGCGCGATCGCGACGGTGCATGCGACCTCGATGCTGGATGTGATCGCGGGCGTGGATACCGGGATCAACACCACGTTCGGCGGCGGCGACAACAACACCGCGATGGGTGGCATCGTTGGCTTCGGGCTGAACCTGATGGATGGGGCGGTGACGGTGCTGGCGCTGTCGCATATCGGGCCGGAAAATCCGAAGCGCACCGTGCCGAATGCGGATAAGTATCTGCGTTACGTCAACGACGCGTTCCTGACCTGGAAGGCGACGGAGAAGCTGACGCTGACCACCGAGCTGAACTTCATCCATGACGATTTCGCCAAGGCCTCGGCCTGGGGCATCGCGCAGTATGGGGCCTATGTGCTGGGTGAGCAGACCACGTTGAACGGGCGGCTTGAGGTGTTCGGCGACAGCAAGGGCTTCTTTGTCGGCTCGTTTCCCGGCAACAGCGATTTCGTGAATGCGGAGCTTGGCCTGCCCGCGACCGTGCTGGGGGGGACGCATACGACGTATGGGGCGGCGACGGTGGGGATCACCTATAAGCCGGCGCCGGTTGGGCCGCTGGCGAGCCTGATGCTTCGGCCGGAATTGCGGGTGGATACGGCGCTGGACAAGACGAAGCCGTTCAATGGCGGAAAGTCTGGCAGTGCGGTGATGATTTCGATGGATGCGATCCTCGGCTTCTGATGCTTTGGCAACCCGCTTGCGTGCTTGTGCACGCAAGCGGGTGCCATCGTTGCGATTGTATTGTATTATCGCTTAGATTTTTTTCGTGCCTAATACAGATATTGTTTTGTTTTGATGTTATTTATTAGTTTTTCTATTTAATTCTGACCGAAATTGACAAAAATCATACGTTGACGTGCTTATGGTTTGACGTCGAATTTCAATAAATGCCCGGAAAAACACCAAAAATTATCTTGGTGGTTTATAATCCCAGCGTTACAAGGGGAGAAATTACGCACGAAGTAATCATGCCTGCAAGAATATTGATCGTGGACGACGACGACGACTTGCGCGAGGAGGTGTTGGATGCCTTGCGGATGTCGGGCCTGGATGCAGATGCGGTCAGCGATGGCCGCGCGGCGCTGCAGCGGATTGAGCGGGATGTCCGTTTTACCGTGGTGCTGACCGATATGGTTATGCCTGGGTTGAACGGGGTGGAACTCGCCGCTGCGCTGCGACGGGTCTGCCCGCCGGAAGCGGCGGTGGAGACGGTGGTGATGACTGGGTTCCGGTTGCAGGATATCGACCCTGGTGGGCTGTTCGCCGTTCTGCACAAGCCGATGAATTTCCCGGAATTGCTGGGCATTTTGCAGGGCGCGCACGACGCCGCGGAGAAACGGCGGGCCGCCGCCGTTTCAGGTTGATGGTGCGCGCGCTGCGGGGGCTGTCGGTGCGCGATGTGGTCATCGCTGTGACGGTGATGCTGGCGCTGTGCGCCGGTGTTGTGGCGCGCTATCGCGTGGTGGCGGAGGTCACAGAGACCGCCGCGGTAGATGACGCGATCCATGTCGCGGGGCGGGATGTGAAGCGCCTCGCCGATACGATGGCGGCGGTGCAAAGGCGGGCGCGGCGCCTGAGTGCGGCGGCCAGTATCGTCAACGCAGCGGTGCTGCGCGGCGACAATGCCGCCTGGGTCGAGGCGTTGCAGGATCTGAACACGCTGATCGGCGATGAGAACGAAGGCGTGTTCATGGTGTCGGCGGTGAACGCCCAGGGCATCGTCACCTGGTCCACCCGCAACAACGCGATGCGGGGCGCCGACCTCAGCACGCGCCCGCATGTGCGGGCGGTGTTGAGCGGCGCTCAGACGTTTGCCGTCGGAGCGGTGCTGACGGGCATGCTTTCCGGCAATGGGGTGATGCCGTTTGTGACGGTCGAGAAGGCGGAGGATGGCCGGATCACCGGGGCGATCGTGGTTTCGTTCGCGGTGCGCTGGCTTGATGGGCTGAGCCGGGAGATCATGCGGTTCGATGGCGACGTGATCAATTTCATCGCGGATCATCGCACGATCCTGCTGCGCAGCGACGGCACGCTGGCCGGCTATACCGGCACGCCGGAGGAGAGAGCGGGGCTGTTTGAGCAGCGCACCGCGGGTGGCCTGTTCGTTACGCGTTCCATACCGGGCCTGCGCGGCGGGTTGCAGCGCATCGCTGTGTCCGCGGACGTGCCAGGCAGCAATCTCAGCGTGATGGTCGCGGTCGATCGTGACGCGGCGCTGCGCGATGCGCGGGCGACGATCGCCGATAACCGGTTGATGGCGGTGTTTGCCTGCCTGCTGATCACAGGGCTCACGCTCACAGTGCTGGCCGTGCTGCGGCAAAGCCGACTGACGGCGGCCGAGCGCGCGCGGGCCGAGGGCGAGGCGCAAAGGCGGGCGCTGGCGGAAGAGCTGGAGAAGGTGCGGGCGGAGCGGCAGTCGCTGATCAACGTTGCGCCCGGCTGGTTGTTTTATGCCGAACGGAACGCCGAAGGGCAGAGCCTGGGGCAGGTGCAGTGGATTTCGGAGCAATCCAGCCGCTTCCTGGGCTATCCCGGAGCGGCCTGGGAAGCTCCGGATTTCGTCCGGTCGATCGTGCATCCGGAAGATGCCGGGCGTTATGACGCCGCGATCGCGCAGATGATGGACGACGGCACAGTGACCGCCGAATGGCGGATGCTGGCGGCGGATGGCACGTATTGCTGGGTTCGGGTTGCAGCGAACAGTTCTCGAAGGGCTGATGGTTCGTTCGTGAATGTGGGGTACGCGTTCGATATCAGCGAGCAGAAGGCGACCGAGGCGGAGCTGGCGCAGGCGCAAACCGACTTGAACGCGCTGATCGAACTGGCACCGGGCTGGCTTTATCAAACTGAGCGGACGGCTGGGGGGAAGTGCCTGGGGCGGGTGCAATGGATTACCAAGCGGCCTACGCCGTTCCTTGGTTATGCGGAGGAGGTTTGGCAGCAGCCCGGGTTTGGCCGCTCGATCGTGCATCCCGAGGATCTGGCACTGTATGAACAAGGGTTGGCAGATTTGGTGTCGGCCGGTACGGCCGCGGCGGAATACCGGCAGATGGCAGCGGACGGGACATACCGCTGGATTCGGAACACTGGCAGCCAGACAGTGAATGAGGTTGGGAATATCCTGATCGCCGGATTTACGTTTGACATTACCGACCAGAAGGCGACCGAGGAGCAACTCGCGCAGGCGCAGAAGATCCTGGGGCTGGGGCTGATTGCCACCGGGATCGGGCATGAGCTTGGGCAGCCGCTGGGGGCGATCAGCCTGGCGGCGGAGAGCGGGTTGCTGGCGCTGCGGCCGGGGGATGCGGCGGGGCTGGACTTCGCCGAGGCGAAGTTGCGGCGGATCATCGCGCTGACCGAGCGCGCGAGTGGGATCATCGCGACGATGACCGCGGCGGACAGCGACAGCACGCTGCCGCGCACGCTGCTGCCGATCGGCGAGTTGATCGGCAATGCGGTGGCGACGACGCGGGAGCGTTGCGCGCGCGCCGGGGTGACGGTGAGGGTGAGGTGCCCGGCCGGGGGGATTGTGGTGGACGTGGCGCGGCTGACGTTCGAACTGGCGTTGACCAACCTGATCGAGAATGCGGTGGACGCGTATGCCGGGCAGCCGGGCGAGATCGAGATTGTGGCCGAGGTCGACGATGCTGTGGTGCGGCTGCGGGTGAAGGATCGGGCCGGGGGGATTCCGGCCGAGGCGGTTGGGAAGGTTTTCGAGCCGTTCTACACCACGCGGCGGGCGGCGGGCGGCAAGGGGCTGGGGCTTTCGACATGCTTTGCCATTGTGCAGCGGGCGGGCGGGACGATTTCCGCGGCCAATGTGGATGGCGGGGCGGAGTTCGAGATCACGCTGCCGATGGCGGACGTGGCTGCAAATTAAATTCGATATCGTAACAAAAATGATGCGGGTTCCCGACGCTGACTGAACCATGATTTAGGTGGTTCGTCGGATGGGGATGGGTGTGAGGTGAGCGTGCGCTGCGGGGATGCGCGCGTGCGGACCGGGGAGGCGCGCGCGATGCGGTTGCGGCTGATGTGCCGGCCGGGGTGCGGACGGCTGGTGCGAGGGGAGGGGGGATGGCGCGGCCGGGGCGCGCGGGGCGCGGTACGGGCGTGCGGTGGCGGAAGAGCGGCGCGGTGCGCGTGCTGGGGTGGGTTCGGGGACGATAGCCGCCGGTTCCGGCGCGGCCGGCAGGGTGCCGCTGCGCCAGGCGGAGAACAGGGTGTCGAGCGCTTCGGCGAGGTGCTTGAGCTGCAGCCAGAGCAGAATCATCGCGGGCCAGTCGCGGAACGGAATCCCGCGCAGGGTCATTTTAAGCTCAGAGATGATGCGTGCCCAATGGTTCATGGGCGAGGTTATACAGCGACGTTAGATGAAATGCAAGGAAAAAATTGTTTTATGTGCTTTTTTTTCGGATGCCGTGCGTCGGCACGGAAAAGCGTGGATCCTTCGCAAGGGCGTGGTACGGGGCCGCAGGTGGCGGATGACGCTGCGCTCATCCGCCCTACAGGATTGATAAATAAAGTTTTTTGGGTCCCTTTTTTACAAAAAAGGGACTGCTTGCTTGCCTAGTAGATTTCGAACAACCCCGCCGCCCCCATGCCGCCACCAACACACATGGTGACAACACCATACTTGGCGCCGCGGCGTTTGCCCTCGTGCAGCACATGGCCGGTCATGCGGGCGCCGGACATGCCGTAGGGGTGGCCGATGGAGATGGCGCCGCCGGAGACGTTCAGGCGGTCGTTGGGGATGCCCAGCGTGTCGCGGCAGTAGAGCACCTGGCAGGCGAAGGCTTCGTTGAGTTCCCAGATGCCGATATCGTCGATGCCGAGGCCGTGCTGCTTCAGCAGTTTGGGGATGGCGTAGACCGGGCCGATGCCCATTTCGTCGGGGCCGAGGCCGGCGACGGCCATGCCGCGATAGGCGCCGAGGGGGGCGAGGCCGCGGCGCTCGGCTTCCTTGGCTTCCATCAGCACGCAGGCGGCGGCGCCGTCGGAGAGCTGGGAGGCGTTGCCGGCGGTGATGAACTGGCCTTGGGCCATGGTGAGCCCATCCTTGAAGACGGGTTTGAGGGCCTGGAGGTCGGCGAGGGTGGTTTGCGGGCGATTGCCTTCGTCGCGGTCGAGGGTGACTTCGCGGGGGGAGGCGGTGTTGGTGGCTTTGTCGAACACCTGCATGACCGCCTTCATCGGGGCGATCTCGGCGGTGATGCGGCCTTCGGCCTGGGCCTGGGCGGTGCGCTGCTGGGATTGCAGGGCGTATGCGTCCTGTGCCTCGCGGGAGATGTTGTAGCGGGCGGCAACGACCTCGGCGGTTTCCAGCATCGACATGTACATGGCGGGGACCATGGCGGTGAGGTCGGCGTCCTGCGTGCGGTAGCGGTTGTACTTGTCGTTCTGCACCAGAGAGACGGATTCGACGCCGCCGCCGATGGTGACCTGCATGCCGTCGAAGATGATTTCCTTGGCGGCGGTGGCGATGGCCATCAGGCCGGAGGCGCATTGCCGGTCCAGGCTCATGCCGGCGACGGTAACGGGCAGGCCGGCGCGGAGTGCGGCCTGGCGGGCGACGTTGGAGCCTTGGCTGCCCTGCTGGAGGGCGGCGCCGAAGACGACGTCATCGATTTCGGCGGGATCGACGCCGGCACGGGCGACGGCGTGGGCGATGGCGTGGCCGGCCAGCGTCTGGGCCTGGGTATCGTTGAAAGCGCCGCGATAGGCGCGGCCGATCGGGGTGCGGGCGGTGGAGACGATGACGGCTTCGCGCATGTTGGGCGGTCCTTTGGCGGCGTTTCCTTTGGCGGAAGGTTAGCGCGGCGGCGTTGGGGGGGCCAGGGGCGCGCTTGCCCGGATTTGGCCGGAGGGAGAAGAATTCCGCGTTGATTTCGCGGAGGCGGGAGATGACACGCAAACCGGCGAGGGCGGTGATCGCGACGGACGAGGCGCGGATGGTGGAGCGGCAGCGCCGATTCAGGGTGGCGGCCGATGCGGTGACGGCGGCGTTGGCGCGGTTTGCCGAGGTTGAGGCGGTGGCGCTGATCGGGTCGGTGGCCCGGCCGCTGCGGCGAGAGGTGCCGCGGTTTGCGCCATATCGGCGGTTGGGGCTGCCGATCGCGCATGAGTGCGGGGATGTGGACCTGGCGGTCTGGGTGTCAGGGGTCGATGGATTGGGGGTGTTGCGGAAGGCGCGGGTTCAGGCGTTGGCGGCGTTACTCGCGCCGCAGACCAGCGGGATAGCGGACCATGAGGTGGAGGTGTTTCTGCTGGAGGCGGGGACGGGCCGGTATCTCGGCCGGCTGTGTCTGTATCGGGCGTGCCCGGCGGGGAAGCGGAATTGTGCGGCGGTGGGGTGCGGGGCGGCGGCGTTTTTGCAGCAGCATGACGGGTTTTCGTTCTGGCCGGATGCGCTGGCGGGCGCGGTTCGGCTGTTCGACCGGGCGGCGGGGGGGATTGTGGGGCGGGCGGTGGAGTTGCCGGGGGTGGTTTTGTCGGACGGTGGGGGATGGGGAGGGAGGGCGTGAAACAGCCGGCGATTTATATGATGGCGAGTGGGCGGGGTGGGACGCTTTATGTGGGGGTTACTTCGGATCTGGTGCGGCCGGTTTGGCAGCATCGGGAGGGGATCGGGGGTGGATTTGCGGCGCGGTATGGGTGCCGGGTTTTGGTTTGGTTTGAGTTGTTCGGGTCGATGGAGGGGGCGATTGCGCGGGAGAAGGAATTGAAGGGGTGGGTTCGGTCTCGGAAGGTTGGGTTGATTGAGGAGGGGAATGGGTATTGGGAGGATTTGTGGGGGCGGATTGTGGGCGAGGGTTCCGGGGAGGAAAGTAAGTAAGGGTGAGGAAGTAAGTAAGTAAAAAGCGTGGATCCTTCGCAAGGGCTCAGGATGACGCCGCGGTGGGCGGGCTTTTTTGGCAGTGGGATAGGGGGCGGGTCTCTGATTGGGAGACCTGTCTTGGTGATGGAAGTCTTTTTGCTTCTTTTTCTTCAGAAAAAGAAGATGCTTGCCTT
>CAIRTN010000361.1 GCA_903881515.1 uncultured Rhodospirillales bacterium | reverse complement strand
GTGCATTCGTTCTGGTTCGCCTGATCGATCAGCACCGCGTGCCGCTGGCTGAACGTGCCACGCTGGCAGTCCTCGCCGGACAGGCGGATGCGATGGCCGTCGAGCAGCAGGGAGCCGAACGCCAGCGCCTCGCCGGTGGCCCAGTCGATGCCTTCGCCGGTCTCGATCATCTGCCGCTTGGCTTCAAGCTGGCGGGCGATCTTCGGGTTGACGCCGAAGCCCTCGGGAACCTGGCTGATCGCAGCACCCACCTGCTTCAGCACGTCGAGGCTGGAGGCGGTGGAGCCATCGGCGAGTTCCACGGCGCTGCCCGGCGTGGTCAGGCCGGACCAGTGGCCCTCCAGCCAGTCCGCCTTGTTCGGCTTGTAGGCCTGGGCGGCCTTGTAGGCGTCATCCAGCGTGGTGAAGAACGCATCCTGCATCGACTGCGCCTCGCCGGCGGCGAGCACGCCTTCGGCTTCCAGCTTTTCGGCGTACAGCGCGCGGGTGGTCTTCATCGCACCGATGGCGCGATACATGATCGGCTGAGTGAAAGCCGGCTCGTCGGTCTCGTTATGGCCGTGGCGGCGATAGCAGACGATGTCGAGCACGACGTCGCAGCCGAAGGCCTGGCGGAACTCGGCCGCGAAGTTCGCGCACCAGACCACCGCCTCGGGGTCGTCGCCGTTCACGTGCAGGATCGGAACCTGGATCGATTTGGCGATGTCGGTGCAGTACAGGCCCGAGTAGGCGTGTGCCGGCACCGTGGTGAAGCCGATCTGGTTGTTGACCACGACATGGATGGTGCCGCCGGTGCGGTAGCCGATCAACTGGCTCATCGCCAGGGTCTCGTAGACCAGGCCCTGGCCGGCGAAAGCGGCGTCGCCATGCATCAGGATGCCCATCACCGAGCGCCGGGTTTTGGTGTCGCCGGCCATGTCCTGCCGCGCGCGCACCTTGCCGGCGACGACGGGGTCGACCGCTTCGAGATGCGAGGGGTTGGGCTGCAACGACAGATGCACCTTGTGCCCGGCGATCTCGACATCGGTCGAAGTGCCCAGATGGTATTTCACGTCGCCGGAGCCCTGCACGTCATCGGGCTTGAAGCTGGAACCGCCGAACTCGCTGAACAGCGCGGTGTACGGCTTCTTCACCACGTTGACCAAGGTGTTGAGCCGGCCGCGATGCGGCATGCCGATGGCGATCTCGTTCACGCCATGCCGCGCCGCGGTCTCGATGATGGTGTGCAGCGCGGGGATGGTGACCTCGGCGCCCTCCAGGCCGAAACGCTTGGTACCGACGAAGCGGCGCTGGCAGAAGGATTCCAGGCCCTCGGCCTCGGTCAACTGCTGCAGCACCTGCTTCTTGCCGGCAGCATCATAAGCGCTGCGCCAGGGCGCGCCCTCGACACGGCGCTGGATCCAGGATTTCTGGTCGGGGTCCTGGATGTGCATGAACTCGACGCCGATCGAGCCGCAATAGCTCTCCCGCAGGATCTGCAAAATCTGCCGCGGCGTCGCGGTTTCGAGGCCCAGCACGTAGTCGATGAAAATCGGCCGGTCCATATCGGCTTCGGTGAAGCCGTGATTGGCCGGATCAAGCTCGGGATGCGGCTTGGGGATCTGCAGGCCCAGCGGGTCGAGCCGGGCTTCGAGATGGCCGCGCACGCGATAGGTGCGCACCATCATCAGGGCATGCAGGCTGTCCTTGGTGGCGGCGCGGATCTGCGCCTCGGTGATCCCTGGCACCGCGGCGGCCTTCGCCGCAGGCTTGACCGGATCGGGCTCGGCGACGGCAAACCGGCGCGGCGCCCACGAGGCGCCAACGGAATCGCCCAGCACCGAGCGGGCTTCGTCGTTCAAGGCGGCGAACAGGTCGCCGAAGCTGGGATCGACGGAAGCAGGGTCGTTCACCCATCTTGCATAGGCATCCGCGATGAACGCCGCGTTCGCGCCGTTGAAAGCCGTAGCAAGAAGGTCAACGCCAGCCATTTCCATCTCCTCAATCGTCGGGGCGGGATATGCAACTTCGCGGCCAGGAAGTTCAGGGCGCGGGGTGCATTGCTGTTATCATTTGATAGCGTGAAACAAGGCTTAAGCGAAAAGGAAAGGTGAGGGCTCCGCCCTCAACCCGCCAGGGAATGTATCCGCATTCGCGGCTCAGCGACTGCCGGCAAGCCTAAGAGAGGTGGGGTCCAGGGGACTGAGTCCCCTGGCGGGTCCAGGGCAGGGCCCTGGCCTTCCTACCCCCTCAAAGCCTTAATCATCGTGCTCCCCAACGCAGCCGGACTCTCCGAAATATGGATGCCGGCAATCCGCATGGCCTCGAACTTCGCGGCCGCAGTATCGCGCCCGCCGCTGATCACCGCGCCGGCGTGGCCCATGCGGCGTCCCGGGGGGGCGGTGGCGCCGGCGATGAAGCCGACCATCGGCTTCTTCACCTTGTTGCGCGCGATGAACTCGGCGGCGTCGATTTCCGAGGCGCCACCGATCTCGCCGATCATGATGATGCATTCGGTCTCGGCGTCGGCGAGGAACATCTCCAGCACTTCGATGAAGTCGGTGCCCTTCACCGGATCGCCGCCGATGCCGACGCAGGTGGACTGGCCGAGGCCGGCCGCCGTGGTCTGCGCGACGGCTTCATAGGTCAGCGTGCCCGAGCGGGACACGATGCCGACCTTGCCGCGGCGATGGATATGGCCGGGCATGATGCCGATCTTGCAGGCATCCGGCGTGATCACGCCCGGGCAGTTCGGCCCGATCAGGCGCGATTTGGTGCCGGACAGCGCGCGTTTCACCTTCACCATGTCGAGCACCGGAATGCCCTCGGTGATGCAGACGATGAGCGGAATTTCCGCATCGATCGCTTCCAGGATCGCGTCGGCCGCGAAGGGCGGCGGCACGTAGATCGCGGACGCGGTGGCGCCGGTGGCGTGCACGCACTGCGCCACGGTGTCGAACACCGGCAGGTTCAGGTGCAGCGACCCGCCCTTGCCCGGGGTGACGCCGCCGACGACCTTGGTGCCGTAGGCGATCGCCTGTTCGGAGTGAAAGGTGCCCTGGGCGCCGGTAAAGCCCTGGGTGAGCACCTTGGTGTTGCTATCGACGAGAATGGCCATTTATGCGGCCTCCTTCACGGCCTTGACCACTTTTTCGGCGGCGTCGGCGAGGTTGTCGGCCGAGATGATCGGCAGGCCGGACTTGGCCATGATCTCCTTGCCCAGGGCGACGTTGGTGCCTTCCAGGCGCACCACCAGCGGCACGTTCAGGCTGACTTCGCGCGCCGCGGCAACCACGCCCTCGGCGATCACGTCGCAGCGCATGATGCCGCCGAAGATGTTGACCAGGATGCCTTCGACGTTGGGGTCGGACAGGATGATCTTGAAGGCCGCGGTCACCCGCTCCTTCGTGGCGCCACCGCCGACATCAAGGAAGTTCGCCGGCGAGGAGCCGTAGAGCTTGATGATGTCCATGGTCGCCATCGCCAGGCCGGCGCCGTTGACCATGCAGCCGATCTGGCCATCGAGCGCCACGTAGTTCAGCGCGTATTTGGCGGCTTCGAGTTCCTTGGGGTCTTCCTCGGCCTCGTCGCGCAGCTTCTCGATGTCCGGATGGCGGTAGAGCGCGTTGTCGTCGAACGACACCTTGGCATCCAGCGCGATAATCTCGCCGGCGCCGGTGACGACCAGCGGGTTGATCTCGACGATGGCGCAATCCAGCGCGGTGAACGCCTTGTACATCGCGTCGACGAACTTGCCGAAGGCGCTGACCTGCTTGCCTTGCAGGCCGAGCGCGTAGGCCAGCTTGCGAGCATGGAAGCCCCAGATGCCCGCCGCCGGGTCGACAGCGACGCGCAGGATCTTTTCGGGGTGATGGGCGGCCACCTCCTCGATCTCCATCCCGCCTTCGGTCGAGGCCATGATGGTGACACGGGCAGTGTCACGGTCGATCAGCAGCGAGAGATAAAGCTCGCGGGCGATGTCGCAGCCGGCTTCGACATAGACGCGGCTGACGCGGCGCCCTTCGGGGCCGGTCTGCTTGGTGATCAGCGTGTTGCCGATCATCGCCTCGGCAGCGGCCTTCACCTCGTCGGCGGACTTGGCGAGACGAACGCCACCCTTGCCGTTCGGATCATTCGCAAACTTGCCGGCGCCGCGGCCGCCGGCATGGATCTGCGACTTCACCACGTACACCGGGCCAGGCAGCTTGGCCGCCGCGGCGGCCGCTTCTTCGGGAGTCCAGGCAACGTAGCCGTCGAGAACGGCGACGCCGTACTGCTTCAGCAGTTCCTTGCCCTGATATTCGTGGATGTTCATCCGATCAGACCCCCAGCTTTTTGAAGTCTGCGATCAGCGCGCCGACCGCGGCGCAGGACTTGTCGAACGCTGCCTTCTCGTCAGCGCTCAGTTCGACCTCGACGATCTTCTCCACACCGTTCTTGCCGATCACGACGGGGACGCCGACGTAGAAGCCGGACTGGCCATATTCGCCGTTCAGCATCACCGCGCCGGGCAGCACCCGGCGCTTGTCCTTCAGATAGGCCTCGGCCATCGCGATCGCGCTGGCGGCCGGCGCGTAGAAGGCGCTGCCGCGTTCCAGCAGCTTGACGATCTCGCCGCCGCCATTGGCGGTGCGGGTGCAGATCGCGTCGATCTTTTCCTGCGTGGTCCAGCCCATCTTCACCAGATCGGGCACCGGGATGCCGGCGACGGTGG
>CAIRTN010000360.1 GCA_903881515.1 uncultured Rhodospirillales bacterium | reverse complement strand
GGACGGCGCGAGCGGCGGCAGCAGGCCGGCGCGCCAGGCGGTGAACATTTCATCGAGCGCAGTGGCGAGGCGGCGCAGTTCGAGCCAAAGCAGGATCATCGCCGGCAAGCGGACGCAGCTTCGCCACGTGGGGGCGCAGGTACCTTTCAGAGCTGTGAGGAGGGGGGTGAATATGTTCATGTTTTGTTCCTACCCGATCGTGACAACGATTGCAAGTGAAAAAACTATGAGCGAAAGATTTTTTCGTTGCCGGCACCCTGATGCTAGGGTGAGCCGGCACTGTGCGGGGACGGCCATGGCGGTATCAGCGGTTTCGTACTATCGCGGCGGGACGCCGGAGACGGTGGCGCCGTTATCGAAGCGGATGAAGGCGGTGCTGCTGAAACGCGGGGTGCTGGATTATCAGGTCAGCCGGGTGCAGACCGGGCTGAATGTCGGGGCGTGGCTGGTGGTGGTGCGGTATGCGGACTGGGCGGCGTTCGCCAAGGCGCAGGAAGGGTTTGCCGATGACCCGGAGCATCGCGCGGTGGTCACGGAGATCTCGCAGATCGTGCAGTTGATCAGCCGGGAATTGGTGGTCGAACTGGATTTGTGAGCGCGGCGCGGAAGGTGGCGGGTTACGCTCCGCTAACCCGCCCTACCAGTTAGATGATTGAATTAATGAAGTTTTTTGGGTCCCTTTTTTACAAAAAAGGGACTGCTTACTCCCAAACCGGCTTCCCAAGATCCACCTGTTCCTTGGTCGTGCCGCCGCCGGCGACCGCGCCGACGCCGGCGCCGATGGCAGCGCCGATGCCGACGCCGATCGGGCCGCCGAGCAGGCCGATCATCGCGCCGGTGCCGGCGCCGGTGCCGGCGCCAGAGGCGGTGCGGTCGAATTTGTTGTCGCCGCAGCCGGCCAGCAGGATGGCCAGTGCGAGGATGCCGTAGCGCATCGTGTTCTCCTTCGGGCAAAGCGCGAATCGCGCCGGATCGGTTGCGTTATAGGCGATTCTGCGTCGGTGTTGTGTGACCTCGCTGTCATGTGCGGGCAGCCTTGCCATGGAACCGGTTCTGCCGAAGATGGCGGCTTCACGAAGGGGGCCGTGCCGTGGAGCCTGAGATCATACCGTATTCGCCAATCCTGCACCGGCCGCGGCTCGCCTGGCCGAACGGGGCGCGGGTGGCGCTGTGGGTTTGCCCGAATATCGAGCACTACGAGTATCTTCCGGCGTTCCAGCGCACCCGCGACCCCTGGCCGCGCAGCCCGCATCCGGATGTGCTGGGCTACTCGATCCGCGATTACGGCAACCGGGTCGGGCTGTGGCGGCTGTTCGCGGCGACCGATTCGCTGGGGATCAAATGCACCGTCAGCCTGTCGATGTCGGTGATCCAGCATTACCCGAAGATCCTGGAGGCGATGGAGAGCCGCGGCTGGGAGTACATGTCGCACGGCATTTACAACACCCGCTATCACTGGGATTTCAGCGAGGCGGAGGAGCGCGCGGCGATGCTGGAAAGCCGCGAGATCCATCGCCGGATGACCGGGCGCGAGCAGCGCGGCTGGTTCAGCCCGGCGGCGACCAACACACATCGCACCTTCGATCTGTGTGGCGAAACCGGGTTCGATTATGTGTGCGACCTCTACCACGACGATCAGCCGTTTCCGGTGCGCACGCAGACCGGCGATCTGATCAGCGTGCCGTATTCGATGGATCTCAACGACGTCATCATCTGGCGCCGGGGCGAGGAGATCGAGAGTTTCTGTCAGCAGATCCGCGACCATTTCGCCACGGTCTACGCCGAGGGCGCGGTGCAGGGCCGGGTGATGTGCATCGCGGTGCATCCGTTCTGGGTGGCGCAGCCGCACCGCATCCGGCAGTTCCAGGCGGTGCTGGAGGAATTGCTGTCCCATCCCGGGGTATGGGCGACGACGGCGGGCGAGATCGCCGATCACTGGCGGGCGACGCATCGCGACGCCATCGAGGCGCATATTGCCGCGCGGAGTGCGATCCATGGTTGAGAAATTTCCGCCGGTTGGCGAGGTCCGCCTGCCGGGCATGGACCATGACCTGTATGCCTATCGCACCGCCGATGAGGGGCCGCGCTTTGCCTGGCCGGACGGGGCGCGCATCGCGCTGACGGTGACGCTGATGCTGGAATACCGCGAGCTGGATGCGCCGGCGGAGCGGGACCGGCGGATCGTGTCGCCGCTGGGGGATTTCCGGCCGGACTGGCTGACCTGGTCGCAGCATGCCTATGGCAACCGGGTGGGCGTATTCCGGGTGCTGGAAATGCTGGACCGGTTCGGGCTGGTGCCCAGCGTGGCGCTGGGGGCCGAGGCGGCCCGGCGGCATCCGGAACTGGTGGATGAGTGCATCCGCCGGGGGGCGACGTTCATGGCGCATGGCACGTTCGCGACGCGGCGGATCACCAGCCTGATGACGCTGGACGAGCAGCGGGCGCATATCGCCGAGAGCCGCGACGCGGTGATGCAGGCGACGGGCCGCGCGCCCGCGGGCTGGTGCGGGCAGGATTTCAACGAGACGCCGGAAACCCCGGCGCTGCTCGCCGAGGCTGGGTTCAGCTATACCACCGACTGGAGCAACGATGACCGGCCGTACCGGCTGGGGTCGCTGATCAGCCTGCCGGCGCATTCGGAGTGGAACGACCTGGAATGCATGTGGCTGCGCCGGGCGACGCCGCAGGCGTGGTCGGACGGGATTGCCGCGGGGTTCTCGGTGCTGCGCGAGGAGGGCGGGTCGGTCTGCAACATCACGCTGCATCCGTGGATCATCGGGCAGGCGCACCGCATCCGCTATCTGGGCGATGCGCTCAAGCGGATGCTGGGGCAGCAAGGCGTCTGGCGGGCCAGCACGGATGCGGTGGCGCGGATTGCCGGGGCGCAGCTATAGCGTTGTCATTCCTGCGTTCACGTGAGAACCCGAAAAATTGGCGAAGGAGTAGGAAGAGAGGCACTTCTTTTTTGAAAAAAAGAAGCAAAAAACTTTTCTCTCTCCGCTCGCACGAATGCCTGTCCGATGCGGCGAATGTGGGGGCGGGCGGAGAGAAATGGTTTTTTGCGGAGCTTTTTTGCAAAAAAGCGACCGCTTGCTTTGCTATCCCTTGCCTGATTATTTACGGCTTCTCAAACGAACAAAGTCATATTCATAAGGAGGTTACGACATGGCGGTGAATTTGCCGATCAGGCGGCCGGGTTGGGTGGAGGAGTTTCAGGCCTTCATCATGCGGGGCAATGTTGTCGACCTCGCGGTGGGTATCATCATCGGGGCGGCGTTTACCGGGATCGTGAACAGCCTGGTGAAGGATCTGTTCAATCCGGTGATCGGGCTGCTGTTGGGCGGGATCGATTTTTCCAACATCTTCATCACCATCAAGGGCGAGGCGAAGCCGACGCTGGAGGCGGCGAAGGCGGCGGGGGCGGTGACGCTGAATATCGGGCTGTTCCTGAACGCGGTGATCCAGTTCCTTATTGTCGGGTTTTCGGTGTTCTGGATGGTGAAGGTGCTGAGCAAGCTGCAGCTCAAGCAGGAGGCGGCGCCGGCCGCGCCGCCGGCGCCGAGCAAGTCGGAAGTGCTGCTGGAGGAAATCCGCGACCTGTTGAAGGCTGCGCCGCGCTCGTGAGCAAGCTGCTGGGGGAAGAGGGCGCATGGACCCGCGCGCGGCTGCTGGCCGGGGAGTTCGCGCAGGCGCTGCGCGAACATCAGCCGGAGATCCATGTGCTGAGCGATGCCGAGCGCGCGGCGTCGCTGGCGGCGATGCTGGCGGCGCGGCCGGAACGCGGCGGCGGGGTTTGGGTGTTCGCCTATGGCTCGCTGATCTGGAACCCGGCGATCCATATCGTCGAGCGCCGGTTGGGCCATGTGCCGGGCTGGCGGCGTTCGTTCTGTCTGCAGGTGCGGATGGGGCGCGGCACGCGGGAGAATCCGGGGTTGATGCTGGGCCTGATGCCGGGCGGCGGCTGCACCGGGGTGGCGCTGCGCGTGGCGGAGGAGGCGCTGGAGGAAGAACTCGATATCCTGTGGCGGCGCGAGATGGTGGCCGCGGGCTATGTGCCGCGCTGGGTGGCGATGCACGGCGAGGATGGTACGGCGCTGGGCCATGCCATTGCGTTCACGATGAATCCGGACAGCCCCGGCTATTGCGGCGATCTGCCGGAAGACGAGATGGTGCATGCGCTGGCCACCGCGCGGGGCCGGTTGGGCACGGCGGCAGAGTATCTGTTCCGCACCCGCGACGGGCTGCGCGAAATGGGCATCCATGACGATTTCGTGGAGGCTACCGCACAAAAGGTTGAAGCTCGCATCGCCGCGCTGGGATAGCGCTATACTCTCCCGGCCCAAGGGAGATGCATCATGCTGCGACTCGTCGGATTGCTGTTGGCGGCGGTGTTCTGGGTGGGGGTCGCGGCGGCGCAGGGGCTGGACCTGCCAGGGGTCGGCAGCGATGCCGAGGCGTTTGCGGCCTCGCTGAGCAAACGTTTTCCCGCCGGCGGCACGCCGCAGGCGCGCGCGCAGGCGGAACAGCGGGCGGCGGCGGCGCGCAAGGACAGCAAGCTGGATGTCGCCGCCGACGCGCTGCTGATGCGGGCAGGGCAGGGGGAGATGACGGCGGCGCTGTGGCGCGATCTGGCGACGGTGCTGCTGCAGCGGAGCAAGCCGGATGCGAAATCAGCGCTGAGCGCGGCATGGCTGTCGGTGACTTCGGCGGGGGCGCCGGCGGCGGAACTGCCGGGGCTGCTGCTGGTGGCGGATGCGCTGACCGCGCTGGAGCGGCCGGAATTCGCGCTGGCGGCGCTGGAGCAGGCGGTGCGGCGCGCGCCGAAGGATCCGGTGGCGGGGGCAAGGCTGGCTAGTGCGCGCGCGGCGTTTGGTGTGCTGGTGCGGCGGGTGGGGACGGATGGCGAGGCCGAGCCGCCGCGCGCCTGTATCGATTTCGTGGTGCCGCCAAGGACAGCGAACCTGAATCCGCAGGATTGGGTGCGCGCCGAACCGGCGGTGCCGGGCATGGCGGTGACCCGCGACGGCAAGCAGTTCTGCATCGCCGGGCTGCCCTCGGGCAGCACGACGAAGATCGTGCTGCGGGCCGGGTTGCCCGGCGAGGGCGGGCGGGCACTGGCGAAGGATATCGTGCTGAACGTGGTGATGCCGAGCCGGCGGCCGCGCATCGCGTTCGACGCACGGCTGTTCGTGCTGCCGCGGGGGCAGGCGATGGCGGCGACGCTGACCACGGTCAATCTGTCGGCGGTGCGGCTGAGGCTGGTGCGGCTGACCGAGCGCAATGTCGCCAGCCTGCTGCGCGAGAGCCGGTTGGGGGAGACGCTGGCGGGTTGGTCGCTGTCCGATCTGATGGAGAACGCGGCCAGCGTGGTGTGGGAGGGCAAGGCCGAGGTGCCGGTGTGGACCGTCAATGTGCCGGCGAAGACGGCGTTGCCGTTCCCGCCGGCGCTGACCACGGCGGGGCCGGGGCTGTACGCGTTGATTGCTGAACCGGGCGATGGCAGCACCGCCGATGCCTCGGCGGTGCAGGTGATCCAGCGCACCGATCTGGCGCCGACGGTGTGGCGCGGGTCGGACGGGTTGACCGTGCAGATGCGCTCCTACGCCGATGCCGCGACGATGGCCGGGGTGCGGCTGGCGCTGCTGGCGCACAACAATGACATCCTGGCCGAAACCCTCACCGATGCCGCAGGCGTCGGGCGGTTTGGCGCGCCGTTGCTGGCGGGGCAGGGGCCGCTGGCGCCGGCGGCGATCCATGCGTTCGGGCCGGGGGATGATTTCGCCGCGCTCGATCTGAATGTTGCCTCGTTCGATCTGTCGGATCGCGGGGTGGAGGGGATGCCGCATCCCGGCAAGCTCGATGCGTTTGTCTGGCTCGATCGCGGGATCTATCGGCCGGGGGAGACGGTAGAGGTGATGGCGCTGCTGCGCGATGCCGCCGGGGCGCCGGCGGATTTTCCGGCGCGGATCACCATCAAGCGGCCGAACGGGCAGGTGTACCTGCGGGCGAGCCCGCCGCGGCTGGGCGATGCTTCGGTGCATCTGCCGGTGGGGCTGTCCGGCGGGGCGGCGGCTGGGGTGTGGAGCGTTGAGGTGCAGGCCGATCCCGAAGCGGCGCCGATCGGACGCGCCGAATTCCGGGTGGATGCGTTTGTGCCGGACCGGATGGCGGTGGATCTTGGGCCGCTGCCGGAGGCGCTGGTGCTCGGGAAGAAGACCGAACTGCCGGTGACGGCGCGGTTTCTGTATGGCGCGCCGGGTGCGGCGTTGTCGGGGCATCTCAGCCTTCGCCTGAGCCCGGACCCGGCGCCGTTCGCCAAGGCGAAGCTGGAGGGATACCGCTTCGGGCTGGTGGACGAGATCTTTGCCGGCGATGACCGCGATATCGACCTGCCGGTGACCGACGCGCAGGGGCGGACGGTGGCGGACCTGACGCTGGCCAAGCTGCCGGATAGCACGCGGCCGCTGCTGGCGGAGATCGATATCGGCATCAACGATCCCGCCGGGCGGTCTTCGCGCGCCGGTGCGTCGATCCCGGTGCGGCCGGCGGGGCCGATGATCGGCATCAAGCCCGGCTTTACTGGCGGGGCGGTGGATGCGGCTGGGGAGGCGGCGTTCGACATTGTCGCGGTTTCGCCCGAGGGGCAGCGCATGGCGTTGCCGGTGAAGCTGCGGCTGGTGAAGGAGGTGCCGTCGTGGAACCTGGTGATGCGCGGGCGGATGGCGCGCTACGAGGTGGAATGGCGCGATCAGCCGATGGCGGCGCGCGAGGTTGCCATTCCGGCGACGGGGTTTGCCTTTGCGCAGAAGCTGGATTTCGGGCGCTACCGGCTGGAGGTGACGCAGGCGGGCGGGCTGGCGGCGACGTCGGTGCGGTTCCGCGCCGGCTGGGCGGGCGGGTCGGTGGATGTGCCCGATGCGGTGGATGTTTCGACCGCGACGCCGAGCGTGGCGGTGGGCGGCGTGGCGCGGGTGCATATCGCGCCGCCGTTCGCCGGGCAGGCGACGATCGCGGTGCTGTCGGACAAGGTGCTGGCGTTGCGCGATGTCGCGGTGCCGGCGGGCGGGGCGGATGTTGAGGTGCCGGTCGATGCGTCCTGGGGGCCGGGGGCGTATGTGGCGGTGCATCTGTACCGCGATGCCGGCAAGCGGCCGTCGCGGGCGATCGGACTGACCTGGGTTGGGGTCGATCCGGCGCCGCGCACGCTGACGATGGCGATCGGTACGCCGGAGCGGACTTTGCCGCGGGCGCCGTTGCTGGTGCCGGTTTCGGCGGCACCAGGGGCCTGGGTGAGCCTGGCGGCGATCGATGAGGGGATTCTGCGGATGACCCGGTTCGTTTCGCCTGACCCGAAGCCGCATTTTCTCGGCCGCCGTCGCCTGGGGCTGGATATCCGCGACGACTGGGGGCGGCTGATCGCGCCGGCTGAAGGCGGGGCCACGTTGCTGCGCCAGGGCGGGGACGAAGGCGACAACGTGCTGCCGGATATTCCGCAGCGCACGGTGACGCTGTTCGTGCCGCCGGTGCAGGCCGGGGCCGATGGCGTTGCCCGGATTGCGCTCGATATTCCGGATTTCAATGGCGAAGTGCGGCTGATGGCGGTGGGCTGGCAGGGGTCGCGCATCGGGGCGGCGAGCCGGCCGGTGGTGGTGCGGGATCCGGTGGTGGCGGAGACGCTGTTGCCGCGGTTCCTGGCGCCGGGCGATGCGGCGCGGCTGGCGGTTCTGCTGCACGATATCGATCTGCCGTCTGGCGAGGCGCGGGTCAGCCTGCGGGCCGAGGCGCCGTTGCGGATCAGCGGGCCGCAGACCCTGACGGTGGCGTTGCAGCAGGGCGTTCGCGCTTTGCCGGCGAGCGAGGTGAGCGCGGATGGTGCGGGGCGCGGCACGATCACCATGGAGGTGTCGGGGCCGGGCGATTTCCATCTGATCCGCAGCGAGACGATCAATGTACGGCCGGCGCGGCCGGCGATTGCGAGTATCGCGGGCGGCGAGCTTGCGCCGGGTGCGGAGATGCGGCTGGACCCGCAGGCGGCGCGGTTTGTTCCGGGCACCTGGCGGGCGAGTGCGAGCTTCGGGGCGGCGGTGCGCTACGACGCGGCGGCGGTGATGCGGGCGCTGGAGGCGTATCCTTGGTCGTGTCTGGAGCAGGTCGTCAGCCGGGGGGTGCCGCTGGCGGTGTTGCCGGATGGGGTGGTGGCGGGGCCGGAGCGGGCGGCGCGGCTGGCGGCGGCGTTGGCCGGGGTGCTGGACCATCAGCGTTATGACGGCGGTTTTGCGCTGTGGTCGGCGATGGGCGAGCCGCAGGGGTTCCTGTCGTCCTACGCGGTGGATTTCCTGCTGCGGGCGCGCGATGCCGGGGCGGTGGTGCCGGAGCAGGCGCTGGCCGATGGGCTCAAGTTTCTCGCCAATCTGATTGCCGAGCAGGGCGACGGGGCGGAGGACAAGGCGAACGCGGCCTATGCGCTCTATGTCCTGGCGCGGGGGGGGCAGGGGCAGCCCGGGGCGGTGCGGGTGCTGGCGGAGGCGATCGAGGCGATGCCGACGCCGCTGGCGCGGGCGCATCTGGGCGCGGCGCTGGCGCTGGCGCATGACGCGCCGCGCGCCACGGCGGCGTTCACCGCGGCACTGGCGGCGCCGGCGCGGCGGTGGTGGAGCGCCGATTATGGCAGTGCGCTGCGCGATCAGCTGGCGATTGCGGTGCTGCTGAAGGAGAGCGGTCTGCTGCCGGAGCGGCTGGAGCGGCTGCGGGCGGAACTGCCGGGCGCGGATTTGCGGCCGGAGGCGTTGTCGACGCAGGAGCAGGCCTGGGCGGTTGCCGCCGCGGCGGTGCTGGGCCGGGATGGTCGGGGGGCGCATGTGCTGCTGGGTGGGGCGGACCTGAAGGCGAGTGCGATCAGCGTGAGCGTCAGTGCGCCGGTGCAGGTGCGCAATCTGGGCGACACGCCGGTGTTTCAGAGCCTGGCCGTCACCGGGGTGCCGGTGCAGGCGGAGCCAGCGGCGCGGGCGGGGATGCGGATCTTGCGGCAGTTCCTGGCGCTGAACGGGGAGAAGCTGGATCTCGACCATCTCCGGCAGAACACCATGTTCTATCTGGCGCTGGATGGCCGTGCGGAGGATGGGCAGGCGCATCGGGCGCTGGTGACGGCCGGTCTGCCGGCGGGGTGGGAGATTGCCGGGCGGCTGGCCTCGGGTGAGCAGACGGCGGCGGGCTTCCTGGGCGCGCTGAGCGAGACGGAGGCGCAGCCAGCGGCCGATGATCGCTATGCCGCGGTGGTGGCGCTCAGCGAGAAGCAGCCGGATTTCCATCTGGCGGTGAAGCTGCGCGCGGTGACGCCGGGGCGGTTCGAACTGTCAGGCGCGGAGGCGGCGGACATGTATCGGCCGGGCGTGTTTGCCCGGCAGGCCACGGGCAGCATCAGCGTGCTGCCTGCCGAGTAGTGCATGGGCCTGCTGCTTGCCCTGCTGGCGTTGCTGATCGGGCTGGACCGCGCCTATCCGCCGGCTTTGGCGCGGATCGGGGTGGTTGGGACCGAGATTGTCGATCGGGCCGGCCGCACGTTGGCGTTGCGACCGGCGCCGGGCGGGGTGTGGCGGTTTCGCACCGCCGCGGACGAGGTTTCGCCGGTGTTTCTTGAGACGCTGGTTCGCACGGAGGATCGACGGTTTTACCAGCATCCGGGGGTTGATCCGGCGGCGTTGCTGCGGGCGGTGATCCAGGATGCGCGGGCCGGGCATATCGTTTCCGGCGGGTCGACGCTGACGATGCAGGCGGCGCGGCTGCTGGAGCCGCGGCCGCGCACGGTGCGCTCCAAGCTGATCGAGATCGCGCGGGCGCTGCAGCTGGAGTGGCATTTTTCCAAGCGCGAGATCCTGGGGATCTGGCTGACGCTGGCGCCGTATGGCGGCAATCTTGAGGGTGTTCGGGCCGGGGCGCTGGCCTGGTACGGCATTCCGCCGCGGCTGCTTGAGGCGGAGCAGGCTGCTTTGCTGGTGGCGATTCCCCGACGGCCGGAGGCGTTGCGGCCGGATCGTCACGCTGCGCGCGTGACGCAGTTGCGGGATCGGATTCTGACTGAGCCGGGCCCGCCGGTGCCTGTGCATCGTGTGGCTTTACCGGTGCATGCGCGTCAGATGGTTCCCGGACGCGCGCCACGCATTGCCACCACGCTCGATCTGCCGTTGCAGAGCGCGCTGGAGCGGATGGCGGATGGCCGGTTGCAGACGATGCCGGATCGGGTGTCGCTCGGCATCGTCATCGCCGATCTGCAGAGCCGGGAAGTCCGTGCGCTGGTCTCGGGGGGGAGTGGGCGCAGCGAGCCGCGGGCGTGGGCGCTCGATCTGACCCGGGCGGTGCGTTCGCCTGGCTCGGCGTTGAAGCCGTTCATCTACGCGATGGCGATGCAGGAGGGATTCGTTGCGCCGGAGACCCGCGTCGAGGATCTGCCGCGGCGGTTCGGGGCGTACGCGCCGGAGGATTTTGACCGTGGGTTTGCCGGGAGTGTGACGGCTGCGGAGGCGCTGCGTCGGTCGTTGAACCTGCCGGCTGTGGCGTTGCTCGATCGGATCGGGCCGTTGCGTTTTGCTGCGGCCCTGCAGGCCACCGGGATCGCGTTGCGGCTGCCGCCGGGGGCAGATCCTTCCCTGCCGATCGCGCTTGGTGGTGCGGGGATCACTTTGCGGGACTTAACGGCACTCTACGCGGCGCTGGGCACCGATGGCGAGGTGTCCCGATTGCGGCTGTTGCCGGGGCCGCGGGCCATGGCCGGGTTTCTGGCACCGAATGCGGCGGCCGCGATCGCCGGGGTGTTGACCCAGAAACTGCCTGATTCCGGCCCTGGCGGGATTGCCTGGAAGACCGGCACGTCGTGGGGCGGGCGGGATGCCTGGGCGTTGGGGTTCGACAAGCGCCATGTCGTGGGGGTCTGGATTGGCCGGCCGGATGGCACGGCGTTGCCGGGCGCGACCGGACGTGGCCTTGCCGTGCCGGTGCTGGCCAGTGCCTTCGATCTGCTGGACTCCGCGCCGCGTCCGGTCCCGGCGCAGGCGCGGGCCGGGCCGGCGCGGGCGGCGGCCGATGCTTTGCGTCTGCTGTTTCCGCCGCCGCAGGCGGTGTTGTCAGCCGAGGGCAGCGTGACGCTGCGTGCGATGGGTGGGCGCCGGCCGCTGACATTTCTGGTGGATGGCGCGCCCATCGTCGCCAATCCGGCCAAGCGGGAAGCCGCCTGGCTTCCGCCCGGGCCGGGATTTTACCGCGTGACCGTGCTCGACGCCGATGGCGCCGCAGCTAGGTCCGCGGTCAGGGTCAGTGCGAGGTAACGGCGCCGACTGCCGCGCCGCCGAGGGCGCCGACCGCCGTGCCCAGCAGGATCGGGCCGCCGGCGATCGCGGTGATTGCGGCGCCACCTGCCGCGCCGATTGCGCCGCCCGACAGGGTCCGCTGCTGGGTGTTGTTCATGCCGGAGCATGCTGCCAGCGATCCGGCAACGGCAAGCAGGGCCGCGGTGCGCAACATCGATTTCATGATATCTCTCCAACCCAGTGACGCCCTTTCGGGCACGGTTTGGATATGGCGTCCAATTCGTGCGGCGACACGGCAGGATCGGTCAACCCGGCGTGAGGATCATTAATCCTACAAAATATGCAAATATCTACTCGCCGGACAGTTCGCGCCGCCTGCGGTCGAGTTCCTCGCTGTAGCGGCGCAGGGCATGCTGCTCGGTCAGGATGCCGATGACCCGGCGGGTTTCCGTTCCGTCGACGACAACCAGGGCGTCGGCCTCGGCGGTTTCGAACTTGCTGACCGCGTCTTTGATCGTCATCTGCGGCAGCAGCATGTCGGCGGCGTTGTGCACCAGCTCGCCCAGCCGGCCGGGCGTATCCAAGGCACCATGCGCTTCGGGCACCTGTACGATGCCGGCGTAGCGTCCGCGGTCGTCCACCACCGCCACCCGGCTGGCGCTGCCTAGCGGCATGTCACGGCAGAACGCCGTCAGCGCGGTGTCGGACCGGAAGGTTCTGACTTCGCGACGCATCATGCGGCCGACCGACAGGGTTCGCATCCAGCCGACATCGACGGCGCTGCGGATGGCCTCGCCGCGCAGATGGAACCGCCAGGTGGTGAAGGAATAGCCGAAGGTCCGCCGCACCGTCAGCGATGAGATCACCGCGGCGGCCACCACGGCGACCGTCAGCGGCAAACTTCCCGTGGATTCCAAGGTTAGCAGCGCCATCGTCAACGGGCCGCCCACCACCGCCACCGCCAGGCCGCTCATCCCCACCAGCGCGCAGACGATCGGCGACAGATAGGCACCGACGCCGATCAGCGTCATCCCGGCCGCGAACAGCTTGCCGAGCAACGCCCCCAGGAACAGCGAGGCAAAGAACAGCCCGCCGCGGAAGCCCGCGCCGAGCGAGACTGCCGAAGCCACCGCCTTCAACACCATCAGCAGTGCGATGTGTCCCAACGAATACGGCGCCTGCAGGCTGACCTCCAGCGCCGCATGCCCGGATGACAGAACCTGTGGCGAGATCAATGCCAGCACGCCGACCACCAGCCCGCCGATGGCGGGCCGCAGCCAGACCGGCACGCCGGAGCGGCGGAACGCGGTTTCCGTCAGCGTCACCCCGCGCATGATCAGGATGCCGCCGAGGGCGCAGACCACACCGAGCAGCAGGATCGCCGGGAACGCCCCGGCCTCGATCGCTGTCGGCACCCGGACCGCGAATTCGTATTCGTCCGGGATCAGCACCCGTACCACCATCACCGCGGCGATCGATGACACCACCACCGGGGCCAGTGTTGCGATTGCGTAGGTGCCGATCACCAGTTCGAACGCATAGAAGGCCCCGGTCAGCGGCGCGTTGAACGCCGCCGCGATCGCCCCGGCCGCGCCGCAGCCCACCAGCAGCCGCAGATCGTTGCGGCGCACCCGGAACAGCCGGCCGAAGCGTGAAGCAATCGCCGCCCCGAGCTGGGTATAGCCGGCCTCCAGGCCCACCGATGCGCCGACCGCGTTGGACAGCATGGTCTGTCCGACGACGACCAGGCTGTCGTTCAGCGACATCCGCCCGCCGTAGAGCGCATTCGCCTCGATCGGGTCCACCGCGCGGCGTGGCCACCATTTCGCCACTGCTACCGCCAGCGCGCCGACCAGCAAGCCGCCCAGGCTGGGCACCAGCAGCACCGACAGCGTGTTGATATCGACTTGACCGGACAGACGCTCGCGCGTGTCCAACTGGAACAGCACTCGATGCGCAAACTGCGTAACGGTCGTCATCGCGGTGACACTTAGGCCGGCCAGCAGACCGACAAGAGCCGCCAGCAGCACCAGCCAAAGCTCATCACTGCGGACCAGCGCGCGGAATGTCGCGGGTAGGTGAAGCAGCCATTCGTTGAAAGGGCGCTTGTGGCGAACTGGTGCGTCGGCTTCGTCGGACTCGCGCGGCACGGCTTTCCCGCCCAGGAACGCGGAAACGCGCGATCCAACCGCCCAGCCCAGGAATGCGACGCCGGGGGTCGAAGCCATCCGGTGCGATCATCCCAACCAAGTGCCGGTGCCCAGTCGAGGCGCCGGCAAGAATCACAAAATCCGGGCCGCGACGCGGCCCGGGGTTAAGTGACCAGTAAAACATGGCTGAATGAAGGAAATCCTACACGCGGATCCGCTAATTTGGCATTGCTGGCAGCAGTTTAGGCCATGCCCCGATCGGCCTTCGTTGCGTCCAGATCGTCCGCGACGAACGCCGAGATCACATCGACCAGCGGTTCATGGGTGTTGAAGCCGAGTTTCACCGCCCGTTCGGCGGCAAAATTCGCTGGCCAGCCGCCGACGATTTCCGCGATCACCGGGTCTGCGACGCGGCGCACCAGCCCCGAGGCGTTCGGCCGGACCGTTTCCAGCGCCGCGAGAATCTCGCCCACCGTCACGCTCAGTCCTGGCAGGTTCAGGCTGCGGTTCAGCCCCATCGGCGCGGTTTCTAGCCCGGCGGCCTGCACCAGCCAGCCGGTGGCCGCGCGGGGCGAACCGATCCAGACCTTGAAGTCGTCGGGCACCGGCAGGTCGGTCTCCAGGCCGAGCAGGGGCTCGCGCACGATGCCGGAGAAGAAGCTGCTCGCCGCTTTGTTCGGCCGGCCGGGCCGCACGATGACCGTCGGCAGGCGCAGGCAGACGGCATCGAGAAAGCCGCGCCGGGACGCGTCGTTGAGGAACAGTTCGGCCGCCGCCTTCTGCGCGCCATAGGAATTTGCCGGCATCTGCCGGGCATCGTCGGCCAGCACCGCATCCTGTCCACCGGAAAAGCTGGCGATCGACGAGGTGAACACCACCCGCGGCGGCACCTTTAGCGCCCGGCAGGCGTCGATCACCGCATCGGTGCCGCGCACATTGACCCGCCGGCCCAGTTCGTAATCCGCTTCCGCCGCCGCGCTGACCACGGCCGCCAGATGGAACACCACGCCGGTTTCCTGCCCGATCACGCCCTCGGGCAGCGCGGTGATATCGCCGCCGACGCAGCGCACCGTGAAGGCCGCTTCCACCGGGCGCGGCGGCGCCAGGTCGAACAGGGTCATGCCGCTGATGGCGCGCCCGCCGATTTGCCCGCTCGCTGCCAGCGCCTTGGCCACGCGCTGCCCGAGAAATCCGCCGCCGCCGAGGATGGTGACCTGCATCGCTGCCTCCCTGATTGGTGATGATGTCTTCGCACGGGCCGGCCGTTCGGAAAACCCGGATACCTTGCGGTCCGCGCGCGAAACACCTAAATCTGCGGTTACATCAAGAGTTGGGCCTGTGCCCGACGCCAACCTGCTTCCCGAGCAAGGTGGCGCTCCCGCGAGGGAGGATGTGGCCAAACCGGCAACCAAACGGGATACGCCACGGATCGGTAACGCCCGCCAGAAACTGGGGTGAGTGCCGCGATGCCGATCAAGATTCCTGACAACCTGCCCGCCAGGTCCGTGCTTGACGCCGAAGGCGTGATGGTGATGCAGGAGACCGACGCCATCCGGCAGGACATCCGCCCGCTGCGCATTGGCCTGCTGAACCTGATGCCGAACAAGGTGAAGACCGAGACCCAGTTTGCCCGGCTGCTGGGCGCCTCGCCGCTGCAGGTGGAACTGACGCTGGTCAAGATGACCAATCACGTGCCGCGCAATACGCCGTCTGACCACATCATCTCGTTTTACCAGGACTGGGAGGATGTCCGCTCGGAGAAGTTCGACGGCTTCATCATTACAGGCGCGCCGGTGGAACAGATGCCGTTCGAACAGGTTACCTATTGGGACGAACTGCGCCGTGTGTTCGACTGGACGCAGACCAACGTGCATGCCTGTTTCAACATCTGCTGGGGCGCACAGGCCGCGGTGCATCATTTTTATGGTATGCCCAAGCACGATCTGCCGGCCAAGATGTTCGGCGTCTACCGCCACCACCTGCTGGAACCGACGTCGCCGTATCTGCGCGGCTTCTCCGACGATTTCTCGGTTCCTGTCTCGCGCTGGACCGAGGTGCGGCGTGCCGAGATTCCGCCCGGCAGCGGCCTGCGCATCCTGATGGAGTCTGACGAGGCCGGGCTCTGCCTGCTCGACGACGCCAGGCATCACGCGCTGCACATGTTCAACCACATCGAGTACGACAGCGCCTCGCTGGGGGAGGAGTATTTCCGCGATGTCGCCGCCGGCAAGCCGATCGCGATCCCGCGCGACTATTTCCCGCATGACAATCCCAAGCTGCCGCCGCAGAACCGCTGGCGCAGCCACGCCCATCTGCTGTTCGGCAACTGGATCAACGAACTCTACCAGACCACGCCGTTTGACATTTCGGGTATCGGCGCCTGATCGCGTCCCCTTGTGACATCCCACCCCATCGCGCGAGACTGACCCATGCTCGACCCAACTCCCTTCAGCGTGTTCCCGAACCCCCGCGCCGGCACACCCGGCCTGGTGGTGCTCACGGAGTCCGGTTATCGGCGGGCCCGTGCCGAGATCACCTCCTGGCCCGGTTATGCGCCGACGCCGCTGCATGAGTTGCCAAGCCTCGCCGTGGAGGCGGATGTCGCCACGATCCGGCTGAAGGATGAGTCTGGCCGTTTCGGCCTGGGCAGCTTCAAGGCGCTCGGCGGCGCCTATGCCGTCTCCCGCGTGTTGGCCAGCGAGCTGGCGCGCCGCAACGTCGCGCCGAACGTGACGACCGCGGACCTGATCGCGCGTACCCACAGCGAGGCGGTTGCAGGCATCACCGTCTGCTGTGCCACCGACGGCAATCATGGCCGCTCCGTCGCCTGGGGCGCACAGCGCTTCGGCTGCGGCTGCGTCATCTTCGTGCACGAAACCGTCAGCCAGGGCCGGATCGACGCCATCGCGGCCTATGGCGCCGAGGTTCGTGTGGTGCCGGGCAATTACGACGACGCGGTGCGCGAGGCCGCCCGCGTTGCCGCCGCGCATGGCTGGTTCGTGATCTCCGACACCTCGTGGGAGGGCTACACCACGGTTCCGGTGGACGTGATGCAGGGCTATCGTCTGATGGCCGATGAAGCGACCCAGCAATGGGACGGCGCGCCGCCGACGCATGTTTTCATCCAGGGCGGTGTCGGCGGTGTTGCCGCGGCGGTATCTGCCCAGATGCGCGCCACCTACCGGCCGGCGCCGGAACTGATCGTGGTCGAGCCCGACCGTGCCGCCTGCCTGATGGTCAGTTGCGAATACGGCCAGCCCACCGCGATCCCCGGCGATCTCGACACCTTGATGGCGGGCCTCGCCTGCGGCGAACCCAGCCTGCTCGCCTGGCAGGAGCTTGACCGGGGCGCCGCGGCGTTCATGGCGGTCAGCGATGATGCCGCGGTCGCGTGTATGCGCAAGCTGGCGCGGCTTGGCATCGTCTCGGGCGAATCCGGCGTCGCCGGTCTGGCCGGTTTGCTGCTGGCCGCCGCCGACCCTGCCTCGCGCGCGGCGCTGAACCTGACGCCCGGTAGCCGCGTGCTGCTGTTCAGCACCGAGGGCGCCACCGATCCGGCGCTGTACCAGAAACTGACGGCTTGAGTGCCATGTCCCGGGCGCGGCGACGCTGCCTCGCTGTCGCGCTTCTGCTCACCACCATTCTGACCGCTCCCGTCTTCGCCGAGGAACCCATGGTCTGCATCGCCAACACCACCATTACCGATCTGCGCAAGGCCCTGAGTACGGGCGAAACCACCGCCGCGGATCTGGTGCGCGGCTATACCGCCCGCATCGAGGCGCTCGACCGCGCCGGCCCCAGTTTCAACTCGGTGCGCGAACTCAACCCCGATGCGCTGACGATCGCCGAGAAGCTTGATGCAGGCAAGCGCAAGACCGCCCGCCCGCTGGAAGGCATCCCGTTGCTGCTGAAGGATAATATCGCCACCGGCGACCGGCAGCACACCACGGCTGGCTCGGTCGCGTTGGCCGATGCCTTTGCCAAGCGCGATGCCACGGTCACCAAACTGCTGCGCCAGGCCGGCGCCGTTATCCTCGGCAAGGCGAACCTCACCGAATTCGCCAATATCCTTGCGACCGGCATGCCCTCCGGCTACTCCTCGCTCGGCGGGCAGGTGCGCAATGCCTATGCGCCGGCGCTCGATGCCAAGGGTGTGCCCATCGTGCCCCCCGGCGGCTCGTCGGCCGGCTCTGCCGTTGCCGTCGCCGCCGGTCTGGCGGCGGCCAGCATCGGCACCGAAACGTCGGGCAGCCTGCTGTCGCCGGCCAATCTCAATGGTGTCGTCACCGTTAAACCCACCGTGGGATTGATCAGCCGCGCCGGGATCATCCCGATCGCCGCCAGCCAGGACACCGCCGGCCCGATGACGCGGACGGTGCGCGACAGCGCCATCCTGCTCAACGTGCTGGCGCAGCAGGACCCGCTCGACCCGGCCACGCTAAAGATGCAGCGCCCCGCCGACTACACGTCAGACCTGCGCACCGACGGCCTGAAGGGCGCGCGCATCGGCGTGCCGTCTGACCCGTCGGACCCTGGCAACGACATCTACTTCTCCCAGCTTGCCCCGGATGCCCGCAAGGTGATGGAAAAGGCGCTGGCGGTGCTCGTCGAGCAGGGTGCCACCCTGGTCCGCGCCAACATCGCCACCGATGGCTGGCTGCCCGGTCCCGGCACGGAGTTCCCCGTGCTCAACCGCAATCCGGAAAGCCCTGGATTGAACCAGGTTACCCGTGTCTCGCTGGTGTTCATGTACGAACTCAAGCACGACCTGCATCTCTACCTGCGCGACTGGGCTAAAGGCAGCAAGATGCGCACGATCGAGGATATCATCGCCTACAACGCCGCTCACCCGGACACCGCTTTACGCTTCGGGCAGGACCTGTTCCGCGCGGCCGCCAGCACCAAGGGCGACTTGTCCGAACCCGAATACAAGGCCGCCCGCCGCACCGATCTGCGGGCCAGCCGGACCAACGGCCTCGACGCTTACATGAAGGAGCATAAGCTAGACGCGGTGTTCTTCCCCGCGACCACCGGCGCCGGCATCGCCGCCAAGGCGGGATACCCCAGCGTCATGGTTCCCGCAGGTTTCATCTCCGGCTTCGGCAAGGCGAAATCCCCGCCCTATCCGATTGGCGCCACCTTCACCGGCCGGGCCTGGACCGAGGCAACCCTGCTCCGCTTCGCCTATGCCTTCGAACAGGCCACTCTTGCCCGGCGCGTGCCGGACGGGATCGGGGAATGCAAGTAAGGCCAGGGCATTACCCCTGGCCTTAACGCCTAAACCAGCGTGCGCTTGAACAGCACCAGGGTCCGTTCCCAGGCGAGCTTGGCGGAGGCTTCGTGGTAGCGCGGGGTCGAATTGTTGTGGAACCCGTGCTGTGTGCCCGGGTAGACGAAGCCTTCATGCGCAACGCCGGTGGTGTTCAGTGCCTTGTCATAGCCCGGCCACATCGAGGTCAGCCGTTCGTCGTGTTCGGCGTAGTGTGCGACGATCGCCGCCTTGATGGCCGGGATCGCCGCGGCGTCCGCCGGCGCACCATAGAACGGGGCCGCGGCCTTCAGGTCGGCGCCGAGGGCGCCGGCGAGGTAGTTGGTGGTGCTGCCGCCCCAGCAGAATCCGGTGACGCCCATTTTGTCCGACGAGAGGGCGTGGGCCTTCAGGTATTTCGCGCTGTTGAGCATATCGGTGCGCAGCTTGCCCTGGTCCAGGTTCGCCTGCAGGTCCTTGCCGTCATCGTCGTTGCCTGGGTAGCCGCCGACCGGTGCGAGGCCGTCGGGGGCCAGGGCGAGATAGCCCTCGACCGCGAGCCGGCGCGCGACGTCTTCGATATAGGGGTTCAGCCCGCGGTTTTCATGCACCACCAGGACGCTGGGGAACGGCCCCTTGCCCGCGGGCTGGACCAGATAGCCGCGCATCGTGCCGGAATTGCCGCCCGGCGAGGGGTAGGACACGTAGGTCGCCTTCATCCGCTCGTCGGTGAAGGAGATCGTCTGCGCCTGGGCGTAGCGCGGCAGCAAGGACTGCGCCATCGCCAGGCCGCCGACGACGGTGACGGCGGCACGCTGCAGGAAGGATCGGCGGTCCATCCGGCCGTGGCAATATTCGTCGTAGAGATCGAACACGCGCTGGTCGATCTCGCTCTGCGTCAGCACCGTCATATCCGTCTGGTCGATATCGCTCATTTTTGGGTCCCCCGGCTTATGACGCCGAAGCTAGCCGGAAATTCCGCGGCGAAACACGCAAACATTTTGTTTCCGGTCCCGGCCTTTCCATCGCCGCAAAACCGCCTCATGGTCGGGGCGGGGAGGCCTGTGGCGAATGTCTGACGAAGCGGCGTTGCGGCGCCATGCCATCCTGTGTGTGCTGGTGTCTTCCGCTGGTTTCACTTTCGCCTCCGCTCTGGTGAAGGCCTCGTCGGCCGGTATTCCGACGGTGCAGGTGATGCTGTTTCGCAGCCTGTTCGCGGCGATCACCGTGGCGCCGCTGCTGTGGCGCGAGGGGGGCATTTCCGCGCTGCGCACGCGCCGGCCGTGGGATCATGTGCGGCGCACCGTGCTGGGCTGCGGCGGCATGGGCTGTGCGTTCTATGGCTATGCGCATCTGCCGCTGGCGTTCAACACCGCGCTCGGCTTTGCCATGCCGTTGCTGCTCACCCTGTTGTCGATCCCGATGCTGGGCGAGCGGGTCGGCGCCAAGCGCCTGGGCGTGGTGCTGACCGGTCTGGCCGGGGTGCTGGTGATCGTGCAGCCCTGGCGGGAGACCGGCATGGAGGTGATCCCGGTGCTGGTGGTGCTGGCCGGGGTGGTGTTCTGGGCACTGACGATGATCACCATCCGGCGCATGGGCGGCCTGGGTGAGCGCAATGTCGCGATCGTGCTGTGGTTCGCCATCGGCGGCACGGTGATGTGCGCCCTGCTGACCATCCCGGTCTGGGTCACGCCGAGTTGGCCGCAACTCGCAGGTCTGATCGGCATCGGCCTAGTGTCGGGCGTGGCACAGATGCTGATGACCGAAGGTTACCGGACCGGCCAGGCTTCGATGGTCGCCCCGTTCGAATACGGCGCCTCGTCTATGCCACGTTGATCGGCGCGGTGTTCTGGGGCGAGTGGCCCGATCTGGCAACCTTAACCGGAATCGGCATCATCGTCGCCGCCGGGCTTTACCTCTGGAAAGACAACAGCGCCTGAAGCTCAGCGATCACGCTGTTCAGTTCCTGCGCTGCGAGTGATTTCGGTGCCGTCTCGCTGACGCCGAGCCCCTGCGCGAACGCGTTGGCAAAGCCCTGGCGGTTGCCGAGGGTTGCCGTAAGGCGCTGCAGCCCCTGCGCCGCCAGTTCGGCTTCCACTGTCGCGCGCAGCTTGCCGCTCGCCGGCGCCCGGTTCAGCAGAATGCGGGTCGGGCGCTTTTCGCTTGCGGCCAGTTTCAGCGTTCCTTCGGCGGCCCAGAGATCCGGCGGCGAAGGCTGCACCGGGATCAGCACCAGATCGGCCGCGCGGATCGCCAGCTTGGCGTCGGTATCGATCTGTGGCGGGCTGTCGACCAGGATCACGTCGAAGCTGCGCTTGAGCTTGTCGATCTCGCCGGCCAGCCGCCAGCCAGAGATATCGGACAGGTGCACGGGCGGCACCTTGCGGGCGGTGCGCAGCGCGTGCCAGCGCGCCAGGCTGCGCTGGGGATCGATGTCGAGCACGGCGACCTTGCGGGTTGCGGCGAGTGCGGCGGCGAGGCTCGCGGCCAGCGTGGTTTTGCCCGCCCCGCCCTTCTGCTGCGCGACCGTGATGATGACTGCCATGCAAGCGACTCCTGTTGCGCTGCAGCATCCTAGCCGATTTTCAACCGTCACGTTGCATGCGCGCGGCGAGGGGCCAAGAATAGGGGGATGGCGAGGCATGAACTCCTGACTCCGGCCGAGATGGCGCTGGCCGATGCGGCGGCGGTACGGCGGGGGCTGCCGGTTGCGACCCTGATGCAGAACGCCGGGGCGGCTGTCGCTGCCGCGATACGCCGGCGTTACCGGCCGTGCCGGACCTTGGTGCTGGCCGGGCCGGGCAATAATGGCGGCGATGGCCTAGTCGCCGCGCGGATGCTGCACTTTGCGGGCTGGCCGGTTGCGGTCGCAGGGCTGCAGGGCCGGCCGGACACGCCGTGTCCGGTGGTGCCGTTCACGGCCGCGGAAGCGGCGCGGGCTGAGCTTGTGATCGATGCGGTGTTTGGCGCGGGGTTGGCGCGGCCGGTGGCGGGCGCGATCTCCGCTGTGCTGGCCGCGGCGCGGCGGATTGTCGCGGTGGATGTTCCCTCCGGCCTGGATGGGGCGACGGGCGCGCCACGGGGTGCGGTGGCGGCGGCGGAACTGACGGTCACTTTTTTTCGGCGGAAACCCGGCCATTTGCTGCTGCCTGGGCGGGGGCTGTGTGGCGAGGTTGTGCTGGCGGATATCGGCATGCCGGCGGAGGTGATGCCGCCGATCGCGTGTTGGGCCAATGCGCCGGACCTCTGGTCGTTGCCGATGCCGGGGGCGGGGGATCACAAATACAGCCGCGGTCACGTCACCATTATCGGCGGGGCTGAGATGACCGGTGCCGCGCGTCTTGCCGCCGCGGCCGCGCGGCGCGTGGGGGCGGGGCTGGTGAGCATTGCCGCGCTCGGGTGCGCAGATGTTTATCGCACGGGCGAACCGGGGCTGCTGGTAACCGAGACGGACCCGCTGGAATTGCTGAAGGATCGCCGCCGTACTGTCTGGCTGGTTGGTCCTGGCCTGGGCACGGCGGAGGTGAAGCTGCTCGGGACCGGGCGGCAGGTTGTGGTTGATGCGGATGCCATCCGCGGCACGCCGGCCGATCTGCGCGGCGCGGCCGTGCTGACGCCGCATGCCGGCGAGTTCGCCCGTGTGTTCGGGCCGCCCGGCGAAGATCGCATCGCTGCCGTGCGTGCGGCGTCGGCGGCGACCGGCGCGGTGGTGCTGCTGAAAGGAGCGGACACCATCATCGCCGCGCCCGACGGCCGGGTGGCGATCAACGAGAACGCCCCGCCCTGGCTTGCCACCGCCGGGGCGGGCGATGTGCTTGCCGGCATCATTTCCGGCCTGCTGGCCCAGGGTATGGCGCCGTGGCCGGCGGCCTGCGCCGCGGCCTGGCTGCACGGCGCGGCGGCGCGTCTGGCTGGCCCCGGGCTGATCGCGGAGGATCTGCCGGACTTGCTGTCGCGCGCGCGTCCGCCGATGTAGACTGCGCCACCTGATCAGGAGAGCGGCATGAACGAAATTTCCCCCGCCCGCGCGCTGCTCGACCCCGGCCGGCTTGCCGTGCTGAAACAGGTTGAGCGCAAGCTGCTCTGGCTCGCCTCCTGGATGATCCATAACGCCAATCATATCCGGCCCAATCGCGATGGGCTGAAGGTTGGCGGGCATCAGGCTTCCTGCGCCTCGTGCCTGTCGATCATGACCGCGCTGTATTTCGAGATGCTGCGCCCGCAGGACCGCGTTGCGGTGAAGCCGCATGCCGGGCCGGTGTTTCACGCCATCAATTGGCTGCTCGGCCGCCAGACCATTGAAAAGATGGAGGGCCTGCGCCAGTTCGGTGGTGCGCAATCCTACCCCAGCCGCACCAAGGACGGTGACGAGGTGGATTTTTCCACCGGTTCCGTCGGCCTGGGCGTGGCGATGACCAGCTTTTCCGCACTCATTGAGGACTATGTCCGGTTGCATGGCCTCGGCCGCACCGACCTGCCGCCGGGGCGGCACATCGCGATTGCGGGCGACGCCGAACTCGATGAGGGCAATATTTACGAGGCCCTGCTGGAGGGCTGGAAACACGACGTTCGCAATGTCTGGTGGGTGATCGACTACAACCGGCAAAGCCTTGATTCCGTTGTGCCCGACCGTCTGTTCGGCCGCATCGAGGGCCTGTTCCGCGACATGGGCTGGAACGTCGTCACGATGAAATACGGCCGCAAGCTGCAGGCGGCCTTCGCCCGGCCGGGCGGCGAGACCCTGCGCTCCTGGATCGACGACTGCCCGAACTCGCTCTACGCCGCGTTGACCTTTCAGGGGGGCGCGGCCTGGCGGCAGGTGTTGCTGACTGATCTTGGCCGCAGCAAGGGCGTGCGTGCCATCATCGACCCGTTGAGCGACGACGAGCTTGCGGCGCTGATGACCAATCTTGGCGGGCATGACATCGAGACGTTGATCGAGCATTTCCGCGAGGCCGATGCCGCCGGCGACCAGCCGACCTGCTTCATCGCCTACACCATCAAGGGCATGGGGCTGCCCTTCGCCGGCCACAAGGATAACCATGCCGGGCTGATGACCAAGGAGCAGATGGAGGGCTTTCGCGCCGCCAACCGGATTCGCCCCGGCCATGAGTGGGACCGTCTGGAAGGCCTGGAGCTCGACGATGCCGCCTTCACCCACTTCCTCGGCACCGTGCCCTTCGCCACACCGCTCACACCGGAAGGCCGCCGCCTGCAGGCGCCCCTGGTCGAAATCCCCGAGTTTCTGCCCGCGCCGAAGGTGGCCGGCCGAAAAATGGCCACTCAGAACGGCTTCGGCGAGATGCTGGCGGAGATCGGGCGCGGGCAGGGGGCCCTGAAGGACCTCGCCGCCCGCATCGTCACCACCAGCCCCGATGTCACGGTCTCGACCAATCTGGGCCCGTGGGTGAACCGCCGCGGCGTGTTTGACCGGCACACCCGCAATGACGTGTTCCGCGACGCCAAACTGGCCAGCGCGCAGCGCTGGGGCATGACGCCGGAGGGCCAGCATATCGAACTGGGCATCGCCGAGCAGAACCTGTTTCTGCTGCTTGGCGCCGCCGGGCTTGCCCCCGGACTGCATGGCGCCCGGCTGCTGCCGATCGGCACGGTCTATGACCCGTTCGTCAACCGTGGCCTCGATGCGCTGATCTACGCCTGCTACCAGGATGCGCGGTTCCTTTTGGTTTCAACACCTTCCGGTATTTCGTTGGCCCCCGAGGGGGGGCAGCACCAGTCAATCAACACCCCGTTGATCGGGATGAGCAGCGACCGGCTGGCCAGTTTCGAGCCGTCGCATGTGGACGAACTCGCCATCCTGCTGCGGCATGCGTTCCATCACATGCAGCAGCCCGACGGCTCGGCGGTGTGGCTGCGCCTGTCCACACGGCAGATCGCCCAGCCCACCCGCACGCTGGACCCGGCGGCGGTGATTGCCGGCGCCCACTGGGCGGTGCCCCCGGCGCCCGGCGCACGCATAGCACTGGCGTATCAGGGGCCGGTCGCCCCCGAGGCCGAGGCGGCCTTTGCCGAGCTGGCTGCCGAGGAGCCTGGCGCCGGCCTGTTGGCGATCACCTCGCCGGACCGCCTGCATGCCGGCTGGATTGCCGCCGCGCGCGCCCGGCGCACCGGCGATCCGGCGGCGCTCTCGCATATCGAGCGCATCCTGGCCCCGATGGCCCCAGGCTCCGCGCTGGTCACCATCCTGGACGGCCATCCAGCGGCCCATGCCTGGCTGGGCGCCGTGCGCGGCCAGCGTGTGGTGCCGCTGGGCCCGGATCATTTTGGCCAGAGTGGCGATATTCCCGATCTCTACCGCGAATACGGCCTGGACGAGAGCGCGATCCTCGATGCCTGTGCACAGGCATTGCTCGGCTAGCCTTGGCATTACGATCGCGTTGCGCTAAAGCCCCGCGCTCGCGACCGTTACCGGCGGGCGTGGTGAAATTGGTAGACACGCCAGATTTAGGTTCTGGTGGCGTAAGCCGTGGGGGTTCAAGTCCCTCCGCCCGCACCAACCGGCGATGGTCCAACTCATAGGACCAAGGGTTTTCCGACAGATGCAGGTGACCGAGACGCTCTCCGAGGGGCTGAAGCGCGGCTGGACGGTGGTAGTGCCGGCCGGGGATATCGAGGGCAAGCGTTCGGCGCGGCTCACGGAGCTCAGCAAGACCATCAACCTGCCCGGCTTCCGCCCGGGCAAGGTGCCGATGTCCATCGTCAAGGCCCGCTACGGCCAGGCGGTGATGGGCGAGATCCTGGAGGAGACGGTCAACGAAAGCACCAACTCCATCCTGAACGATCGCGGCCTGCGCTCGGCGGCGCAACCGAAGGTCGAGATCGTGACCATCGGCGACGCCAAGGACCTGGAATTCAAGGTCGAGGTCGAGGTGCTGCCCGAAATCGCGATGCCCGATTTCGCGTCGATTGCGCTGACGCGCATGAAGGCCGAGCCCACGGAAGAGGCGATCGGCAAGGTGCTGGAAGACATCGCCAAGCGCTCACGCGACCTGATCGAGGAGACCGAGGTTCGTCCGGCCGTGGTCGGCGACATGCTGCAGGTTGATTTCCTCGGCAAGGTTGATGGGGTTCCGTTCCCCGGCGGCGAAGCCAAGGACATGGACATCGAGGTTGGCGGCGGCGGGTTCATCCCCGGTTTCACCGAACAGCTGGTGGGCATGCAGGCCGGCGAGAGCAAGGTGATCAACGTCTCGTTCCCCGCCGAATACGGCTCCAAGGAACTGGCCGGCAAGGATGCTACCTTCGACATCGACGCCAAGGCGCTGAAGAAGCAGGTCATCCCGGCGATCGATGACGAGATGGCCAAGAAGGTCGGTTTCGACACGCTGGAAGAACTGCGCGGCCTGATCGTGCAGCAGATGCAGCGCGAATTCGACCAGCTGACCCGCCTGAAGATCAAGCGCCAGCTGCTCGACGCGCTGGCGACGGTTTCGGCCTTCGAAGTGCCGTCCAGCATGGTTGAAGCCGAGTTCGAGCAGATCTGGAAGCGCCTGGAACAGGATCGCGCCCAGGGCAATGCCGACGCCGAAGACGCGGGCAAGGACGACGAGACGCTGAAGGCGGAATACCGCACGATCGCGGTGCGCCGGGTGAAGCTGGGTCTGCTGCTGTCCGAGATCGGCCGGGTGAACAACCTGACCGTGTCGGCCGAGGAGATGAACCGGGCCATGCGCGCCGAGGCCGGCCGCTACCAGGGCCAGGAACAGATGGTGATGGACTTCTTCCGCAAGAACCCGCAGGCGGCCGAATCGCTGCGCGGGCCGATCTTTGAGGAGAAGGTGGTCGACTTCGTGCTGGAGCTCGCCACCGTGACCGATCAGTCGGTGACGCCGGAAGAGCTGACCAAAGAGGACGCGCCGGCGGTCTGACCGTTCGGCCATCCAGGACTGCAAGGGGCCTTCACCGGTTTGCGCCGGTGAAGGCCTTACTTTTTTGTTGGAGCAGCCCCCGGCTTGGAAGATCGCGCGTTTGTGCCTATTTAACGCTTACGCTTTATGCTGCCGGGCAGGTGAAGCTGATTCGTCATGGTGTTGCTCCTCGGGGGGCAAGGTCGCGCCGGACCGTTTTCGGGCGTTTGGAAGGTTCAAGAGCAGTGTTTGGCATTGGTGATCGAGACCCCGTTGAGGTCTACAACAACAATCTGGTCCCCATGGTGGTCGAGCAGACCGCGCGGGGCGAACGGTCGTACGACATTTACTCGCGCCTGTTGAAGGAGCGGATCATATTTCTCACCGGCCAGGTCTATGACCAGGTCGCCAGCCTGATCTCGGCGCAGTTGTTGTTCCTGGAGAGCGAGAATCCGAACAAGGACATCGCATTCTACATCAACAGCCCTGGCGGTGTGGTTTCCTCCGGCCTGGCGATCTACGACACCATGCAGTACATCCGCAGCCCGGTTTCCACCGTCTGCATCGGCATGGCCGCCTCGATGGGCAGCCTGCTGCTGACCGCCGGCGCCGCAGGCAAGCGTTTCGCGCTGCCGAATGCCCGGATCATGGTGCACCAACCCTCCGGCGGCGCGCAGGGCCAGGCTACCGATATTGATATCCAGGCACGCGAAATCCTTTTCACGCGCCGTCTGCTGAACAACATCTATGTGAAGCATACGGGACAGCCGGTGGAAGCGATCGAGCGCAAGCTGGAACGCGACACGTATATGTCGGCGGAGGATGCACGCGATTTCGGCCTGATCGACGAGGTGGTGGAAACCCGCCCGCTACCGGACGCCGAGTCGAAGGCGTAAACCGGCACCGCGCGGCACGAAAATTGCTTGATTTCACTTGAAGTGACGTGCCGGACAGGGCCGGATTGGCCCGCCTTCCGGGAATGTGACGCCTTCCCCGCCATCCCGGCGGGGGCGGTTCTTGTAGGCCCCCGTCGCCGGGGTCTAGAATTCAGTCCTTGCGTCCCCGTAAACACGGGGCAGGAGTGCGTATGAGCAGCAAATCCGGCGATTCCAAGAACACCCTCTATTGCTCGTTCTGCGGCAAGTCGCAGCACGAGGTGCGGAAACTCATCGCCGGCCCGACGGTGTTCATCTGTGATGAATGCGTCGAGTTGTGCATGGACATCATTCGCGAGGAGCACAAGACGCACCTCGTGAAGTCCCGCGATGGGGTGCCGACACCGAAGGAGATCTGCAAGGTCCTTGACGACTACGTCATCGGCCAGCTGCATGCCAAGCGCGTGCTGTCGGTCGCGGTGCACAACCATTACAAGCGGTTGGCGCACGGCGCGAAGAACAACGATGTCGAGATCGCCAAGTCCAACATCATGCTGGTCGGGCCCACCGGCTCGGGCAAGACGCTGTTGGCCCAGACCCTGGCGCGGATCCTCGATGTTCCGTTCACCATGGCGGACGCGACCACGCTGACCGAGGCCGGCTATGTCGGCGAGGATGTCGAGAACATCATCCTCAAGCTGCTGCAGGCCGCCGACTACAACGTGGAACGCGCCCAGCGCGGCATCGTCTATATCGACGAGGTCGACAAGATCAGCCGCAAATCCGACAACCCGTCGATCACCCGCGATGTCTCGGGCGAGGGCGTGCAGCAGGCGTTGCTGAAGATCATGGAAGGCACCGTGGCCTCCGTGCCGCCGCAGGGCGGGCGCAAGCATCCGCAGCAGGAGTTCCTGCAGGTCGACACCACCAACATCCTGTTCATCGTCGGCGGGGCGTTCGCGGGCCTGGAAAAGATCATCTCGGCCCGCGGCAAGGGCTCGGGCATCGGCTTTGGCGCCGAGGTGCGCAGCCCGGATGAGCGGCGCACGGGTGCCATCCTGCGCGAGGTCGAGCCGGAGGATCTGTTGCGCTTCGGCCTGATCCCGGAGTTCATCGGCCGGCTGCCGGTGGTCGCCACGCTCGAGGATCTGGACGAATCGGCACTGATCGAGATCTTGACCAAGCCGAAGAACGCCGTGGTCAAGCAGTACGGCCGCCTGGTCGAGATGGAGGGGGTGAAACTCAGCTTCACCGAGGATGCCTTGGCTTCGGTCGCGCGGCGCGCCATCGCCCGCAAGACCGGCGCGCGTGGGCTGCGTTCGATCATGGAGCAGATCCTGTTGGCGACCATGTTCGATCTGCCCAGCCTCGACGGGGTTGAGGAAGTGACGATCAACAAGGAAGTGGCGGAGAGCCGGGCCAACCCGTTGTTTACCTATGGCAAGGAACGCGTGGAGAACGCGGGCTGAGCATTGCAGAGGGCGCCGGTCACCCGTGCCGGCGTCATCGTTCTGTCAAGGTCTTGCGGCATGGACGGGAAATGCCGATATCCGGGCGCATCACCCGGGACGAACCGTCGGCTCATTGCAGCGGCGGCCTGGCTTGGTGGATGCGGCCGTGCCCATGGACGTCTTTGCAAAGAGCCACTTTGTGAAGGTTGAGGGGCGGTTGGTCTGGACTTGTGGTTCCCGACAGATCGTCCCGTAGGAGGTCATTGTAATGCCGTCAGATCCGAAGAACCCTATTTTGCCCGTGCCGGCCGATTTGCTGCCGGTGTTGCCGTTGCGCGATATCGTGGTGTTTCCGCACATGATCGTGCCGCTGTTCGTCGGGCGTGAGAAATCCGTCCGCGCGCTGGAAGCGGTGATGAAGGACGACAAGCAGATTCTGCTGGTTGCCCAGAAGAACAAGGACCAGGACGACCCCTCGGCCGATGACATCTACGCCGTGGGCACCGTCTCGACCATTCTGCAGTTGCTGAAGCTGCCCGACGGCACCGTGAAAGTGCTGGTTGAAGGCACGCGGCGCGCCAAGATCACCGCCTTCAAGGAGACCGAGAGCTATTTCGAGGCTTTCGTCGAGAAGCTGCCGGACGCCGAAGGCGGCCCGGTGCGCGAGCTTGAGGCGCTCGGCCGTTCGGTGGTTTCGCAGTTCGAGCAGTACATCAAACTGAACAAGAAGATCGCCCCCGAGGTGCTGGTTTCGCTGAACCAGATCGAAGACCCCAGCAAGCTGGCGGACACGATCTCGGCGCACCTGAACCTCAAGATCGCCGAGAAGCAGGAGATCTTGGAGGCCGCTAAGGTCGGCGACCGTCTTGAGCGCGTGTTCGCGCACATGGAATCCGAGATCGGCGTGCTGCAGGTCGAGAAGCGCATCCGCAACCGCGTGAAGCGGCAGATGGAGAAGACGCAGCGCGAGTACTACCTGAACGAGCAGCTGAAGGCGATCCAGAAGGAACTCGGCGAGGGCGAGGACGGCAAAGACGAGACCGCCGAACTCGAAGAGAAGATTAAGAAGACAAAGCTGTCGAAGGAAGCGCGTGAGAAGGCGCTGGGCGAGCTGAAAAAGCTGCGCTCAATGAGCCCGATGAGCGCCGAGGCGACGGTGGTGCGCAACTACCTCGACTGGATCCTGTCGATCCCCTGGAAGAAGCGCAGCAAGGTCAGCAACGACGTGCTGGAGGCTGAGAAGATCCTCAACGCCGACCATTACGGGCTGGAGAAGGTCAAGGAACGCATCCTGGAGTATCTGGCGGTGCAGTCGCGCAGCCCGAAGCTGCGTGGGCCGATCTTGTGCCTGGTCGGGCCGCCGGGCGTGGGCAAGACCTCGCTGGGCAAGTCGATCGCGCGTGCCACCGGGCGCAACTTCGTGCGCATGTCGCTCGGCGGCGTGCGCGACGAGGCGGAAGTGCGCGGCCACCGGCGGACCTATATCGGCTCGATGCCGGGCAAGGTCATCCAGGGCATGAAGAAGGCGAAGACCTCCAATCCGCTGTTCCTGCTCGATGAAATCGACAAGCTGGGCGCGGATTGGCGCGGCGATCCGTCGAGCGCGCTGCTGGAAGTGCTCGACCCCGAGCAGAACAGCACTTTCGCCGATCACTACCTGGAGGTCGATTACGACCTGTCGGATGTGATGTTCGTCACCACCGCCAACAGCCTGCGCATGCCGCAGCCGCTGATGGACCGCATGGAGATCATTCGCATCCCCGGTTACACCGAGGATGAAAAGGTCGAGATCACCAAGCGCCATCTGCTGGCCAAGCAGATCGAGGCGCACAGCCTGAAGCCGACCGAGTTCGCCGTCACCGACGAGGCGTTGCGCGACCTGATCCGCTACTACACCCGCGAAGCCGGGGTGCGTAACCTTGAGCGGGAGATCGCCAACCTCGCCCGCAAGGCGGTGAAGGAGATCGTTACCGGCAAGGCGAAGAAGGTCGCGGTCAACCGCAAGAATCTCGACAAATACGCCGGCGTGCGGAAGTTCAGCTATGGCGAGGTCGAAACCGAGGACATGGTCGGCGCCGTGACTGGCCTGGCCTGGACCGAGGTGGGCGGCGAGATCCTGACCATCGAAAGCGTCATGCTGCCCGGCAAGGGCAATGTGAAGCACACCGGCAAGCTTGGTGACGTGATGCAGGAGAGCGTTTCCGCCGCCCTCAGCTACGTCCGTTCGCGGGCAGCGACCTTCGGCATCAAGCCGACGTTGTTCGAGAAGAAGGACATCCATGTCCATGTGCCCGAGGGCGCGACTCCGAAGGATGGCCCGTCCGCCGGCATCGCCATGGCCACCAGCATTGTCTCGGTGCTCACCGGTATCCCGGTGCGGCGCGATATCGCCATGACCGGCGAGATCACGCTGCGGGGCCGGGTGCTGCCGATCGGCGGCCTGAAGGAAAAACTGTTGGCAGCCCTGCGTGCGGGGATCACCACGGTGTTCATCCCGAAGGAAAATGAGAAGGATCTGGCGGAAATCCCCGACAATGTGAAAAAGCACCTCAAGCTGGTGCCGGTCGCACATGTCGACGAGGTGATCTTCCAGGCCCTGGTGCGTAAGCCGGAGCCGATCGACTGGGTGGAACCCGCCGATCCCGTTGCCGCCACCGCGCCGGCAGCAGGGGCGTCCCTGCCGCATTGAACCGCACACGACCCCGCCCGTAAGGGCGGGGTTTGCCGGCCGCAGATCGGACCGGCGGGAAAACGGCGCGAAACTCACGTTGCGTTTCGTTGACGCTGATGAAATATGGCTCCCAGTGTGATGGCTCAGCCGCGGCGATTCGTCGGCTGAGCCGTGACTTGACGATTCGCAGCAACAAGAAAACCAGTCAGGAAATCCGGCAGTGAACAAAATGGATCTGATCGCCGAAGTGGCGGACAAGACCGATCTCTCCAAGGCGAAGGCCAGCGAAGTCGTGGACGCCGTCTTCGCGGCGATCGAGGCGGCGCTGAAGAAAAGCGAAGAGGTCCGTCTGGTGGGCTTCGGCTCATTCGGCACCACCACCCGCAAGGCCTCCAAGGGCCGCAATCCGCGCACCGGCGAGGAAATCGCTATTGAGGCGTCGACCTCGGTGCGCTTCAAGCCGGGCAAGGGCCTGAAGGACGCGGTGAACTGATCACCGCGACACGCTGATACGGCAAGGGCCGCCCGCAAGGGCGGCCCTTTTCGATTCCGGCCGCCTCGGCTACATCACCCCGCACGGGCGGTTAGCTCAGCGGTAGAGCGTCTCGTTTACACCGAGAGGGCCGGCGGTTCGAACCCGTCACCGCCCATTCCCAGCCCGTCACGCGGGCCATTCAGCGATACCGGGCGCGCTTTGCAGTGCCCCATTTGCCTCGACCGATCACACGGATTCGCGGATCGCGGGCACCTGTACCGAGTGGGACTCAGATGCGCGGGCCGCGCGCTCAGTCTTTCGTCAGAAAAGCGTCCACATGGGGTTGACGGGGGAGGGTAGGGGTCTTAAACGCTGCGGCCTGCCGCAAAGCGGGAGTAGCTCAGTTGGTTAGAGCGCCGGCCTGTCACGCCGGAGGTCGCGGGTTCGAGCCCCGTCTCTCGCGCCAGCGGCGGCAGAAAATGCGCTTTGCGCATTGCACGTATCTCCCCCTTGAAATCGAATGAAAATGCACTAGCCGCCCTATGGCGGTTGCCGCGCGTTGCGGCTAAGGTCCGATCGCGCTGCAATGCGGCATCAGCCGGCGTGGCGTCTTGATGGAAGGGTATCCCATGCCGGATCTAGTCGACTATTTCCCGATCCTGGTGTTCCTCGGGATCGCCGCGGTGATTGCGATTGCCATGGTGGGAGGATCACTGATCGCGGCCAGGCAGAAGCCCTATGCGGAAAAGCTGTCGGCGTATGAATGCGGGTTCGAGGCATTCGACGATGCGCGCCGGCGCTTTGACGTGCGGTTCTACCTGGTTTCGATCCTGTTCATCATCTTCGACCTGGAAGTGGCGTTCTTGTTCCCGTGGGCGGTCAGCCTGTCGGAGATCGGGCTGTTCGGCTTCCTCTCGATGCTGGCCTTCCTGGGCGTGCTGACGGTCGGGTTCATCTACGAATGGTGCAAGGGCGCCCTGGATTGGGAGTAGGCGTATGAATGCTGCAACAGGGTTGCTGCCACCGGGGGCGGCGCAGGACGCGGTGATCAAGGGGATCACCGGCGAGATGGCCGACAAGGGTTTCGTCGTCGCCAATCTGGATAAGCTGGTGAACTGGGCGCGCACGGGCAGTCTATGGCCGATGACCTTCGGTCTGGCCTGCTGCGCGGTGGAAATGATCCACGCCTACATGCCGCGTTACGATCTTGACCGCATGGGCATCATCCCGCGCGCCTCACCGCGGCAGAGCGACGTAATGATCGTCGCCGGCACACTGACCAACAAAATGGCCCCCGCCCTGCGCAAGGTCTACGACCAGATGCCGGAGCCGCGCTGGGTCATCAGCATGGGCAGCTGCGCCAATGGCGGCGGCTACTATCATTATTCATATTCGGTGGTGCGCGGGTGCGACCGGGTGGTGCCGGTGGACGTGTATGTGCCGGGCTGCCCGCCGACGGCCGAGGCGCTGATTTACGGGATCCTGCAATTGCAGAAAAAGATCCGCCGCACAGGAACCATTCTCCGTGGCTGACCTTCAGGCGGTGGCAGTGGCCGTAGCGGCGCTGCCGGGGGTGCGTGGCACGTCCTTCGCGTTGGACGAGCTGGTGGTGCAGGCTGATCGCGACTCGCTGTATGCGCTGATGGTGGCGCTGCGCGATGGCGAAGGGCTGCGGTTCGAGCAGGTCGTCGATATCTGCGGGGTGGACTGGCCGGAGCGCGCAGAGCGCTTCGACGTGGTCTACAACCTGCTGTCGGTCACCTTGAATCAGCGTCTGCGGGTCATTGTCACCACCGACGACACCAAGCCGGTGCCCAGCGTGCACACGGTCTGGCCGGTCGCCACCTGGTGGGAGCGCGAGGCCTGGGACATGTTCGGCATCATCTTCTCCGGCCAGCCCGACCTCCGCCGCATCCTCACCGATTACGGCTTCGAGGGGCATCCCCTGCGCAAGGACTTCCCGCTCACCGGGTATGTCGAGGTGCGCTACGACGAGGAGCGCAAGCAGGTGGTCTACGAACCCGTCAAGCTGACCCAGGATTTCCGCAATTTCGACTTCCTGTCGCCCTGGGAAGCGATGACGTCGTTGCCGGGTGACGAGAAGGTGGATCGGTCATGAACGAGGTCGTGACGAAAACGGTCGAGATCGACAGCCACTCGATCAATTTCGGCCCGCAGCATCCCGCCGCCCATGGCGTGCTGCGCCTGATCCTGGAAATGGATGGCGAGCAGGTCGTGCGCGCCGATCCGCATATCGGCCTGCTGCATCGCGGCACCGAGAAACTGATCGAGTACAAAAGCTACATCCAGGCGCTGCCCTATTTCGACCGGCTGGACTACTGCAGCCCGATGTCGGAGGAGCACCCGTTCTGCCTGGCGACGGAAAAGCTGCTGGGCATCACGGTGCCCGAGCGCGCGCAGTGGATTCGTACCCTGTTCAGCGAAATCACCCGCATCCTGAACCACTTGCTGAACGTGACCACCTACGCGCTCGACGTCGGCGCCATCACCCCGTCGCTGTGGGGCTTCGAAGAGCGCGAGAAGCTCATGGAGTTCTACGAGGCCGCCTCGGGTGCGCGCATGCACGCCAACTACTTCCGCGTCGGCGGTGTGGCGAAGGATCTGCCGGCCGGCCTTGAAGAAAAAATCTTCAACTGGGCCGAAACCTACCCGCAGTTCATCGACGATCTCGAGACCCTGCTGACCGAAAACCGGATCTGGAAACAGCGTCTGGTCGATGTCGGCACCGTCAGCGCCGAACAGGCGCTCGGCCTGGGCTTTACCGGCCCCTGCCTGCGCGCCTCCGGCGTGCCCTGGGACCTGCGCCGTGCGCAGCCCTACGAGAAATACTCCGAGGTGGACTTCAAGATCGCGGTCGGCCGCAATGGCGACTGCTACGATCGCTACCTCATGCGCATCGGCGAGATGCGGGAGAGCGTGAAGATCATCCAGCAATGCCTGGCGAAGATGAAGCCGGGCCCGGTGAAGGTGCAGGACCGCAAGTTCGCCGCTCCGACCCGTGGCGAGATGAAGCGGTCGATGGAAGCGCTGATCCATCACTTCAAGCTCTACACTGAGGGTTTCCACGTGCCCGCCGGTGCCACCTACACCGCGGTCGAGTCGCCGAAGGGCGAGTTCGGCGTCTATCTGGTGTCGGACGGGACCAACCGCCCCTATCGCTGCAAGATTCGCCCGACCGGCTTTGCACATCTGCAGGCGATCGAGGTGATGTCCAAGCGTCACATGCTGGCGGATGCCGTCGCGGTCATCGGATCGCTCGACATCGTGTTTGGCGAGATCGACAGGTAGTCATGGCCGAAGCAAACACACAGGCGGTGGTGCAACCCGCGACTTTCGCTTTCGATGCCGAAAGCGAAGCGAAGATTGCTTACTTCGTGGCGAAATATCCCGAAGGCAAACAGGCCAGCGCCGTGCTGCCGCTGCTCGATCTGGCACAGCGCCAGATGGGTCGCACCACCGGCAGCGCCTGGGTGCCGGTCGCGGCGATGGACGAGATCGGCCGCATCCTCGGCATGCCGCCGATCCGGGTCTACGAGGTCGCGACCTTCTACCTGATGTTCAACACCGCCCCGGTCGGCAAGTTTCACCTGCAGGTCTGCACCACGACGCCGTGCTGGCTGCGTGGTTCCGACGAGGTGGTGCATGCCTGCCGCAAGGCAACGGGCATCAAGGGCTGGAAGGAAACCAGCGAGGACGGGTTGTTCAGCATGACCGAGGTGGAATGCCTCGGCGCCTGCGTGAACGCGCCGATCCTGCAGGTCAACGACGATTTCTACGAGGACATGGACGCCGCGCGGACCACGGCGCTGCTGGAAGCGCTGAAGCGGGGCGAAATCCCGCCGGTGGGTTCCACCATCGGCCGGCAGACTTCCGCGCCCGAAGGCGGGCCGACCACACTGACCTCGCTTTCCTTCGAGAAGACGGAATAGTCGAATGCTTAGCGACAAAGACCGGATTTTTACCAATCTCTATGGCATCCATGACTGGGGCCTGGCCGGCGCGCGCGCGCGCGGCGATTGGGACGGCACGGCGGCGATCCTGGCGCGCGGGCGCGATGCGATCGTTGACGAAATGAAGGCTTCCGGCCTGCGCGGCCGCGGCGGCGCGGGCTTCCCGACCGGAATGAAGTGGTCGTTCATGCCGAAGGAAATCGGCGCGCGGCCGCATTACCTGGTGGTGAACGCCGACGAATCCGAGCCGGGCACCTGCAAGGACCGCGACATCATCCGCCACGATCCGCACAAGCTGATCGAAGGCTGCCTGATCGCCTCCTTCGCGATGGGCGCGCATGCTTGCTACATCTACATCCGCGGCGAATTCTACAACGAGGCGCAGCGCCTGCAGGCCGCGATCGACCAGGCCTACGCGGCCGGGCTGATCGGCCAGAATGCCTGCGGTTCGGGCTGGGATTTCGATCTCTACCTGCATCGCGGCGCCGGCGCCTATATCTGCGGCGAAGAGACCGCGCTGATCGAAAGCCTTGAGGGCAAAAAGGGCATGCCGCGGCTGAAGCCGCCATTTCCTGCCGCCGTCGGCCTGTATGGCTGCCCGACCACGGTGAACAATGTCGAAAGCATCGCGGTGGCGCCGACCATCCTGCGCCGCGGCGCATCGTGGTTCTCCGCCCTCGGCCGCCCGAAGAATGCCGGCACCAAGCTGTTCTGCATCTCCGGCCATGTGAACAAGCCGTGCAATGTCGAGGAAGAACTCGGCATCCCCTTGCGCGAACTGATCGAGACCTACGCCGGCGGCGTGCGCGGCGGCTGGGACAATCTGATGGCGGTGATCCCGGGCGGTTCGTCCGTGCCGGTGCTGCCGAAGAGCACATGCGACACCGTGCTGATGGATTTCGACAGCCTGCGCGATGTGCGCTCGGGCCTCGGCACCGCCGCGGTGATCGTGATGGACAAGTCGACCGACATCGTCAAAGCGATCGCCCGGCTCAGCGCCTTCTACAAGCATGAAAGCTGCGGCCAGTGCACGCCGTGCCGCGAAGGCACTGGCTGGATGATGCGGGTGATGAACCGCATGGTGCAGGGCCGCGCCGAACCGGAAGAGATCGACACGCTGGAGCAGGTCACGCGACAGGTCGAAGGGCACACCATCTGCGCCCTCGGCGACGCCGCGGCCTGGCCGATCCAGGGGCTGATCCGGCATTTCCGGCCGGAGATGGAGGCGCGGATCGCCGCCTACAAATCGCGCGGGGCTTCTTCGCGCATGGCCGCGGAGTAAGCGGGATGGTCAAGGTCACTGTTGACGGTATCGACGTCGATGTCCCGCCGCGCTCCAACGTGCTGCAGGCCTGCGAGGCCGCCGGCAAGGAAATCCCGCGCTTCTGCTATCACGAGCGGCTGAGCGTCGCCGGCAACTGCCGGATGTGCCTGGTCGAAATCGAGAAGGCGCCGCCGAAGCCCTTTGCCTCCTGCGCCTATCCCGTGAACGAAGGGATGGTGGTGCACACCGACACGCCGATGGTGAAAAAGGCGCGTCGCGGGGTGATGGAATTCCTGCTGATCAACCACCCGCTGGATTGCCCGATCTGTGACCAGGGCGGCGAGTGCGACCTGCAGGACCAGGCGATGGGTTATGGTGGCGACAGCTCGCGCTATGACGAGAGCAAGCGCGCCGTGAAGGACAAGGACCTCGGTCCGCTGGTCAAGACGGTGATGACGCGCTGCATCCATTGCACCCGCTGCATCCGCTTCTCCACCGAGATCGCCGGCGTCTCCGAAATGGGCGCTACCGCCCGTGGTGAGGGCATGGAAGTCGGCACCTACGTGCAGAAGGCGCTGTCCAGCGAGCTTTCCGGCAATCTGATCGACATCTGCCCGGTCGGCGCACTGACCTCCAAGCCCTACGCCTTCGTCGCCCGGCCGTGGGAGCTGAAGAAAACCGACAGCGTGGATGTGCTCGACGCCGTCGGCACCAACATCCGTGTCGACAGCCGCGGCCCGGAAGTGCTGCGCATCCTGCCGCGCCTCAACGAGGACGTGAACGAGGAATGGCTGGCCGACAAGGGTCGCTTCTCGGTTGACGGCCTGAAGCGCCGCCGCCTGGACAGTTGTTGGGTGAAGCGCGACGGCAAGCTGGTGAAGGCGACCTGGGAAGAAGCGTTCACTGCCATCGACGGCAAGCTCAAGGGCCTCGCGGGCGATCGCATCGGCGCCATCGCCGGCGATCTCGCCGATGCCGAAAGCATGCTCGCCCTGAAGGACCTGATGGGCGCGCTGGGCTCGTCGAACCTGGATTGCCGGCAGGACGGCGCGGTCTACGACGCCTCGCGCCGCGAGTTCTACACCTTTAACACCTCGATTGCCGGCATCGAGGAGGCTGACGCCATCCTCATCGTCGGCAGCAACCCGCGCATCGAGGCGCCGCTGATCAACGCCCGCATCCGCAAGCGCTTCCTTGCCGGCGGCGTGCGCATCGGCCTGATCGGCGCCGCGGCCGACCTGACCTACCCGGTCGAGCATATCGGCACCACGCCGGCCGCGCTGTCCGACCCGGCAGTGGCTGAAGTGCTGAAGGCAGCGAAGAAGCCGATGCTGATCCTCGGCGCCGGCGCCCTGGCCCGTGCCGACGGCGCGGCCCTGCTGGCGGAATGCTGGAAGCTCGCTGCTGCCAGCAGCATGCTCACCACCGACTGGCATGGCTTCAACGTGCTGCAACTCGCGGCCTCCCGTGTCGCCGGCCTCGACCTCGGCTTCCTGCCCGGCAAGGGCGGCAAGGGCCTCGCCGGCATGCTTGGCGGCGGGGTTGACCTGCTCTGGCTGCTCGGTGCCGATGAGTTCGACACCGCGAAGATCGGTGCCAGCACTTTCGTGGTCTATCAGGGCCATCACGGCGACAAGGGCGCTGCCCGCGCCGACGTGATCCTGCCGGGCGCGGCCTACACCGAGAAGAACGGCACTTACGTGAACACCGAAGGCCGGGCCCAGCGCGGCCAGCTCGCCATCTATCCGCCAGGCGACGCGCGGGAGGATTGGAAGATCCTGCGCGCGGTCAGCGGGTGGATCGGCAAGCATCTGCCGTACGACGACCTGGCCGGCGTGCGCGCGCGGCTCGAGGCGGTGAACCCGGTGTTCGCCCGTGTCGACATCCTGCCCCGCTTCGGCGGCAACGAGACGGCGGCGCCGCAGGGCGGTGCGCTGGGCGATGCGGCCTTCGTGCCGGCGATTGCCAACTACTACCAGACTGATCCGGTCAGCCGTGCCAGCCCGACAATGGCGGAATGCACGGCGGCCCATGCACCCGCCCTCGCGGCGGCGGCGGAGTGAGCGGGATGATCGACTTCCTGTTCAATACGACTCTCGGTTTCTTCATCCTCACCCTGCTCAAGGCATTCGCCCTGCTGGTGCCGCTGCTGATGTGCGTCGCCTACCTGACCTATGCCGAACGCAAGGTCCTGGGCGCGATGCAGATGCGCAAAGGCCCCAACGTGGTCGGGCCGTTCGGCCTGTTCCAGCCCTTCGCCGACGCCATCAAGATGCTGATGAAGGAAACCATCATTCCTTCGGGCGCCAACCCGGTGCTGTTCCTGCTGGCGCCGATGCTCACCTTTGGGCTGGCGATGATCGCCTGGGCGGTGATCCCGGTGAACGACGGCTGGGCGATCGCCGACATCAATGTCGGCGTGCTCTACCTGTTCGCGATCTCTTCGCTCGGCGTCTACGGCGTGATCATCTCGGGCTGGGCGTCGAACTCGAAATACCCGTTCCTCGGCGCGCTGCGCTCGGCCGCACAGATGGTGTCCTACGAAGTCTCGATGGGCTTCGTCATGGTCTGCGTGCTGCTCTGCGTCGGCAGCCTGAACCTGAACAAAATCGTGATGGCGCAGCAGACCATCTGGTTCTGCATCCCGCTGTTCCCGATGTTCGTCATCTTCTTCATCTCGACGCTAGCCGAAACCAACCGCGCCCCGTTCGACATTCCCGAAGGCGAAAGCGAGATCGTCGCCGGCTTCTTCCTGGAATACAGCGCCATGGCCTTCGCGCTGTTCTTCCTCGGCGAATACGCCAACATGATCCTGATGGCGTCGATGACGACCATCCTGTTCCTCGGTGGCTGGCTGCCGCCCTTCGGCATCCCGACGCCGTCCTGGATGGGGCCGATCTGGTTCATTCTGAAGGATTGCGTGGTTCTGTTCTTCTTCCTTTGGACCCGCGCCACCTTCCCGCGCTACCGCTACGACCAGCTGATGCGCCTGGGTTGGAAGGTCTTCCTGCCGTTCTCGCTGTTCTACCTCGTGCTGGTGGCGGGCGTCCTGCTTGCCTTCGGCTGGCTTCCGCACGCAGCATAAGGGGATCGCACCATGACATTTCTCGACCGCACGGCGCGAAGCTTCCTGCTCAGCGAACTCCTCTCCGGCATGTCGCTGACCTTCCGCTACATGTTCCGTCCGAAGGTGACGCTGAACTACCCCTACGAAAAAGGGCCGATCAGCCCGCGCTTCAAGGGTGAGCACGCGCTGCGCCGCTACCCCAACGGCGAGGAGCGCTGCATCGCCTGCAAACTGTGCGAGGCCGTCTGCCCCGCCCAGGCGATCACCATCGAGGCCGAACCGCGCGACGACGGCTCGCGCCGCACCACGCGCTACGACATTGACATGACCAAGTGCATCTATTGCGGCCTCTGCGAGGAAGCCTGCCCGGTCGATGCCATCGTCGAAGGCCCGAATTTCGAATTCGCCACCGAGACCCGCGAAGAGCTGCTCTACGACAAGGACAAGCTGCTCGCGAACGGCGATCGCTGGGAGCCGGAACTGGCTCGCCGGCTCGAACTCGATGCGCCGTATCGGTGAGGACCTGATGATGCACAGCAACTCAGCCCAGACCAAGCCTTCCCTGGAGACGGTTCAATGATCGCCGCCCTGGCCTTCTATCTCTTTGCGGCGATCCTGATCGGCTCCGCCGTGATGGTCGTCACCGCACGCAACCCGGTGCATTCGGTGTTGTTCCTGATCCTCGGCTTCTTCAACGCCGCCGCTCTCTTCCTGCTGGCCGGCGCCGAATTCCTGGCGATGATCCTGGTCATCGTCTACGTCGGCGCGGTCGCGGTGCTGTTCCTGTTCGTGGTCATGATGCTGGACATCAACTTCGCGCAGATGCGCGAGGGCTTCCAGCGCTACGCCCCGGTCGGCGCCACGGTCGGTGCGATGCTGCTGCTGGAACTTGGCATCGTGCTCGGCGGCTGGAAGTTCGCCCCCGACGCCGCCAACTTCCGCTTCGCACCGCGCATCGCCGAGCTTGAGAACACCGCCCATCTCGGCCAGCTCCTCTATACCGACTACATCCTGCTGTTCCAGCTTTCGGGCCTGGTGCTGCTGGTCGCCATGATCGGCGCCATCGTGCTGACCCTGCGCGACCGCGGTCCATCCCGCCGGCAGATCATCGCCCGCCAGATCGCCCGCAAGGCGTCGGAGACCATGGTGATGGTCGACGCCCCGATCGGCACCGGCGTCGGCGCGGCCGACTACCTGCATCCGATCCCGGAAGCGGCGGAGAAGCCGGACACGCATGAACACGCCCATGCCGGGCATGGGGGACACTAAGATGGTGATCGGGCTCGGACACTACCTGACCGTGAGCGCCATCCTGCTGGTGCTCGGCATCTTCGGCATCTTCCTCAACCGCAAGAACGTGATCGTCATCCTGATGTCGATCGAACTCATCCTGCTCGCCGTGAACCTCAACCTCGTCGCCTTCTCCGCGGCGCTGGCGGATCTGGCCGGACAGGTGATGGCCATGTTCGTTCTCACCGTCGCCGCCGCCGAGGCTGCGATCGGTCTGGCCATCGTGGTGATCTATTCCCGCAACCGCGGCTCGATCGAGGTCGAGGACGTTACGATGATGAAGGGCTGAGCGGATGTTTTACGCTATTGCCGTCTTCGCGCCCCTGCTGGGCTCGCTGATCGCCGGACTGCTCGGCCGCTCCATCGGCGACCGTGCCGCACAGGCCGTGACCATCCTGTGCATGGTGCTCGCCTCGATCTGCGGCGTCGCCTCGTTCATCGACCTAGTCTACAACGGCGTCCCCGCTGGCGTGATCTCGCTCGGCACCTGGGTCGAGGCCGGCTCGTTCCACGTCTCCTGGGCACTGCGCTACGACACGCTGTCTGCGGTCATGGTCGCGATGGTCACCTGCGTCGCCACGCTGATCCACATCTACAGCGTCGGCTACATGAGCCACGACAAATCCAACCCGCGCTTCTTCTCCTATCTCAGCCTGTTCAGCTTCGCGATGCTGATGCTGGTCACCGCCGACAACCTGCTGCAGCTGTTCTTCGGCTGGGAAGGCGTCGGTCTGATGAGCTACCTGCTGATCGGCTTCTGGTATCACAAACCCAGCGCCTGCGCCGCCGCGATGAAAGCCTTCATCGTCAACCGCGTCGGCGACCTCGGCTTCGCCGTCGGCATCGCCCTGGTGTTCTTCGTCTTCGGCACCATCACCTTCGGCGAGATCTTCGAAGCCATCGGTGCCCATCAGAACGACGCCTATCAGGTCTTCGGCACCTCCTTCCGCGCCTACGAGGTGATCGGCATCCTGCTGTTCATCGGCGCGATGGGTAAATCCGCACAGCTCGGCCTGCATGTCTGGCTGCCCGACGCGATGGAAGGCCCCACCCCGGTCTCCGCGCTGATCCACGCCGCCACCATGGTCACCGCAGGCGTCTTCCTGATGGCCCGCATGTCGCCGCTGCTCGACTACGCACCCGGCGCGCTCGGCTTCATCGCGGTGGTCGGCGGCAGCACCGCCCTCTTCGCGGCCACCATCGGCTGCGTGCAGAACGACATCAAGCGCGTGATCGCTTACTCCACCTGCTCGCAGCTCGGCTACATGTTCATCGCCGCCGGCGTCGGCGCCTACCAGGCCTCGATCTTCCACCTGCTGACCCACGCCTTCTTCAAGGCCCTGCTGTTCCTCGCCGCCGGCTCCGTCATCCACGCGATGTCCGACGAGCAGGACATCCGCAAGATGGGCGGCATCTGGAAGAAGATCCCGATCACCTACACCGTGTTCTGGATCGGCTCCCTGGCACTCGCCGGCGTCTACCCCTTCGCCGGCTACTTCTCCAAGGACGCCATCCTCGAAGCCGCCTACGCCGCGCATTCCGCCTCCGGCACCTACGGCTTCATCTGCGGCCTGCTTGCAGCCTTCCTCACCGCCTTCTACTCCTGGCGCCTGATCATCCTCACCTTCCACGGCGCGCCGCGGGCGGATCATCACACCATGGAGCACGTGCACGAGAGCCCGTGGGTCATGACCGGCCCGCTGATCCTGCTCGCCATCGGCGCGATCACCACCGGCATCGGCTTCCACGAGGAAATCCTCGGCGAGCATTGGCATGCCTTCTGGGGCGAAAGCATCCGCATCGCCTCGACCAACCACGTGCTGCACGACATGGAAGAGCTCGCCCCCTGGGTCGGTCTCGCCCCCAGCGTCGTTGGCCTCGCCGGCATCGCGCTCGCCTACCTGCTCTACATGGGCATGCCCACCGTGCCGGCACAGCTCGCGCAGTCCTTCGGCGTGATCTACCGCCTGCTGCTGAACAAATGGTATTTCGACGAGATCTACGCCGCCCTGCTGATCCGCCCGATCACCGCGCTCGCCCGCCTGCTCTGGCAGGTCGGCGACGCCACGATCATCGACGGCATCCCCAACGGCCTCGCTTCATTGACCTCCTCCTCGTCGGGGCAGGTGGTGAAGGTGCAGACCGGTTCCATCGCCCACTACGCCTTCGCCATGCTCATAGGCGTGGTGGTGTTGGTTGGCGTTTTCCTGATTTTCCGGTGATGACATGAACGCCGCAGGTTTCCCCTTGCTCTCCCTCATCACCTGGCTGCCGCTGGTCGGTGCCGCCGTGATCATGTCCGTGCGCGGTGAGGAGGCGGTCGTCGCCTCCAACGCCCGCTGGACCGCGCTGTGGACCAGCCTGATCGTCATGGCGCTGTCCTTCGTGCTCTGGGTCCGCTTCGACACCACCGAGGCCGGCTTCCAGTTCGTCGAAAGCGTCGCCTGGCTGCCTGACTGGGGCATCTCCTACCACATGGGCGTTGACGGCATCTCCGTGCTCTTCGTCCTGCTCTCCACCGTGCTCACCCCCATCTGCATCCTGGCCAGCTGGGAATCGATCGGCACAAGGGTCCGCGAGTTCATGCTCGCCTTCCTCGTGCTCGAAACGATGATGGTCGGCATGTTCTGCGCGCTCGACTTCGTCGTGTTCTACATGTTCTTCGAGGGCGTGCTGATCCCGATGTACCTGATCATCGGCGTCTGGGGCGGCCCGCGCCGCGTCTACGCCGCGATCAAGTTCTTCCTCTTCACCCTCGCCGGCTCGGTGCTGATGCTCCTGGCCCTGTTGGCCATGTGGTACGCCGCCGGCACCACCGACATCGAAGTCCTGCTCAACACCGCGTTCTCGCCGAAGATGCAGACCTGGCTGTTCCTCGCCTTCTTCGCCTCCTTCGCCGTGAAGGTGCCGATGTGGCCGGTGCACACCTGGCTGCCCGACGCACACGTCGAAGCGCCCACCGGCGGCTCGGTCATCCTCGCCGGCGTGCTGTTGAAGATGGGGGCCTACGGTTTCCTGCGCTTCTCCGTCCCGATGCTGCCCGTCGCCTCGGCCCAGTTCGCGCCGATGATCTACGCCCTCTCCGTCGTCGCCGTCGTCTACACCTCGCTGGTCGCGCTGGCGCAGACCGACATGAAGAAGCTGATCGCCTATTCCTCCGTCGCCCATATGGGCGTGGTGACGATCGGCATCTTTACCTTCAACGCCCAAGGCATCGGCGGCGCCCTGTTCCAGATGCTCTCGCACGGCGTCGTCGCCGCCGCGCTCTTCCTCTGCGTCGGCGTCGTCTACGACCGGATGCACACCCGCGAGATCGCCGCCTATGGCGGCCTCGTGAAGCGGATGCCGCTCTACGCCGCGGCGATGATG
>CAIRTN010000359.1 GCA_903881515.1 uncultured Rhodospirillales bacterium | reverse complement strand
TGCACGAACTCTTCGCCAGCCTCGAACGCCTGTTCACCGCCTGGCGCAGTGGCGAGCTTCCGCCGGCACCCGCCCGCGAACCCATCGCCGAACCCGCGATCGCGGCACCCCCGCGCGCGCCGCGCCACCATGCCCCCCGTTTGCCCGCGGCACACCGGCCGCGCCGCACCCGCACGCCCAAGCCCGAAGCGGCAGCTTCCGACGTCTGGTACTGCCCCCACACCTGGGACCGCATCACGGCGTGGACGATCCCCATGCGCGCAGACATTGCGCAGCCGGTGATCCATTCTCAAAAATTGGATGTTTTCGCGCTACTGCCGATCTGCGCCGAATTTGTTTCGTTATGTTAACGAAACCGCAGTTTCAGGCGGCACCGGGGGCCGAAAACCCCCGGCGCGCCCAGCAATCAGGCCGCCCGAGCCATCCCGCGCAGCACGTACTGCAGGATGCCGCCATGGCGGTAGTACGAAACCTCGTCGAGCGTATCGACGCGGCACAGCAGCGGCACCGTATCCACCGTGCCATTGGCGCGATGGATGTTCAGCATCAGGTCCATCCGCGGGGTCAGGTTGTCCAGACCGATGATGTCCAGCACCTCTTCCCCGGTCAGCCCCAGGCTCTTGCGGTCCACGCCTTCCTTGAAGGTCAAGGGCAGCACGCCCATGCCAACCAGATTAGAGCGATGGATACGCTCGAAGCTCTCGGTGATCACCGCATGCACGCCCAGCAGCATGGTGCCCTTCGCCGCCCAGTCGCGCGACGAACCGGTGCCGTATTCCTTGCCGCCGATGATCACCAGCGGCGTGCCCTCGGCCTTGTAGCGCATCGCCACGTCGTAGATCGGCGCCGCGGCGCCGCCCGGCACATAGCGGCTGATGCCGCCCTCGATGCCCGGCACCATCTCGTTCTTGATGCGGATATTGGCGAAGGTGCCCCGCATCATGATCTCGTGGTTGCCGCGCCGTGCGCCATAGCTGTTGAAGTCCTTCGCCAGGATCTGGCGCTCCAGCAGGTAGTCACCGGCCGGCGAGGCCTTGCGGATATTGCCGGCGGGGGAGATGTGGTCGGTGGTGATGCTGTCGCCGAGCACGGCCAGAATGCGTGCACCCCGGATATCGCCCTTCGGCGTCGGCTCCATCGTGATCCCCTCGAAATACGGCGGGTTCTTCACGTAGGTGGAGCTGTCGGACCAGCCATAGGTGGCCTCGTCCTTCGACACTCCGATCGCCTGCCACTGCGCCGGGCCCTTGAACACATCGCCATAGCGCTTCAGGAACTGCGCCCGGGTCACGTTCTTGGCCACCGTATCGGCGATTTCCTTCGTCGTCGGCCAGATGTCCTTCAGGTAGACCGGCTTGCCTTCGCTCGACGTGCCGATCACCGCGGTGGAGATATCGACATTCATCGTGCCGAGGATCGCGTAGGCCACAACCAGCGGCGGCGAGGCCAGGTAGTTCGCGCGCACATTGGCGTGCACCCGGCCCTCGAAGTTGCGGTTGCCAGAAAGCACCGAGACCGCGACCAGCTTGTTGTCCTCGATCGCGTCAACGATCGCATCTTCCAGCGGGCCGGAGTTGCCGATGCAGGTGGTGCAGCCATAGCCGACGGTGTTGAACCCCAGCGCGTCGAGGTCCGCGGTCAGCCCGGCGGCGTCCAGATACTCGGTCACCACCTGCGAGCCGGGGGCCAGCGAGGTCTTCACCCACGGCTTCGGCGTCAGCCCGAGCGCGCGGGCCTTGCGGGCCACGAGGCCGGCGGCCACCAGCACGTAGGGGTTGGAGGTGTTGGTGCACGACGTGATCGCCGCGATCACCACGTCGCCATGGGTGATCTCGTAGTTCGTGCCGGCGACCTTGGCGGTGGTGCCCAGATCGTTGGCGGCCACGCCCAGGCTCTTGGTCAGCTCGCTGCGGAACGCGCTGGAAGCATCGGACAGCAGCACCCGGTCCTGCGGGCGCTTCGGCCCGGCCAGGCTCGGCTTCACCGTGCTCATGTCCAGTTCCAGCGTCGAGGTGAACACCGCTTCCGGCGTGGTCTCGTCCAGCCACATGCCCTGGGCCTTCAGATAGGCTTCCACCAATGCGATGCGAGCCTCGTCGCGCCCGGTCAGCCTGAGATAGTCGATGGTCACCTTGTCGACCGGGAAGAAGCCGCAGGTCGCGCCGTATTCCGGCGCCATGTTGGCAATCGTCGCCCGGTCGGCCAGGCCCAGCTCATTCAGCCCGGGGCCGAAGAACTCGACGAACTTGCCCACCACGCCCTTCTTGCGCAGCATCTGCGTCACGGTCAGCACGAGGTCGGTCGCGGTCGCGCCTTCCGGCAGCTTGCCGGTAAGCTTGAAGCCGATCACGTCGGGGATCAGCATGGCAATCGGCTGGCCCAGCATCGCCGCCTCGGCCTCGATGCCGCCCACGCCCCAGCCCAGCACGCCCATGCCGTTCACCATCGTGGTGTGGCTATCCGTGCCGTACAGCGTGTCGGGATAGGCATAGGTGGTGCCAGCCAGATCGGCGGTCCACACGGCCTGCGCCAGGTATTCCAGGTTCACCTGATGGCAGATGCCGGTGCCCGGCGGCACGACGCGGAAATCGTCGAACGCGGTCTGGCCCCAGCGCAGGAAGGTATAGCGCTCGCCATTGCGCTCGAACTCGATGTCAACGTTCTGCGCCAGGCTGCTCGGCGTGCCCGAAACGTCCACCATCACCGAATGGTCGATCACCAGATCGACGGGAACCAGCGGGTTCACCTTGGCCGGATCGCCGCCCAGGCGGACAATGCCGTCACGCATCGCGGCCAGATCGACCACGGCGGGAACCCCGGTGAAGTCCTGCATCAGGATGCGCGAGGGCTTGAACGGCACTTCCTTGCTCGACGAGGCGCCGGCCAGCCAGCCGGCGATGGATTTCGCATCCTCGACGGTGTAGGCCTGCCCGTCCTCGAAGCGCAGCACGTTTTCCAGCAGCACTTTCAGGCTGACCGGAAGGCGGGAAATGTCGCCGATGGTGCGCGCGGCTTCGGGGAGAGAGAAATAGGTGTAGGTCTTGCCGGCGACGGTAAGCGTTGCGCGGGTTTTCAGGCTGTCCTGGCCAACGGACTTCATACGAGGCTGCCCTCCATGCGCGGGCGGCAGCGGGCGGGTCCCTTTTCGGAGAAGGTCCTGAAGGGAGACCCCGCGGCGCGCGGGCGGTGTTGTTTGTGAACGCGGGCGGCTTTAACCACACTCGGCGAAGCACGTCCAGGCAAGGGGTTGACGGGTGCTAGAAGGCAAGGGATTGGCGGCGTTCCGCGGCGAAAAGCTGGTGTTTTCCGGCCTGAATTTCCGCGTCGCGGCGGGCGGGGCCACGCTGCTGGTCGGGCCGAACGGTTCGGGCAAGTCAACATTGCTGCGGGTGTTAGCCGGACTCGGCCGGCTGGAGGCAGGTCAGCTATTTTGGCATGGCGAGGATGCGCTGGCTGACCGGGTCGAACACGCCAAACGCGTGGCCTATCTCGGCCATCTCGACGCGGTGAAGCCCGGGCTGACCGCGGTCGAAAATTTCTTCAACGCGGCCGATGCGTCCGCCGGCCTCGCCGCCATGGCGCTGGTGCCGCTGGCCGACATGCCGGCGCGGATGATGTCGGCCGGGCAGAAGCGCCGTCTTGCCCTCGCCCGCCTGTCGGTCGACCCGGCGCCGATCTGGCTGCTCGACGAACCGACCCTCGGGCTAGACACCGCCTCGGTCGCCCGTTTGGGCGAGGTGTTCAAGGCGCACCGGGCGCGCGGCGGCGTGGTAGTGGCGGCAACCCATCTGCCGCTGCCCTTGGACGACGCGCGGGAGGTTTCACTGGCATGAGCTTCATCGGATTGATCGGCCGCGAACTCCGGCTCTCCGCCCGCCATGGCGCCGATACGCTGGCCGCACTGCTGTTCTTCGTGCTCGCCGCCTCGCTGTTCCCCTTCGCCGTCGGCCCGGCGCCGGAAACCCTGGCGCGGATTGCCTCCGGCGTGATCTGGGTCTGCGCCCTGCTCGCCGCCCTGCTGCCGCTCGATCGCCTGTTCGGCGGCGATTTCGAGGACGGCTCGCTCGACCAGTTGCTGCTCTCCGGCATGCCGCCGGCGATGCTGGCTTTGGCCAAGGCCGTGGCGCATTGGCTGGTCACCGGCCTGCCGCTGCTGCTGGCCGCCGCCCCCGTCGCGGTGATGCTGCGCCTGCCGATGGAAAACATCCCGATCCTGATCGCCGGCCTGCTCCCCGGCTCGATGGTCCTCTCGCTGCTCGGCACGCTGGGCGCCGCGATCGTCCTGGGGGCCAGGCGCGGTGGCGTGCTGCTGCCGCTGCTGGTGCTGCCGCTGGCCGCCCCGGTGCTGATCTTCGGTGTCGGCGCGGCGGATGCGGCGATGACCGGGCTGACGCCCCGGCCGCATCTGCTGCTGCTGGCCGCGATGCTCGCCGGCGCCCTGCCGCTGGCCCCGATCGCCGCCGGTGCCGCTTTGCGCGCCGCCAGCGAATGAACGACCGGGTCCCGTTCGGCATCCTGCTCGGGGTTGGCGCCTACAGCCTGTTTTCGATCCACGATGCCGCGAACAAGTGGCTGGTGGGGTCTTTCCCGGTCTGGCAGGTGATGGCCTTCCGCAGCGGCTTCATTGTGATCGCCTGCCTGGTCGCCGGGCGCACCAAGCTGGTGGCCCGTGCGATCGAGACCCCGCTGAAACTGCCGCTGATCGGCCGCGGCGCGATCACCATGACCGCCTGGATGCTCTACTTCACCGCCGCACGGCATGTGCCATTGGCGCAGTTGATGACGCTGTATTTCAGCGCCCCGATCATCACCACCCTGCTGGCGATCCCGCTGCTGGGCGAGCGGGTGAACCGTGCGCGCTGGATCTCGCTCGGCCTCGGCTTCTCAGGCGTGCTGGCGGCGTCGGACCCGTTCGGGTTGAAGCTGTCGCTCGACACGGTGATGGTGCTGGCCGCCGCCGGCCTGTGGGGCTACGCGATCATCCTGATGCGGCAGATCGTGCGCAAGGAAAGCTCGCTGCTGCAGATGCTGTTCCAGAATCTCTGCTTCCTGGTGGTGACCCTGCCGCTGACCATCTTCACCTGGGTCACCCCCGACCCGTTGCAGCTCACCGTCCTGCTCAGCATCGGCGTGATGGGCGCCTGCGGCCAGTACATGCTGTTCGAGGGCTGCCGCCTCGCGCCTGCTTCGGTGATGGGCACCGTCGAATATACCGGCCTGCTTTGGGCCTTTCTGCTCGGCTACTGGGTATTCGGCGACATCCCCAGCATGGCGGTGACCCTGGGCGCCGCCCTGATCAGCTGCGCCGGCGTCTACCTGTTCGTTACCGAACGCCGCGCCGCCAGCGTATAAGCCAGCGGCAGCCAGGCCCGGTCCGGCCAGCGCCACATCCCATCGCTGCCCGGCACCAGGCAGTCGAACATCTTCCACGCCGCTTCGCGATGCTCGCGCAGCACCTCCAGCGTCAGCCCGTGCCGGATCAGCGCGCTGACCACATCGCCCAGCGGATGAAAGAATTGCTGCGTGCTGCGGTTCTGCAGCCTGGCATCGGGATCGCTGTAGTCCCGCTCCTCGTCGCACAGCAGCGGCCCGTCGAGGAAATACGGCGCGTCGTAGCCCGGCAGCCCCTCCGGCGTCGGCTTGCCGCTATCCATCACCAGCGCTGCCGGGTGCCCCTCGGCCATCACCAGCATCCCGCCCGGCCGCACGAACCCGGCCACCACCCGTGCCCAGCCATCGATATCCGTCAGCCAGCAGATCGCCCCCCAGTTGACGAACACCAGATCGAACTGCCCTCCGATCGCCTGTGGCGCGTCATACAGATCCGCCTCGACAAACCGCGCCTGCTCGCCCAGCCCCAACTCGCCGGCCAGCGCCGTCGCGGCAGCCACCGCGCGAGGCGAAAAATCCAGCCCCACCACTTCCGCTCCACGCTGCGCGAACACCAGCGTGTCGCTGCCGATATGGCATTGCAGATGCAACACCCGCCGCCCGGCCAACGGCGGCAGCAGCGCTTCCTCCACCGCGGTCAACCGCCCCGCCCCCCGGCGCAGCTCCGTCAGGTCGTAGCCGCCCGGCCCCAGATGCACATCGACCCGCTCATCCCAGTTCGCCCGGTTGAGACGGCGCCACTCCGGCTCGCTCATCGTGCTGTGACGCGGTGCAGAGCACCCAGAATCACCCGTCGCCAGAACACCTTGTGACGCTCGACCCAATTGGCGAGAACGAGAATCAAGATCGGCGCGACCAGGCCGATGGCGACACGACTCAGCAGAGATGCCGGCGGCCAAGGCAGCACGGCCGCCAAAAAATGCACAAGCGGGTAGTGAAACAGATATAAACCAAAGGTCCCCGCCGCCAGCCACCTGATCGCCCGGACCAGCCAGGCCGGCAGAATCCCCGACGGCCAGTTCACCCACCTCACACCGACAAAATGAACCGCGAACGCCAGTCCCACGAGGTAATGGTTGTAAACGCCAGGGTTCGCCGGACCTTCCCAGCCATAGACGCGATATGGCTCCCACGAACGCACGATCCAGCCGCGCCAAAGCACAAGGCAGACGAACGGCAGGAGAGCGAGACCCCAAGCCAACCATTGTGGTGGAGCCGGTCCGCGGCAGCAGCGCCAGGCCAACACACCAGCGAACCAGACCGGCAACAGCAACAGCAGTTTGGGCCCACCAAGCAGCATAACGCCTGCCATCCCGGCCCATGCCCATTTGCCGCGCGCGAAGGCGGCAAAGCCGAAGAACACGTAGTACCAGACTTCGAACCCGATCGACCAATAAGGCCCATTCGATCCCGGCTGGAAGGCAAAGAACCATGCCTGGTTCAGGAACAGCATGCTCGCGAGATAGCCGGTCAATTGTGACGCCGGCTCGAAACTTGGAACTTTGAGATAGAAATCGGGATTTATGACCCCCCCCAAGTTATCGAGCACCGCGCTCAGCACCATCGCCGGAATCATCACAGAGATGATGCGGGCAGCCCGGCGGGTGGCATAATCCAGGGGTTGGTGCTCCCGTGTGGCGACAGCACTGGCGATGATAAAACCCGACAGGACGAAGAACACGTCGACTGCCGCAGGTGAGAACCAGTCAAATTGATACAGCAGCCCACCCGAAATCAGCCGCGTGCCAAAATGCGATATAAACACCACCAACGCTGCGGTGAAGCGCACGGCATCGAGATACAGGGATAGCGAGGGGGGCAGCGCGCGTTCTTCGGTCATCGCTTCTTCAACCAGCTCCAGAATCCGCCACTCTTCTGCTTTTCCTGCACATGCGCCACATGCGGCATGCGCGCGGGCTGTGGCAAGGCGCTGCTCAGCAAGTGGCGTTCGCCGTCTCTGGCGGCGATCAGCTTGCGCTGATAGGCCAGCAGGCGGACAGCGCTATCGTCCAGGTCCAATCCGTCCAGCGCCGCGGCCTGCGCAGCCGCGCCATCGAAGTCGCCGGCCCGGCGCAGCACATCGACCAGCCGCAGCGACGAGGC
>CAIRTN010000358.1 GCA_903881515.1 uncultured Rhodospirillales bacterium | reverse complement strand
GTCCTGTTCTTGGGTATATGCAAAATCCATCGGAGTCCCGCTTGCTGCCGGCCTATCCTCGCGCCAAAACCGCCCCCCGTTAAGGTACCTCCTATGCATCACGCGCCTGTCGTCATCGACCTCGAAACCGCACGGGCCAACCTCCCCTTCCCCGCGCTGATCAACGCCCTGCGAACCGCCTTCATTGCCGGCGCCGAAGTCCCGCTACGGCACCGCCACGAACTGCCCGACAACAACACCCTGCTGCTGATGCCCGCCTGGCAGGGCGCCAAGGCGCTCGGCGTGAAGATCGTCACCGTCTACCCGCGCAACGGCACGCGCGGCCTCAACGCGGTGTTCTCCACCTACCTGCTCTGCGAAGGCGAAACCGGACAGCCGCTGGCGATCATCGACGGCAACGAAATCACCGGCCGCCGCACCGCCGCCGCTTCCGCACTCGCCGGCGACTACCTCGCTCGCCCCGACGCCACCTCCCTGCTGATCGCCGGCGCCGGCCACATCGCCTCGATGATGGCGCAAGCCTGGTCCGCCGTCCGCCCAATCACCCGCGTCACCTGCTGGAACCCGCGGCCCTCGCGCGCCGAAACCCTGGCCACCACCCTGCGCGCCGAAGGCTTCAATGCGACGGCGACATCAGACCTCGAAGCCGCTGCCCGGAACGCCGACATCATCTCCTGCGCCACACTCGCCACCGCGCCGATCATCCATGGCGCCTGGCTGAAACCCGGCACCCATCTCGACCTGATCGGCGGCTACCGCCCCGACATGCGCGAGGCCGACGACACCGCCATCCGCCGCGCCCGCGTCTTCATCGATACCAAAGCCGCACTGGCCGAAGCCGGCGACCTCACGCAACCCATCGCCGCCGGCCTGCTCAGCCTCTCCGAGATCCAGGGCGACCTCGCCGGGCTCTGCGCACAAAAAATCCCCGGCCGCGATACGGCCGGGGAAATTACCCTATTCAAGTCGGTCGGCAGCGCGATCGAAGACCTCGCCGCCGCCCTGCTCGTCTACAACGCGATCAGACCCGCTTGATGTTCCACATCAGCGCGGTGCCCGACTTCAGCACCCCGGTAAGGTTGCTGCGATAGGCCGTCGGCGTGAAGAACATCCCCGTCGGCAGCACCGGCACTTCCTCGAAGGCAAGAAGCTGCATCTGCTTGGTGATCTCCTGCTGCGCGGCAAGGTTCGGCGCATCGAACCAGGCATCGCGCAGTTCCTCCATCTTCGGCATCGTCGCCCAGCCGAACCAGCCATCGGCCCCGTTGCCGCGCAGGATCTGGCTCGACCCCGGGTTCGCCGTCGAAAGCCCGGCCCAGGTGGTGCAGAACATGTTCCAGCCGCCCTTGTCCGGCGTGTCCTTCTTCGCGCGGCGCGCCACCAGCGTGCCCCAGTCCATCACCTGATAATTCACGTTCAGCCCAGCCTTCTTCAGGAAGTCGGCCAGCACCTGCGCGGTGGCGAACAGCAGCGGCTGGTCGGTCGGTGACATGATCAGCACCTCCTCGCCCTTGTAGCCGCTCTCCTTCACCAGCTTGCGCACCAGATCCATGTCGCGCTTGCCGGTCAGCGCCGTCATCCCGGCCTCGTTGGCATAGGGCGAACCGCCGGTGAAGAACCCGGCCCCGGTCTTGCCCAATTCGCCCGCCAGATCGCCGTAGCAGGCCTGCAGGATCTCCGCCTGGTCGATGCCCGGCAGCAGCGCCTGACGCAGCTTCTTGTTGTCGAACGGCGCGAACAGGTGATTGAACCGCGCGACGCCCAAGGCGCCCAGCGGATCGAGCACTTCAGTCTTCAGCCCCTTGTCCTTCTTCAGATCGGGGATCAGGTCGGGCAGCGGGTTCTCCCACCAATCCACCTCGCCGCGCTTCAATGCCGCGGCGGCGGTCGCGGCGTCGGGGATGATCTTCCACTCCACCCGGTCGAAATTCGCCACCTTGCCGCCGGCCCACATGCTCGGCGGCTCCTGCCGCGGCACATAGCCCTCGTTCTTCGCATAGGCCGCCGAAGCGCCGCTGACCCATTCGTCCTTGAGGAACTTGAACGGGCCGGAACCGACATACTCGGTGACCATGGTGAACGCATCGGTCTTGGCGATGCGCTCGGGCATGATGAAACAGCCCTCGCCGCCGAGCACATAGGCGGTGATCGGGAAGCGCTTCTTCATGCGGAACTGCAGCCGCTTGTCATCCAGCGCCACCAGTTCGTTGCAGCGCGCCATCAGCGTGCCGCCCATCGGGTTGCGCTTGGACCAGCGGATGATCGACTGCACGCAATCTTTCGCCCGCACCGGCTCGCCATCGGTGAACTTCAGCCCATCGCGCAATGTGATGGTGAAGGTCAGGCCGTCGGCGCTTTCCTCATGCCCCGCCGCCATCTGCGGCTGTGGCATCAGCTTCTCATCCAGGCCGTACAGCGTGTCCCAGATCATGTAGCCGTGGATGTAGGCCACCGTCGCCGTGGTCCAGATCGGGTCCGGATTGGCCAGGTTGGCCTGCGGCACAAAGCGCAGCACCCGCGCTCCCTGTGCCAGCGAGGGGCGCGCCAGCCCGCCCGAAATCGCCGCCGCGGCACCTGCCGCAATTACGTCTCTACGCTTCATCGGTAGCCCCCTGTTGGTTTAGCAGGCAATTGCCTGGCCCTCTGCCCGGACCGCAGGCGTTTCACAGCGCCGTGCGACATGTTAGATAGGCCTAAATCGGGAATGCAAATGCCCGGCCACAAAAATGGAGGACGAACCCGGATGTCATCGCTCATGTCCCGCCTTGCCCTTGCGGCCGGGCTCATGCTGGCCGGCACCGCCGCGCGCGCCGAAACCATCACCGTCACCCATTGGGGCGCAGCCTTTTACGGCGCCCCGTATGCGGTCGCCATGGCCAAGGGTTTCTTCAAGCAGAACGGCGTCGATGTCACCGGCATACTCACCTCGCAGGGCGGCGGCACCTCGGTGCGCAACACCCTGGCAGGCGACCTGCCCTACGGCGAGGTTGCCCTGCCGGCGGCGATCGAGGCGATCAACAACGGCGTGCCGCTGAAGATCATCGGCTCCGGCGCGCAGTCGGTGGCCGATATTCTGTGGATGGTGAAGAAGGGCTCGCCGATGACGTCCATCAAGGACATCGTCGGCAAAAAGGTCGGCTTCACCGCGCCGGGTTCGGTCACCAACATGCTGATCCTGATGGCGATGAAGGCCCAGGGCATCGATGCCAGCAAGGTTAAGCTGGTTCCCGCCGGCGGCATCGGCGCCAACGTGACCGCGGTGCTGAACGGCGCGATCGACGCCGGCATGTCCGGCGAGCCGGTCTGGGCCGAGAACGAAGACAACCTGCAGCCACTGTTCTGGACCAAGGACGTGCTGCCGCCCAACATGATGCAGACCGTCGCTGTCACCACCGAAGAGTTTGCAAAATCCGACCCCGTAAAGCTGAAGGCGCTGATCGCCGGACGGCGCATGGGCGTGGATTATATCGAGGCACATCCCGAGGAATCCGCCGAGATCGTCGCCAAGGCCTATTCCGGCGACGCGGCGCTGTATCTGAAGGTGTTCAAGCGCTTCATCGCCTTCCACTACTGGTCCGACGGGCGCTTCGACCTCGATGGCATGAACCGCATGGTCGAGGGCCTGCAGATCGTCGGCAAGCAGAACGGGCCCGTCGACTGGTCGAAGATCATCGACAAGTCTTTCCTGCCGAACGACCTGCGTTCGTGACAGCCGAAGCCGGCGCGCACGCGACGCTGCGCGCAGTCACCCGTACCTACCCCGGCGCGCGCCCTGTGCACGCGCTGGGGCCGATCGACCTGGATCTGATGCGTGGGGAGTTCTTCTCCGTCGTCGGCCCGTCCGGTTGTGGCAAATCGACGCTGCTCGATGTGCTGGCCGGCCTGTCGGAACCGACCTCGGGGGAGATCACCTTCGAGGGCAAACCGGTGCGCGGCGTGCCCGACGGCATCGGCGTGGTGTTTCAGGAGGATGCCAGCTTCCCCTGGCTGTCCGTGCGCGACAATGTCGCGTTCGGACTGCGCCGCATGGGCACCGATCCGGCGGAAATCACCCGGCGGGTGGACTACGCCATCGGCTTCATGGGGTTGAAGGATTTCGCCCATTCCTATCCGGCCCAGCTCTCCGGCGGCATGCGCCAGCGCGTCTGCATCGCCCGCACGCTGGTGTTGCAGCCCAGGCTGATCCTGCTCGACGAGCCGTTCGGCGCGCTGGACCAGCAGACCAGGCTGCTGATGGGCGACGAATTGCTGCGGCTGTGGCGGGAGACCTCTGCCACCGTGCTACTGATCACCCACGCGCTCGATGAGGCCGCCATGCTGTCGGACCGCGTCGGCGTGATGTCGGCGCGCCCTGGCGTGTTCATCGATCTGGTGCAGACCAACTGGCCGCGTGATCGCGACAGCCGCATCGTCGCCGAGGCGGAGTTCGGCGCAGTCACTGGACGCCTGTGGGGCTCGCTGCGCGCGGAATCGATGAAGGCGATTGGCCGCGCCGGATGACGCGTGAAGGCTGGACCCGTCTGGGCCTGGTCGCCGCCGGCATTGCCGCTCTGGAGGCGTTGTGCCGCACCAAGGTGATCAAACCGCTCACTTTGGTGCCGCCGAGCCGGATGGTGCACGACCTCGCCGGCCTGCTGATCGCCGGCGATATCTTCGACGATATCGGCCAGACCGCGATCGAGGTCGGCGGCGCTTTCTTCCTTGCCATCGTGCTCGGCGTGCTGATGGGCGCGGCGATCCAGGCGACCCCGCGCCTGCGCCGCGCCGTGGCGCCGGTTTTGGCGAGTTGGTACGCGGTGCCGAGCTTCGTGTTCTACCCGCTGCTGGTCGCTTTGTTCGGCCTGTCCACCTCGCCACTGATCGCCATCGGCGTGCTGTCGGCCACACCGGCCATGGTGGTCGCCACCATCGGCGGGCTGGACCGCGTGCCGCGCGTGCTGCTCCGGGCCGCGCGTATCCATCGCCTGACGGCCGCGCAGACGCTGTGGCTGATCACACTTCCGTCCGCGCTGCCCAGCCTGTTTACCGGACTGAAGCTCAGCTTCGCCTATGCCTTCATCGGCGTGATCGCCGGCGAGTTCATCCTGTCCGGCGGCGGCATCGGCTACGGCATCGCCTATGCCTATGAGAGTTTCGAAACGCCGAAAATGTATGCGCTGATGCTGCTGGTCCTGATCGTCGCGGTCGGCGTGAACGGCGCGCTGCATGCCTGGGAAGGCCGCTTGCTGCAAAGGCGGCAGCGATGACCCGTTTGTTCGACAGTCTTGCGATCGTCGCCGGGATTCTGCTGCTGTGGACCGGGGTTTTCGAATATGCCGGCGACTCCGCGATCACCGGGCCGCTGCAAACCTTCCGGTTCGCGGCCAACCTGCTGGGCCGCGCCGATTTCTGGCAGCACGCCCAGGCGACCCTGTCGGCCTTCGGCTACGCGCTGGCGATCTCCGCAGTGGCGGGCATCGCTCTCGGACTGATCCTCGGGCTGCATCGGTTCTCCGGCGATGTCGCCGAGCCCATGCTGGCCTCGCTCTACACCATCCCGAAGGTGACGCTGTATCCACTGATGCTGCTGGTGTTCGGGCTCGGCGTCTCAGCGAAGGTGGCGTTCGGAGTGATCCACGGCATGATCCCGGTGATCCTGTTCACGCTCTCCGCGGTAAAGAACATCCCGCAGGTGCTGCTGCGCACGGCCAAGGCACTGCATCTGACGCCGATGCAGACGGCGACGCATCTGCTGGCGCCAGCGGTACTGCCGGAAATCATCAGCGGCCTGCGCATCGGCTTCGCGCTGACTTTCCTCGGCGTGCTGATCGGCGAGATGTTCGCCAGTCAGCGCGGCCTGGGGTTCCTGATCATCAACGGCATCAACTCGCACGACGTGAAGCGCACCACGGCGGTGATCCTGATCGTGATCACCGCCTCGGTCGCCGCCAACGGCGCGCTATTGGCGCTGGACCGGCGGGCGCATCATTAGATCCAAGGCGTCTCCGCGAGATAGCGCGATTCAAACGCGGTGATCGCTTCGCCCTGGCTGAGGGTGAAGGTGATGTCGTCCACCCCTTGCAGCAACAATTCCTTGCGGAACGGGTCGATGTCGAAGCTGTCCTGGCCGTAGCCGTCGTTGACGCCGATCGGGCCGGTGACGGTCTGGTTTTCCAGGTCCACCACCACTTTGGCGCCGGGGTTGCGGGCGAGTGCGGCGCGGAGTTCGTTGCAGCGCTGTTCGGGCAGCACGATCGGCAGGAAGCCGTTCTTGAAGCTGTTGTTGAAGAAGATGTCGCCGAAGCTCGGCGCGATCACCACCTTCAACCCGGCATCGGACAGCGCCCACACCGCGTGTTCGCGCGAGGAGCCGCAGCCGAAATTCTTGTCGGCGACGATCACCTCGGCGCCTTTGTATTCCGGCCGGTCGAGGATGAAGCCGCCGGCTTCGCGCACGTCGTTGAACAGCAGTTGGCCATAGCCTTCCGAGCGCGCGCGCCACAGGAAGCGCGCGGGGATGATCTGGTCGGTGTCGATATTCGGCATCTCCAGCGGCACGGCGACGGCTTCGACGGTTTCGAACTTGTTCATGCCGCTTCTCCCGCCATCAGGCGTCTGACATCGGTGATATGGCCGGTGACCGCGGCAGCGGCGGCCATGGCCGGGCTGACCAGATGGGTGCGGGCACCCCTGCCCTGCCGGCCGACGAAGTTGCGGTTGGAGGTCGAGGCGCAATGCTCGCCGGCGCCGACCAGGTCGCCGTTCATGCCGACGCACATCGAGCAGCCCGGCTCGCGCCAGTCGAAGCCGGCCTGCTTGAAGATGGTGTGCAGGCCTTCGGATTCGGCTTGCAGCTTCACCAGGCCGGAGCCCGCGACCACCATCGTCGGCACCTTGGCGGTGCGGCCCTTGGCGACCGCGGCGGCCTCGCGCAGATCCTCGATGCGCGAATTGGTGCAGGAGCCGATGAACACCCGGTCGATGGGGATTTCGTCGATCCGCATTCCGGGTTTGAGATCCATATAGGCCAGCGCCCGCTCATAGGCGCCGCGCTGTTCGGCGGTGGCGGCGCGGGCGGGGTCGGGGATATGGCCGGTGACCGGGGCGGCGTGTTCCGGGCTGGTGCCCCAGGTGGCCATCGGCGCCATCTCGGCACCATTGAGACGGTGCTCGACATCGAAGATTGCGCCGGGGTCGGAGGGGAGCTTGCGCCAGTAGTCCAAGGCCTTCGGCCAGTCGGCGCCAGATGGCGTGTACGGCCGGCCTTGCAGGTAGGCGTACGTGGTCTCATCGGGGGCGACCATGCCGGCGCGGGCGCCGGCTTCGATCGACATGTTGCAGACGGTCAAGCGGCCTTCCATCGACATCGCGCGGAACACTTCACCGGCGTATTCGATGACGTGGCCGGTGCCGCCGGCGGCGCCGATCCTGGCGATGATGGCGATGATGACGTCTTTGGGGGTAACGCCGGGGGGCAGCGTGCCGTCGACCGTGATGCGCATGGATTTCGGCTTGCGGCTTTGCCACAGCGTCTGGGTGGCCAGCACGTGGCTGACCTCGGAGGCGCCGATGCCGAAGGCCAGCGCGCCAAGCGCGCCATGGGTGGCGGTGTGACTGTCGCCGCAGACCATCAGCAGGCCGGGCTGGGTGATGCCCTGCTCCGGGCCGATGACGTGCACGATGCCTTGCCGCTTGTCGCCGAGGCCGAACATGGTGAAGCCGTGTTGCTTCTGGTTCTCGGTCATCGCGGTGACCATCTCGCGGCGCTGCGGCTCGGGGATGGCGTTGACGTCGTGGCTGGCGGTGGAAACGTAGTGATCGGGGGTGCCGAAGGTACGTTCTGGCGAGCGGAGCGGCAGGCCCTTGGCGGCGAGCGCGCGGAAGCCGGCGCGCGAGCCGTCATGGATCAAATGGCGGCCGACATGCAACAAGGTCGCGCCGTCCGGCCGGACCAGGATGGTGTGACGGTCCCATATCTTATCAAACAGGGTTTTCATTCGGCGGCAGCCTTCGGTTCGTCGCGGAACATCGTACGATAGCTGTCCCATTGGTCGGCGCCCATGCGGGCGAAGGCCTGGCGGACGGTGAGGTCGGGGTTCAGCACGGGGTGACGCTGCTGCGTCTTCAGACCGGCGAGCGCCGCGTCGCAGGCGCCCATCACCGCTTTGAACAACAGGCCGGGGACGATGGCGAGCTTGTAGCCCATCGCCTGGGCGGTCGGCAGGTCGATCTCCGGGGTTTTGCCGCCGCGCACGACGTTGAGCAGGCAGGCGCCGCCGACCAGTTTCGGCACTGCGGCGATCTCCTCCATCGTCTGCGGGGCTTCGAGGAACACCATGTCAGCGCCGGCAGCGAGGGCGGCCTTGGAGCGGGCGACGGCTTCGTCGAAGCCGGCCATGGCGCGGCTGTCGGTGCGGGCGATGATCAGGAAGTTCGGGTCGCGGCGGGCGGCGCAGGCGGCGCGGATCTTGGCGGTCCAATCCTCACGCGGGACGATCTGCTTGTCGTCGAGATGGCCGCATTTCTTCGGGCTGACCTGGTCCTCGATATGGATGCCGGCGGTGCCGGCGCGTTCGTGTTCCTGCACGGTGCGGATCACGTTGAGCTCGTTGCCGTAGCCGGTGTCGGCGTCAGCGATCACTGGAACATCCACCGCGCGGGCGAGGCGGGCGGCGTTGTCGACCATCTCGGTCATGGTGACCAGGCCGTAATCGGGGTAGCCGAGGGTGGCGGCGGTGCCGGCGCCAGTCATGTAGACGGCGGAGAAGCCGGCCTGGGCAATCATGCGGGCGGTGATGGCGTCATAGGCGCCGGGGGCGACAAGCATCTCGTCGGACGCGAGCAGGGCGCGCAGTTTCGCAGTTGGGGTCATGGGGGTTCCTCCGTTTGGGTGCAGCGTAGCAGGCCAAGGCGGCAAGGGAAGAGCGCGCCGCAGGATGCGCTACTGAAGTGAAAAGTTACGGATTTGTGACGTAATTCCGCATGACCCAAAGCGAAACGTATCGCTAATCTATGGGCGCGCCGACAGAAAAAGCAGACAGGGGACCGCATGATGTACCGACTGAAGGATCGCGACGGGAAGGAATTGTCGCGATCAGCCGCCGAAGCAGTGATGAAGGGGCGGTGCGCGATCGCTATCTCGCTGTACGCGCTGATTCTGACGATCCTTTCGATCTATTCGGGTTCGAACAGCAGCGAAATCCTGAACAAGACTCTGACGATCAACGACACCTGGTCGTTCTACCAGTCGAAGAGCATCAAGCAGGCAATATCGCAGGCGTCGGTCGACAGCATGGAAGACTATCTGCTCGAACGCGACGTGAACCCCGCGTTGCAGAAACGGCTGGAAGACAAGATCACCCGGCGCAAGGCGGAGATCGCGCGCTACGAGAGCGACCCGAAAAGCAACGAGGGCAAGCGGGAACTGATGGAGCAGGCTGCCCGGCTGGAGCGGGAACGGACGTTGGCGAAGAGCAAGTCGTTCTATTTCAGTGTCGCGGCCGGACTGCTGCAGATCTCGATCGTGCTGGCATCGACGTCGATTCTGGCGGTGAGCATGGAACTGCTGTTCGCCTCCATCGGCACCTGCCTGTTGGGGCTGGCGATGTTCAGCAATGGGTTCCTGTCCTGGATGCTGTGAATGGCCGATTTCAGAACGTGGCGGACAGCGCGAAGGAGAAGGCGGGGCCGCCGGACTCGTCGCGTCCAGCGGTGATGGTGAGCGTGGCTTCGGCAGCGCCGCGGATGCGGACCGGTTTCTTGACGGTGACGCCGGACAGCAGCTTGCCATAGCGCTTTTTCAGAGCGGCATCGCTGTCGAGCAGCAGCGAGACCTGGATGTCTTTCACGGAATTGAATCTCAGCCGGCGGGTGACGCCGAGGAAATCGAGCGAGGCGGCCATGCCGGGGATCAGGCCGTCGGCGCCATCGTAGCTGAGCCGGGCCTTGCCGCTGACATCAGCGCCCATTTTGCCGATCTCAATCTTTTCGCCGGTGATGACGTTGGTGCGGTTCGAATAGATCGTGCTGGCGAAATGATCGGCCAGTTGCTGGGCGAAATCGTCGGGCAGGCTGGCGGCGAGTTTGTCGAGCAGGTCCTGCAGCGATGCGTTGGGGTGACCGTGCGCCTGTTCGCTAATCGGGCCGAGCAGCCAGGGCAGGCTGGTATCGAGCGGGCCCAGGCCGCCGACGATCGGGGATGGAATGCCGGCCGGGGAGAGGCCGAGCCAGCCCTGGTGGGCAGCGAAATTGTGGGAGCCCGACATCGGATCGTCCCTCCTGCGGCAGATTTTCTGCCGAAGAGGGACACTAGGCCCAACGCACCGCGACGTCCACGTATTGTTTTCGAATCGATCCCCGCTCAGATCTCCACGATGCGGCCAATCTCCACCACGCGATCGCCGGGCAGGTGGAACACGCCGGCGATCGTGGCCGAGTTGCGCAGCATGAAGCCGAACATTGCGACCAGCCAACCCGGCTCGCCATCTTCCGCGGAGCGGCGGATGACGGTTTCGTGGCCGACATAGTAGGTGACGTCGTCGAGCGGCAGGGTGCAACCGGCGGCGTGGGCCTGGAGCAGCAGTTCAGGGATGTCGGGGCGCTCCATGAAGCCGTAGGTGGCGATGATGCGCCAGAAGCCGGGGGCCAATTGCTCCTGATGCACGCGCTCGGCGGGGTCGACAAAGGGGATAGAGGCGGTGACGACGTTGATGGCGAAGAGGTCGTGATGCAACGCGCGGTTCTGCCGGACATGCCAGACCATCACCGGGGGCGCGCCCAATTTGGTGCGGGTGAGGAACACGGCGGTTCCGGGAACCCGGGCGATGCTGCGGGCTTGCAGATCGGCGAGGAAGTCGGCGACGGGGATGATGGATTCGTGCAGGCGGAACAGAATGGCGGCGACGCCGCGATGCCAGACATCCATCAGCCCCCAGACCACACCAGCGAGCACCAAAGGCACCCAGCCACCTTCGAGCAGCTTCATGCCGTTGGCGGCGACGAAGGCAATGTCGATGATGCCGAAGCACAGCGATAGCGCGGCGGCGGGCAGCAGCGGCCAATTCCAGATCTCGCGCATGGCGATGAACAGCAGGGCGGTGGTCATCAGCATGGTGAGCGAGACGGCAATGCCGTAGGCGGCGGCGAGATTGTCGGATTTGCCGAAACCCAGAGCCAGGGTGATGGTGACAATCATCAGCAGCCAGTTCACCGTGCCGACATAGATCTGCCCGTAGCCGACCGATGAGGTCTGCTTCACGCGCAGGCGTGGGCACCAGCCGAGCAGAATGGCCTGACGCGTCATCGAGAAAGCGCCGGTGATGATGGCCTGGCTGGCGATGATGGTGGCGAGCGTGGAGAGCGCGACCATCGGGATCAGCATGGAGCGGGGGAACAGCAGGAAGAACACATTGGCCGATGAGGCGGCACCGTTGACCAGAATGGCGGCCTGGCCGGCGTAGTTCAGCACCAGGGCAGGCAGCACCAGGCCGTACCACGCGATGCGGGTGGCAGGCGCGCCGACATGGCCCATGTCGGCATACAGCGCCTCGGCGCCGGTAACACAAAGGAAGACGCCGCCAAGGACAACGAAGCCGGCAGCACCCGTGCCGAACAGAGCATGAAAAGCATAGACCGGGTTGAGGGCAACGAGCACGCCAGGATGCTGAACGACGCCCCACAGTCCGGCGGCACCAATTACCAGGAACCACAGCGTCATCACCGGGCCGAAGACGCGGCCGATGGTAGCGGTGCCGAATGGCTGCACGGCGAACAGCAGCAACAAGATGACGACGGTGGCGGGCAGGATATAGGGCGTAAAGGCTGTGGTAGCGATTTCCAGGCCCTCGAGTGCGGAGAGCACGGAAATCGCTGGGGTGATGGCACCGTCGCCATAGATCAGGGCGGCGCCGAACAGGCCTACGGCGACGATTAGCGGGCGCTTGTGCTGCCGCGCGCCAAGCAGGGACATCAAGGCGAGGATGCCGCCCTCGCCGTCGTTGTCCACGCGCATGACGAAGGTGGCGTATTTCACCGCGGTGACCAGGATCAGCGACCAGATCAGCAGGGAGAGGAGGCCGAGGACGAGATCCGGGGTGGGGTGACCGCCGGCGAGTTCGATGACGGTCTTGAAGGTATAGAGCGGGCTGGTGCCGATATCGCCGAAGACCACGCCCAAGGCGGTAAGCGCGAGCGGGCCAAGGGCACCATGGGCGTGGGCGCCTGACACGGGGCGGGCTGCGTTCATGGAAGGTCTCGCGCTAAAAGGTTGGCTGGAATGCGGGTCGAACGGCGAATGCACTGGGTCGGCGGTTGTAACGTTTAGCAATGAAGCAGATCTGACTGCAACGCAGTTGTATGCCGATTTTTATTTCTTAATGAAAATAAAAATTACGCCCAATTTCCTCCACGCTCAGCCGCAGACAAACCCTCCTTCCTCGCTACTCCGGGCATATATAACCGGTGCCACCAGGGGCCTTGAAGCAGCCGACGGATTCCGGAAACACCATCTTCGGCAGCCACAGGATCGCTTTTGGGGCGTAGATGGTGAAGGCGATGGTGGCGAAGAAGATGATGTAGATCGGCAGACTGGCCTTGAGCGCGGTGGAGAATTTGGTGCCGACGAATTTGGAGGCCATCAGCAGCGCCAGCCCATAAGGCGGGGTGATCAGACCGAACGCCAGGGTGACGATCAGCACCACGCCCATATGCACCGGGTTGATGCTGGCCGCGTCGGTCAACTGGTTGACCACCGGCATGAAGATGATGATCGCCGGGATCGGTTCGATGAAATCGCCGACGATGACGAACACCAGCACCAGCAGCAGCATGATCGCCCCGGGGTCGGTGCCGGCGACATCGCCGATCCAGCCGGCGACGACGATCGGGCCGCGCAGGTACGCGACCAGCCAGCCGAACGACGAGGCGGCGGCAATGGTGATCAGCGGCAGCGAGAACACCAGGCCGGCCTGGACGAAGTCGCGCGGCAGCTTGCGGAAATGGCCGGGGCGCAGGAACGGGATCACCACCAGCATGATGTAGGCGATGGCGATGACGCCGGCCTCGGTGGGGGTGAACCAGCCGGTGATAATGCCGCCCAGCAGAATGATCGGGATCATCAGCGGCAGCGAGGCAGCACGCCCCGCCGTGGCAAGCTGACCAAAGGTGGCGCGCGGCCGCTGAAAACCGCGCGGGCCAAAGAAAAAACAATAGATCATCAGGCCGATGCCGATCATCAACCCCGGCACGATGCCGCCGAGAAACAGGCCGGCAATCGAGACATTGCCGATCGCCCCGTACACCACGGCCATGATCGACGGCGGCACCAAAGCGGCAATGGTCGACGCCGCGGCAATCAGGGCTGCGACAAATTCCGGGCGGTAGCCCTCGGCCGCCATCGGCTTGGCCATGGTGCGGCTGAGCACGGCCACATCGGCCGACGACGAGCCCGACATGCCGGAGAAGAACATCGAAAACACCGTGGTGACCTGCGCCAGGCCACCGCGGATATGGCCCACCATCGCCTGACTCAGTTCGGCAATGCGGATCACGACGTTGGCCGAGGTCATCAACTCGCCCACCAGCAGGAAGAACGGAATCGCCATCAGACTCTCGCTGTCGATGCCGTTGAACAACTGGCCAATAATCGACTGAAACGAAACCGCGGTCATCGCCGTGCCGACCAGCACGCCGGCAATCAAGGCGAAAGCGACGGGCACGCCGAGATAGCCGAGCGTGAGGAACAGCGCGGTCATGATGCCCAGAATCAAGGCGTTGTGCGGGCTCATGCGGCGGACCCCGTCAAGGCAAGGCAAGAGTCTTCTTTTTCTGAAGAAAAAGAAGCAAAAAGACTTTTATTCATTAGGACCAAAAGATCGAGCGGCGCGCTATTTACGAAAAAAAGTTTTTTGCGGCTTTTTTTCAAAAAAGCAGATTCTTCCTTACCTACACTTCTTAGGCACACGAGGAAATTCATACCGAATTTTCCGTCTCAAACCCGTGGCGCAGGCCGTTGACGATCTGCTCGACACAGAACAGCGCGATCAGTGCGCCGCAGAAGGGGATGGGCCAGTAGAGGTAGGCGATCGGCGTCATCGAGGGCATGCGGAAGCTGCCGAAGCCTTGCAGGAAGTTCTGCCAGCCGAACACCACCATGGCGATTCCGACGAGGAACACGACGGCGCGGTTGAAGACTTCGAAGACGATGCGCAGGGTACCGTGCATGGCTTCGGTGATTGCGGTGAGGAACAGATGGTCGTTGCGCCGTGTGGCGACCGCGGTGCCGAAGAAGATGCCGTAGGTGAAGAAGGCGGAGCTGACTTCCTGCAGCCAGAGCCAGGGGCGGCCGATTTCGCGGGTGACGACGTCGCAGAACACGGACAGGGTGAAGCAGGCGAGGCAGATCCCGCACAGCACCATCAGCAGCCATTCCAACCAGTCGAGGGAGCGCCACTTGAGGTGGCGCTCCGTGCCGAGGACGATCGGGCCCTCGGCGTCGGCTTCGTGCGTCATGCTGGGTTATTTCACGGCGCGGACAAGTTCGATCAGCTTGACCGCGTGCGGGCCGAGTTCCTTGGCCTGGCTGTCCTGGAACGGGATGGCGACTTTCTCGAAGCCGGATTTGTCGACGTTCTCGACGAACTTCACGCCCATCTTTTGCAGCTTTTTCAGGCTGTCGGTTTCCAGTGCCAGCGCCTTGGCGGGCTGGGTGCTGGAGACCGCGTCGGCGGCGGCCTGGACCCATTTTTTCTGGTCGTCGTTGAGGCTGTTCCAGACCTTGTCGGAGACCCAGAGCACGGAGTTGTTGGCTTCGTGGCCGGTGAGCGACATCACCGGGGCGGTCTCGTAATGCTTGTTGGCCATGTAGACGTTGATGCCGTTCTCGGCCATGTCGACGACGCCGGTTTGCAGCGAGGTGTAGACGCTGCCGAACGGCATGTGCACGGTCTGGGCGCCATAGGCGGGGAAGATCGCGTCTTCAGTGGGGGTCGCCTGCACGCGGATCTTCAGGCCCTTGATGTCGGCGATCGAATGCACCTCTTTCTTGCCGTAGAGGTAGCGCAGGTTTCTTGCCGTAGAGGTAGCGCAGGCCGAGGGTGGCGAGGCCGAGCACGTGCGCGCCCTGCACCGTTTCGCCGAACATCGCCTTGACCTCGGCGACGATCTTGGGATCGGCGAGGGCGTGGGTCAGATGGTCCTCGTTGCGGAACAGGAAAT
>CAIRTN010000357.1 GCA_903881515.1 uncultured Rhodospirillales bacterium | reverse complement strand
CGGACGAACTCGGGCGGCCGACTTCGGACGAACTCGGGCGGCCGACTTCGGACGAACTCGGGCGGCCGACTTCGGACGAACTCGGGCGGCCGACTTCGGACGACCTAGCGCGCGCCTCGCTGCGCCGCCACAAACAGGTGGCGGGCGGCCTGCTGGTGGTGATGGCCGCGATCACCGTGCTTTGCTACTGGCTGCCGCCCGGCACCTGGACCGAGGTGTCGCAGGCGGCCGCCAAAGCCGGCTTCGTCGGCGGCATCGCGGACTGGTTCGCCGTCACCGCTTTGTTCCGTCACCCGCTCGGCCTGCCGATCCCGCACACCGCGATCATCCCGGCGCAGAAGGAACGCCTCGGCCGCGCCCTCGGCCGTTTCGTCGCCGGGCATGTCTTCACCCCCGGCGAAGTCGCCCGCGCCCTCGGCCAGCTCGATCTCGCCGGCATCGTCGCCCGCACCCTGGCCGACCCCGCCGCCGCCCGCCCCGCCGCCGCGGCGCTGGCCGGCATGCTCCCCCGCATCCTGGCCACCGTCGAAGACGGCCGCGCCCGCAAGGTGATGGGCCGCATCCTGCCGCGCATCCTCGGCGGGCCGGAATCCGGCCGCGTCGTCGCCCGCGCCCTGCGCCAGCTGGTCGAAGGTGGCCGGCATCAGGAAGTCTTCGGCTTCGTCCTCGGCCAGCTCAAGGCGCTGCTGATCTCCCGCGAGGACGCCTTACGCGCCGCCATCGAGGAACGGGTGCGCGAACAGGGCGGCCGCCTCGTCGGCTGGGCGCTGGGCGCCACCGTCGCGCGCCGGGCGCTGGCGGTGATCAACGCCGAGCTGGAAAAAATGGAGCCCGACGGCTCCGAACTGCGCGAAGCCTTCGACGAATGGATCCACCGCGAAATCGCCCGCATCGAAACCGACCCCACCCGCGCCGCCGAACTCGGCCTCGCCGTGCGCCGCGTCGTCGGCCACGCCACGGTGCAGGCCTGGTTCTGGGATGTCTGGAGCCGCATGCGCCTGGCGCTGGAAGCCGACGCCGCGCGGCCGGGCAGCCGCACCATCGCCTTCCTGGAAGACGCCGTGCGCAACCTCGGTGAGATGCTGCTGGCCGACAAGCCCGCCGCCGCCCGGCTGCAACGCGCCGCCGAAGCCATCGTCGCCGGCCTGCTGCCCTCCGCCCAATCCCGCCTGTCCGATTTCATCGCCGATGTCGTCGGCAAGTGGAACGCCCAGGAAATCACCGAAAAGCTCGAACTGCGCGTCGGGCCAGACCTGCAATATGTCCGCATCAACGGCACGTTGGTTGGCTTCCTCGTCGGCGGGCTTGTATACGCCGTGCTGCGTGCGACATTCGGCCATGTCAGTTTTTGAGCGGACGTCCAAGATGCAGCTTTCCATCCTCGATCAGTCCCCCGTGCTCTCCGGCCGTTCGCCGGATGCCTCGATCCGCGAGAGCCTCGATCTCGTCCGCCATGCCGAGGCGCTGGGCTATAACCGCTATTGGGTTGCCGAGCATCACAACACCACGGCCATCGCCGGCTCCGCGCCCGAGGTGCTGATGGCCGCCCTGGCGGCCACCACCAAACGCATCCGCATCGGCAGCGCCGGCGTCATGCTGCCGCACTACTCCGCGCTCAAGGTCGCCGAGCAGTTCCGCGTGCTGGAAGCGATCGCCCCCGGCCGCATCGATCTCGGCCTCGGCCGCGCCCCGGGCTCCGACGGGCTGACCGCGCACGCGCTCAACCCCAACGCGGCCACCGCCTCCGATCACTTCCCCGCCCAGGTGCGCGACCTCATGGCCTGGCTCACCGGCGAGTCGCTGGTGGAAAAACACCCGTTCCGCAGCATCACCGCCCAGCCGCAAGGCCCCAGCTCGCCGGAAGTCTGGGTGCTCGGCAGCTCCGATTACGGCGGGCAGGTCGCCGCCCATTTCGGCCTGCCGCACTGCTTCGCCCATTTCATCTCCGACGGTCAGGGCGCCGCGCAGTCGCTGTCGCTCTACCGCGAGCTTTACCGCCCGTCGGCCCGCTTCCCCGAGCCCTACGGCGCGGTCTGCGTCTGGGCGATCTGCGCCGAGACCGAGGCCGAGGCCGACGCGCTGTTCATGAGCCGCGGCCTGTCGCGCATCTGGCGCGACCGCGGCGTGTTCGCCCCGCTGCCCTCGGTGGCCGAGGCGATGGACTATCCCTACACCGAAACCGAACGCGCCCGGCTGAACGCCCAGCGCGCCCGCGCTTTCTGCGGCACCCCGTCCCAGGTCGGCAACCAGCTCCGCGCCCTCGCCGCCGAGTTGCAGGTGCAGGAGATCGCGGTGCTCACCGCAGCCCACGACCCCGCCGCCCGCCGGCACAGCTACACCCTGCTCGCCCGCGAATTCGGGCTGGCCGCTTCCCCCCACTCCCTCGCGGCGGAATGATCATGCGCGCCCTGCTCCTGCTTGCCCTGCTGCTTCCCTTCGCCGTCCCGACGGCCCAGGCCGCCGAGGCACCGGTCAGCTTCCGTCACTACCGCGTCGACATCGTGCTCGAAGCCACTGGTCAGGCGGTGCAAACCACCATGAGCGAGGTCCGCGTCAACACTGCGGCCGCCGCGCGACAGGTGGCACAGCAATTCATCCCTTACATCAACGGCATGGAAGCGCTGGACCTGGTCGAGGGCTCGGTCCGCAAGCCCGACGGACGGGTGATCAAATTGCAGCACGAGGCCGCCCGGCCGGTGAACGACCCCGCCACCAACAACGCCCCGGCCTACGACGATCACCGCCGCATGGCCCTGGTGCTGCCCGAATTTGGCCCCGGCGATGTGCTGTTCCTCACCATGCGCAAGCGCATCCAGCAGCCGCTGTTCCCCGGCCAGTTCACCTTCACCTCGGTGTTCAACCGGCTCAGCGAGTGGCAGGACGCCACGATCACCCTGAACGTCCCGGCCAGCATGGCAATCGCCACCGATGCGACGGGCCTTACTGCGGAAACCCGCACAGAAGGCACCCGCAAGACCCTGAAATGGCATTACACCGTCGGGGCCGAAGCGGAGGATGCAGCCCTGGTCGCCGCACTCGACCGCCTGCCGCATCTGATCGTTTCCACCTTCGCCGACTGGCCGCGCTTCGGCAACGCCTGGGCCGAGATCGCCCTGCCCAAGGCCAAGTTCTCCGACGCCGTGCGCGCCAAAGCCGCCAGCATCGTCGCCGGCATCAGCGACAAGCGCGCCCAGGCGCAGGCGATCTATGCCTGGATGCAGAAGAGCCTGCGCTGGATTCCGATCAGCCTCGGCTCCGGCAGTTTCGAGCCGGCCAGCGCCGACACCGTGCTCAGCCGGCCCTACGCCGACGCCAAGGACATGGCGATGCTGATGATCGCCCTGCTGAAGGCCAGCAACATCGACGCCCAGCCGGTGCTGATCAACAATGCGCTCAGCTACAGCCTGGCCCCCACACCCAACTACGCCAGCCTCAATCACGTCATCGTCTATCTGCCCGAGTTCGGCATTCACGCCGACCCCACCGCATTCGGCGCGCCGTTCGGAGCGTTGCCCTTCAGTGAATACGGCAAGACCACGCTGCGCATCGCCAGCGGTGCCTCCAGCCTGCAGCCGATTGCCCCGCTCCCCGACCGGGTCGCCGGCGAGCGTCTGCGCACCACGATGACGCTGGATTCCACCGGCCGCATCACCGGCGAGTCGACCAATGAAGCGATCGGCCCCTTCGCCGGCGACTTGCGCCGTCTTGCCGCCACGCTACGGGCCGCCGGCGCCATTGGCGCCTCGCAGTTCCTGCATGGCCTCGGCACCGACGGCACCGGCACGTTCGCCGGGCCCGAGCCGGTCGACGTCACCCCGGGCTACGGCGTCAAAAGCAAGTTCGAGCTTGAGCGTCGTGCGGCCCTGGTCGATGGCAACCCGTTTGCTCTGCCCGACGGGATGCGCATGCTGCACCGTCCGGGCGACATCCTGCTCGGTGCACTTGGCGCCATCGACGTGCCGGCCAGCGAACCCACACCGTGCTTCACCGGCCTGCAGGAGCAGCAGATCGAACTCGCTCTGCCCAAGGGCACTCATATCGCGCGCCAGCCCAAGGATCTGCGCATCGAAAACGATGCCTTCACCTACGCCAGTACCTGGACCGTCACGCCTGGCAGCATCAAGGTGGTCCGCACGATGCAGACCCGCTTCACCGCGCCGCTCTGCACCGGCAAGACCCGCGCCGACGCCGCCGACGCCATCGGCCGCATCCGGCGCGATCAGAACGTGCAGATCTGGCTTGAGGCTGACTAGGCAAGGCAAGCCGTCCCTTTTTCACGAAATGGCCCCAAAAACTCCATCAATTCAAAGTCCTACCCCGTAGGGCGGGTAAGCGAAGCGCACCCGCAACCTCCGTGCCGACCCACGATCACAGAAAAAAATCACACAAACCACAATTTTTCCCTTGCAATTCATCTAACGAATTACTATAACGTTAGCATGAACGCATGGGCCCGCCTCCTCACCTCGCTGCACGGAACGCTCGCCACAACTGCGTCCAGAATTCTGTTCTGGCTCACCCTGCGCCGCCTGACCGCGGCCCTCGATGAACTCTTCACCGCATGGCGTGCCGGTACACTCCCGCCCGCGCCCGCCCAAGCGGCACCCGCAGCCGCCGCCCCCGCACCCGCGGCAAGGCCCCAGCGCGCCCGAACCACACCGCGCCCCGAATCCGTACGCTCGAAACCCGCCACGCGCCCCGCGCGCGCCAGCATCGCGCAACCGCGCCGCCTCCGGCGCGCATGGGCGCCCCAGCCACCCCGAGCGCAAAAATGCACAGCATTCGCCGCCCCGGAGACTGTCCAAAAATTGCGACAATCTAGCGTAAGCGCCGGCGCACGCCTATATTATTACGATATCAAAACTAAATCGCGGCAGCTTTTAGCGCTTGGCCACTTTCGGCAGATCTTCATCCAGGATGGAGATCACCAACGAGAAACTCACTTCGCCCTCGTCCTCATCGCGATGCAGCGTGCCGATGAATTCGTCACGCACCCGCACCTCGGCGGATTCGCCGCGCCGCTTCGGCGCGTCGATATGGATGTCCTTGCAGCCCAGGGTGGCACGCAGATACGCCTGCACGCGGGCAATGTCAGTCTCGTTCACGCGAAATCTCCGGGGCGTGGTGAAGCCCGCCGTTTACCCGCCCAAAGCCGCTCCGGCAATGGCAATCGCCTGCCCCGCCGCCGCCTGGCACGGCTCGATCACCGGCACCCCCACCGCCTGCTCGATCGCCGCCCGGTGCCCGGCCATCCCGGTGCAGCCCAGAATCACCGTCTGCGCCCCCTGCCCCACCAGCGCCCGCGCCGTCTCGATCAGCCGCGCCCGGGCACTCACCGGGTCGAGCAGCGTCTCGATCGACACATTCATCGCGATCTCGCCGGCCAACCGCTGCTCCACCCCCAGGCTGCGCAGCGCGACCGCATGCCGCCCGATCGACGCGTCCACCAGCGCGATCACCCCGAACCGTTCGGCCCGTGCCAGCGCCGCCGTCACCGCGCAGCGGAAAATCCCCAAAACCGGCCGCCGGCACACCGCCCGAACCGCCTCGATCCCGGGGTCGGACGCACACGCCACAACGAACACATCGGCCGTGTTCGCCTCGGCCAGCCGGCACAGCGGTCCCACCACCGAATGCCAGTCCTGCCAGGAATAGATCCCCGGCGGCCCCTCGGCCAAAGTCTCCACCAAAATCTCCGGCCCGCCCGCAAACCGGAACGGCGCCAGGGCGGCCGCAATGCCGTCACTGCAAGCCTGACTCGAATTCGGATTGATGAAGCGGATCTGCGTCATCCCCATGTCATGCTCGCCAAACCCGTTGCTTTCAAGTATTGCAATGCAGCAAACCCGTAAGGTTCATCCGGTGTCCGATACCGCGCCCGCCGTCTGGAAGCCCGAAATCGCCGAGGTCCTGCCCCCCTGGGGCCGCCCAAGGCTGGCCGATGCGCTGAAACGCGGCCTGTTCGGCCATTGCCCCGCCTGCGGCCGCGGCAAGCTGTTCCGCGGTTTCCTCACCCCGGTCCAGGCCTGCTCCCAGTGCGCCGCCCCGCTGGCCCGGATCCGCGCCGACGACCTGCCGCCCTATTTCGTCATCCTGATCACCGGCCACATCGTCGTGCCCCTGATGCTCTGGTACGAACGCGCCGAATCCCCGCCCACCTGGCTGCTCAGCGCCATTTTCGTCCCGCTCACCCTGGCGATGACCATGGCCCTGCTGCGTCCGGTCAAGGGCGCCGTGGTCGGCCTGATGGTGCATCTCGGCCATCCGAAGCCCGAGGAAAATGCCTGACCGCGCCCATCTCGCGCACCCCGCCGCCCGCCTCGCGCGCGTGGAACTGGACGGCGAGGCGCTCCGGCGCCTCTCGCCGCTGCAGGAGGCTGACCGCGCCCAGGCGCTGGCCGATCTCGCCGCCGACAGCCGCTTCGCCCCCCTCGCCGCGCCGGAAAACGGCCCTTTTATCCTGCTGCTCTCGGTGCAGGATGGCCGCCTGGTGTTCGACGTCAGCGGCATCGACACCAGCCGCATCGTCGCCCACCATCTGGCCCTCGGCCCGTTCCGCGGCCTGATCAAGGACTACCAGATGCTCGTCGACAGCCACATCACCGCCGTCGCCGAAGGCCGCGAGTCCCGCATCCAGGCCATCGACATGGGCCGCCGCGGTCTGCACAACGAGGGGGCCACCCTGTTGCAGCAACGCCTGGCCGGGAAGATCGTCATCGATTTCGAAACCGCGCGCCGCCTGTTCACCCTGGTGTGCGTGCTGCATCAGAGAGTCTAGGACCGCCCCATGAAGATCGAAGGCACCCCCTATCGCAGCGTCTGGGTCGACAAGGAAGACGGCTGGTCGGTCCGTATCATCGACCAGACCCGCCTGCCCTGGGCCCTGGACTTCGCCCGCCTCACCACCGTCGCCGAGGCCGCTCACGCCATCCGCGCCATGCTGGTCCGCGGCGCCCCGCTGATCGGCGCCGTCGCCGCCTACGGCGTCTACCTCGCATTGCGCGCCGACTCGTCGTCGGCCGCCCTTGAACGCGACGCCGCGATGCTGAAGGCCACCCGCCCCACCGCGGTCAACCTCGCCTGGGCGGTCGACCGCATGCTGGCCAAACTCCGCCCCGCCGCCGACGCCGCCCGAATCCGCCTCGCCTTCGCCGAAGCCGGCGCCATCGCCGACGAGGACGCCGCGATGTGCGAAGCGATCGGCGATCACGGCATGGGCCTGATCGCCGATATCGCCGCCCGCAAACCCGGCCGCGTCAACCTGCTCACCCATTGCAACGCAGGCTGGCTTGCCACCGTCGACTGGGGCACCGCGCTGGCGCCGATCTACAAGGCCCACAACGCCGGCATCCCCGTGCATGTCTGGGTCGACGAGACCCGCCCCCGCAACCAGGGCGCCTCGCTCACCGCCTGGGAACTCGGCAAGCACGGCGTGCCGCACACCGTGATCGCCGACAATGCCGGCGGCCACCTGATGCAGCACGGCGAGGTCGATCTGGTAATCACCGGCGCCGACCGCGTCACCCGCACCGGCGACGCCGCCAACAAGATCGGCACCTATCTCAAGGCCCTCGCGGCCAGAGACAACAACATCCCGTTCTGGGTCGCCCTGCCCTCGTCGACCATCGACTGGACGATCTCCGACGGCGTGCGCGAAATCCCCATCGAGGAACGCGCCGCCTCCGAAGTCACCACCATCACCGGCCGTGCGCTGGACGGCTCGATCGCCACGGTGCGCGTTGTCCCCAGCTTCAGCCAGGCCGCCAACCCCGCCTTCGACGTCACCCCCGCCCGGCTGATCACCGGCCTGATCACCGAACGCGGCCGCTGCGCCGCCAGCGCGGCCGGGCTAGCCGGGTTGTATCCGGCCTTCGCCTGACGGGTGTTACGCAATTTAGCTTTGCGACTGCCCGGTCTTGCGGCAAGATTGTTCCCTTGTTCGAGGGGACGTTAAGGCTTGGCGGAATTTTGGGCCGAATGGGGCTCGCTCGCGTATCTCGGTGCGGCTGGTTGGGCGTTCTTCGAAGGCGAAACCTTCGTTCTGCTGGCCGCTGCGGCTGCGCGTGCGACCGGCATGATCAATCCCTGGTTCCTGGGGATCGCGGTCTGGCTCGGCTCCTATGCCGGCGATCAGGTCTGGTTCGCCCTCGGCCGCCGCTACGGCACCGCCGCGCTACGCCGTTTCCCCGGCGCCGAACGCCGGGTTGAATCCGCGCTGCGCTTCCTCGCCCGCTACGGCGACGGCTTCGTGCTGACCTTCCGCTTCGTCTACGGCATCCGCAATGTCGCCTCGGCAGCCTGCGGCATGGCCGGCATGAGCCATATTCGCTTCGCCGTGCTGAACTTCATCGCCGCCGGCCTGTGGGCCGCAAGCTTCGTCAGCGGCGGCTGGTATCTCGCCGCATGGCTTGGCCCAGACGGCGTCGGTTACCTTTTCGGCCTGGTCGGCGTGGGCGTGATCGGCTGGCTGATGATCCGCTTCTGGCGCGGCAGCCGGCGGGTCAAGCCCGCCGTCTGACCTTAATTCACCTGCCCGTCGCCACGCAGCGGCTTGGCCCGGCCAGAGATCTTATTCCCCTTCAGCATCGCCTCCTCGGCCGTGCGGTTATCCACTAGCACTGTGTCGTACGAGCCGTCATTCACGAAGGTATTGTTCTCGATCACGATCTGCCGGGTCGGTTGGGTGACGCCCTCGTCGCCGATCATGATTGCCGAGGTATGGTTGTCCGATTTCGGCCCCTTCTGCAGGGTATTGTTGCGCGCGACGAGGTTGCCGCCATTAGGAACCTCGATCAGATACGACGAGGTCCCCGCCTGATTGTCACGGATATCGCAGCCGATCACCTCGGTCTTCAGCGCGCGGGACTTGATGTGATGGGCAATCTTCTGTTCCCAGAACTTGCTGTTCTCAACATGCAGCAGTTTGACGTGGTTGATATAGATGCCATGCGTGCAGGCCGGGTTGCAGCCGCCGTTCTTGGTGAACTCGCTGTTGCGGATGATGATCGTGCTTTCCAGGTTATCGGACGACAGGATACCATTCTGATTGTTGATGAACTTGACGTTCTCGACCGTCAGATTGGCACCTTCGGCGCGGATGCCGGCGCCGTTCTGGTCGGCGACACGCACCCGGGTCAGGGTGATATTGCGCACGGTGATATCGTTGCCCTGGGTGACCAGCAGCGCTTTGCCGCCGCAGCCCTTGTCGGTCAGCGTCGCCGCCGCATCCGTTGTCGCCCCCTGGATGATCAGCTTGTCCTGCTTGACGATGGCGCAGTCGATATACTCGCCCAGCTGGATCAGGATGGTATCGCCGTCCGCCGCCTTGGCGATCGCCTCCGACGGCATCTTGTAGTCCTTGGTCTCACCAACCTCGAGCGTGGCCGCCGCAACGGGGCCCACCCAGAGCAAGGTCGCGAAAAGCAGGCCGATCGGCAGGAAATGGTTGCGAGCCAATGCACGGTTCATAACGGTGTCCCCGGTGACGTTGCCCGCATCATACAGGACAGTCCGCTCAGCCGAAAGCTCCACCCCGGGCTTTGCCACCCCGGCGATCCCTGCGAAGCTACGCCTGAGCAATGAAGGACGACATCGATGCGGATTGCCGTCGGCGGCCTGCACACGGAATGCAGCACCTGGAATCCGCTGCTGATGCAAGCGGCCGATTTCCGCCAGTTGCGCGGCGCCGACCTGATGGCGCACGCGGAATTCGCCCCGCTGCGCGCGTTCGATGTTGATTGGTGCCCCACCCTGCACGCCCGCGCCGTTCCCGGCGGCCCGATCGCGCGGGCGACGTATGACGCGTTCAAAGCCGAATTCCTCGAACGCCTCGCAGCCTGCCTGCCGATCGACGGCCTGTATCTCGCCATGCACGGCGCCTGCTTCGTCGACGGCATGACCGATGCCGAAGGCGACTGGATCACCGCCGCCCGCGCCGTGGTGGGGCCGGCCTGCCCGATCGCGGCCAGCTACGACCTGCACGGCAATGTCAGCCAAGCGGTGATCGCCGGGCTCGACATGTTCTCCGCCTATCGCACCGCGCCCCATATCGATGTGGATGAAACCAAAACCCGCGCCGTGGCGATGCTGATGCGCGCGATCCGCGACGGCGTGCGCCCGGCGATCGCCTGGGCCAAAGTGCCGGTATTGCTGCCGGGCGAGCGGACCAGCACCAGTGTTGAGCCCGGGCGCGGCCTGTATGCCGCCCTCGAATCGATCCAAGGCGTCTGGGACGCCTCGTTCATGATCGGCTATGTCTGGGCCGACGAACCCCGCGCCACCGCTTGCGCGGTGATCACCGGCACCGACGCCGCCGCGATGCGCCGGGCCGCCGAAGGGCTTGCCGCGCGCTACTGGGCGGCGCGGGAGGATTTCGCCTTCGGCCAGATCACCGCTGACCTCGATACCCAGCTCGACCGCGCCCTGGCCGCGACCGATTTTCCGGTGGTGCTCGCCGAATCAGGTGACAACCCGACCGGCGGCGGTGTCGGCGACCGGGCCGAGGTGCTGGCGGCCCTGCTCCAGCGCGGCGTGACCGGCGCGGTGGTTGCCGGAATCGCCGATCCCGCCGCCACCGCCGCCTGCTTCGCGGCCGGGTTGGGCGCGAAGCAGGAGCTGCGCATCGGCGCCAGCCTCGATCCCGCCGGCAGCGCGCCGGTTCAGGCCACCGCCGAGGTACTGCATCTGGCCGATCAGCAAGCGCTGGTGCGCGTCGGTGGCGTGCGCGTGGTGCTGACCGCGCGGCGGCGGCCGTTTCACAATTTCGCCGATTTCGCCGCCCTCGGCCTCGATCCGCGTGGGGAAAGGCTGGTGGTGGTAAAGTCCGGCTACCTCTCGCCCGACCTGTCCAGCATCGCCGCACTCGACCTGATGGCGCTGACCCCCGGCGTGGTGGACCAGGAGATCCCCCGCCTGCCGATCCGCCATATCCAACGGCCCTGCTTCCCGTGGGACCGCGATTTCACTTTCACCCCGCATGCCGAAGGACCCACGCCATGACCCGACCGCGCTTCGAGATCTGCGTCGAGGGCGTCGACGGCGCCGTGGCGGCCGAGGCCGGGGGCGGCGATCGCGTCGAACTCTGCGCCAGCCTGGCCGAAGGCGGCATCACGCCGAGCCTGGGCACGGTGCGCGCCGCTTTGGCCGCGGTGACGATCCCGATCTACGTGATGGTGCGCCCACGCGGCGGGGATTTTCTGTATTCCGAGCGCGAATTCGCCAGCATGCTCGATGATGTCGCCGCGATCCGCGACGCCGGCGCCGCCGGCGTGGTGTTCGGCTGCCTGACCGCCGATGGCGCGATCGACGAAGACCGCACGGCCGCTTTGGTCGCCGCCGCCAGGCCGCTGGGGGTGACGGTGCATCGCGCCTTCGACATGACGGCGGATGCCGAAGCGGCGCTGGAAGCTTTGATCCGCTGTGGGGTCGACCGGGTGCTGACCTCCGGCCACGCGCCGACGGTGCTCGACGGGCTGGGCGAGTTGGCGCATCTCGGAAGGCTCGCGGGCGGGCGCATCATCGTCATGGGCTGCGGCGGGCTGCGGCCGGAAAATGCGGCGCAGGTTGTGCACGACACCGGACTGGCCGAATTCCATTTCTCCGCGCCGATGCACATGTCCAGCGGCATGCGCTTCCGAAATGCCGGCATGTTCATGGGCTCCGCGCCGCCGGAGCGGGAGTTCACCCTGGAACTCACCGACCCCGCACTGGTCCGCGCGACGATTGCGGCCGCGACTAGTTAGGCCGCCGCGTACCCCCCGCCGTCATCCCGCCATCGATCACCAGTTCCGCCCCGGTCATGTGCCGCGAGGCGTCCGAGGCCAGGAACAGCACGCCGTTGGCGATCTCCTCCGGGTCCGACGGGATGCCGATCGGCACGCTGGCGCGGGCGAGCAGCACCGGATCGAGCGGGGCATTCCGCCCGCCACCGCCGGGCGTCGCCGCTTTCTGCCAGATCGGCGTGGAGATGATGCCGGGATGCACGGAATTGACCCGGATGTTGGAGTTCTGATCGGCCAGTTCCAGCGCCATCGACTTGGACAGAAACCGCACCGCCCCCTTGCTCGCCGAATAACCCGCCAGCATCGCCGAGCCGCGCAGCCCGGCGACCGAGGACATCACGATGATCGAGCCGCCGCCGGCGCGGCGCATCGCCGGCACCGCGTGCTTGATCGACAGGAACACGCCATCGATGTTCACCGCGTTCTGCCGGCGAAACTCGGAAAGCGACATCTCCAGCGCCGGGCCGAACACCGCGATGCCGGCATTGGCCACCATGATGTCGAGCCGGCCATAGGCGCGCTCGGCCGCGTCGACCAAACCCGGCCAGGCGGCCTCGTCGGTCACGTCCTGATGCAGGAACATCGCCGTGCCGCCCGACGCAATGATCGACGCCGCGAGCGCATTACCCAGCGCGTCGTCGACATCGGCGATCACCACCGCCGCCCCTTCGCGCGCCAGCACCCGCGCGCACGCGGCGCCGATGCCCGAGGCGCCCCCGGTGATGAAGGCGACCTTGCCGTTGACCTGACCCATCGTGTTTTTCCTCCCTCGTTTCTTATCCGGCGACCAGGCTGCGCATGTCGTCGATCAGTTTTTCCAGGCTGGGCTGGTGCAGGTACATCATGTGCCCCGCCTCGTAATAGGTCATCCTGATCCGCGCGGCGTCGACGCCGTTGCTGGCAATGGTGCTCTCGACGGCGAAGAACGGTGTGGCCATGTCGTAATAGCCGTTGGCGATGGTCACCCGCAGCGCCGGGTTCTCCCGCAGCAGCCGGCCCAGCGTGGGCGCGACGTTGACGTAGCCCGGCCAGGCGAAGCTGCCCGGCGCCGGCTTGCCGTGCCAGTCCCACTTCGTCAGCGCGTCGCGGTTGAACACCATGTAGAGCTTGCCCCAGTCGATGCCGAGCGCGCGGGTCATGTGGTCGTTCACCGCGGAGACATAGGCGCTGTCCACCGCGTAGCCGCCGGGATCGTTGTCCGGCAGTTCCCCCGCCTCGTCGAAATCGCGGCCGAGATAGCGGCTGTCGAGCCGGCCGACCGTGGCGCCCTTCTCGCGCAGCACCTCTTTGCGGAAGCGCGCGGCGTCGATACGCAGGCGGGTGCGTTCCAGCCAGGCTTCGGACAGGCCGGTATAACGCGCGAGCTTGCGACGCACCCGCTGCCGGGTGACCGCATCGAGCCGGGAGCCGGCGAACAAAGCGGGCAGGTACTCGGCGGTGGCGAACTGGCGGACCTCGTCGAGAAAGGTCTCGATACTGGCCGGCGGCGGGGAGATCAGGCCGTGGTAGAACGCGGTCGCCGCATAGGTCGGCAGGAAGCAGGCATCCGGCAGCGGGTTGCCCGGCTGGAACCGCGCGGTGTGGAAATCCAGGATCGCCGAGATCAGGCCGATCCCGTTGAAGCTGACGCCGGATAGCCCGGCCGCCAGTTCGCCGCCCACCGCCACGGCGCGGGTGGTGCCGTAGCTTTCGCCCATCACAAAGCGCGGCGAGGCCCAGCGGGCGTTCGTGGTCAGCCATTGCCTGATGAACAGCGCGACGATCTTGGCATCGACATCCAGCCCCCAGCCATCCTCGGGCTTGGCCGGCGGCAGCATGCGCGAGAAGCCGGTGCCCGGCGGGTCGATGAACACCAGATCGGACTGGTCGAGGCTGCAGAGCGGATTGTCCTGCACGGTATAGGGCGCCAGGCCGGGATGGCTGGCATCCGACGGTACCACCAGCCGGCGCGGCCCGAAGACGCCCATATGCAGCCACAGCGAGGCCGAGCCCGGGCCACCGTTGAAGATGAAGGTGACCGGCCGCGTCGCCGGGTCCGCGGTTTCAACCACATAGGCGAAGCTGAACAGGCTGACCCAGGGCTTGCCGTCGGCGCCCGGCAGGTGGGTTTCGCCGGCCACGCAGCGGTACTCCACCGTGCTGTCGTGAAACGCGCCGCGATGCGTGGTGACGAAGCTGCGCGGGGCTTCGGGGGCGGGGGCGTCGTTGGGCTGATCGGCCATGGCGTGCTCGCATGCTGGGACAGAGCTGCGAGGATGGAGGCTTCCTTTGCGCCGGGCAATGCGGGTGTTATACGCCCCGGCCCACGCACGGATGACCATGACGGACGACCTGCCCCCAAACCCGGCTCTGCTGCCCGCCGGTATGCGCGATCTGCTGCCACCCGATGCCGAAACCGAGGCAGCGGCCGTCGGCGCATTGATGGAAGTGTTCGGCGCGCACGGCTATCAGCGCGTGAAGCCGCCTTTGCTGGAATTCGAGGATTCGCTGCTGTCCGGCAGCGGCGCCGCGGTGGGCGATCAGACCTTCCGCATGATGGACCCCGACACCAGGCGGATGATGGGCCTGCGCGCCGATATGACGCCGCAGATCGCCCGCATCGCCAGCACCAGGCTGGGCCACACGCCGCGGCCGCTGCGGCTGTCCTATAATGGCCAGTGCCTGCGCATCCATGGCAGCCAGATCGCGCCGGAACGGCAGGTAGCGCAGGCCGGCATCGAGCTGATCGGCCATGACAGCCCGGTGGCGGATGCCGAGATCGTGCTGGTGGGCGCCGAGGCGCTGTATGCCGCGGGGCTCGCCCGCGTGTCTTTCGACCTGACGATGCCGCCTTTGGTGCCGACGCTGCTCGACGAGGCCGGATTCACCGGCGAGGCCCGCGCCCGGCTGGGCCGCGCGCTCGACCGCAAGGACGCCGCCGCCGTGACCGAGCGTGGGGGCGCGCTGGCCGGCGTGCTGACCGACCTGCTGCTGGCCGCCGGCCCCGCCGAACGCGCTTTGGCCGCGTTGCGTCAGGCCGCTCTGCCGCCTGGCGCGCGCGCGCATGCCGAGCGGCTGGCCGATGCGGTCTCCGCCATCCATGCACGGGCGCCAGGGCTGACGCTGACCGTCGATCCGGTGGAATTCCGCGGGTTCCGCTATCACACCGGCGTCAGCATGACCGTCTACGCCCCCGGCCGGCACGAAGAGCTGGGCCGTGGCGGGCGCTATATCTGTGGCGAGGCCGAGCCCGCCACCGGGCTGACGCTTTATCCCGATGCCATCCTGCGCGCCGCCCCGGCACGGGCGGTGCGCGCGCGGCTGTTCCTGCCGCTCGGGCACGACACCGCTCTGGCCAAGGCCCTGCGCGTGCAGGGCTTCGCCACCGTCGCGGCGCTCGACGCCGCCGCCGATCCGCTGGCCGAGGCTTGCCGCCAAGGCTGCACCCATCTCCTGCAGGATGGCATCGCCGTCCTGATCGTGAAGGAAACGCCATGACGAACGTCGCCGTGATCGGCGCCCAGTGGGGCGACGAGGGCAAGGGCAAGGTTGTCGACTGGCTCGCCAGCCGCGCCGATATCGTGGTGCGCTTCCAGGGCGGGCATAACGCCGGGCACACGCTGGTGGTCGGCAATCAGACCTACAAGCTGTCGCTGCTGCCCAGCGGCGTGGTGCGCGGCAAGCTTGGCATCATCGGCAACGGCGTGGTGGTCGACCCCGACGCGCTGCTGGCCGAGATCGCACGCGTGCGCGCGCAGGGCATGGATGTCGGGCCGGAAACGCTGCGCATCGCCGAGAACGCGACGCTGATCCTGCCGCTGCACCCGGCACTGGACAAGGCGCGCGAGGCCGCCCGCGGCGAAAGCAAGATCGGCACCACCGGGCGCGGCATCGGCCCGGCCTATGAGGACAAGGTGGCGCGGCGCGCGATCCGGGTCTGCGACCTGGCCGAGCCGGAGACGATGTCGGACAAGCTCGACGAGCTGCTGCTGCATCACAACACGCTGCTGCGCGGCCTGGGGGCGGAGACGTTCGAGAAACAGGCGCTGCTGGACAAGCTATTGGCGCTGGCGCCGCAGATCCTGCCGTTTGCCGAGCCGGTGTGGGAACGGTTGGACGAGGCGCGGCGGGCCGGCAAGCGCATCCTGTTCGAGGGTGCGCAGGGCCTGATGCTCGATGTCGATCACGGCACCTATCCGTATGTGACCAGCAGCAACACCGTGGCCGCCACCGCCGCTTCTGGCGCCGGGATCGCGCCGTCGGCGATCGGCTTCGTGCTGGGCATCGCCAAGGCCTATACCACCCGCGTCGGCTCCGGTCCGTTCCCGACCGAACTGCATGACGCCACCGGCGAATTGCTGGGCACGCGCGGCTTCGAGTTCGGCACCGTGACCGGGCGCAAGCGGCGCTGCGGCTGGTTCGACGCCGCGATGGTGCGCCAGGCGGTGAAGGTCGGCGGCATCACCGGGCTGGCGCTGACCAAGATCGACGTGCTGGATGGGCTGGAAGAGCTGAAGATCGGTGTCGGCTACAATATCGACGGCAAGATGTACACCCATCTGCCGGCCGGGCAGCGGGCGCAGGCCAAGGCGACGCCGGTCTATGAAACGATGGAAGGCTGGTCCGGCATCACGCGAGGCGCCCGCAGTTGGGGTGACCTGCCGGCACAGGCGATCAAGTATATCCGCCGCGTCGAGGAACTGGTGGAGGCGCCGGTGACGCTGCTGTCGACCAGCCCGGAACGCGACGACACCATCCTGATGCGCGACCCGTTCGAGGGGTAGGCTTCACGGTTTGTTAACCATGGCAGGCCAGACTGCGCGCGAGATTCATCGCCGCAGATCTGGTTGCCATGCAGACCCAAAACGAGTCTGGTCACACTGAAACCCCGAACGGCCCGCTGATCGGCGGGGCGTTTGCCGTGCTCGCTGACCGCCCGCTGCTTGGCCTGGGCGGCGGCTGCCCGGCTTTTGCGGTGCTGGATCACCGCGGCGGGCGCAATGGCCTGATAGCAGTGCAATCCCGGCTGGAGGCGCCACCGCGTGCAGCGGTGCTATCGGCGCTGGGCAATATTCCCGTGGAGGGCGTCGTCTCCCCGCTGGCGCATGGCCCCGCGCCGGGCCCTGGCGGCGTGCCGGCATGGTTCGTGATCTGCTCCGCACCACCGGGACCACCGGTCTGGGGTGAGGCCGCCGCGGGGCCGGCATGGCGAGAGGCCGAGTTGCTCAATTGCCTCCTGCGTCCGGCCGCGGCTGCACTTGAGCGGTTGCATGCGCGCCATGTCACCCATCGTAATATCCGGCCGGCCAACCTGTTCCGTGCAACCTCCGGCGCACCGGTGACGCTCGGCTGCGGCTGGGCCGCGCCACCGGCCAGCCTGCAGCCGGCCCTGTTTGAGCCACCCTACACCGCGACCTGCCTGCCGAACGGCCGCGGCGAGGGCAGTCTGGCCGACGATGTCTACGCACTGGGGGTCACGCTTCTGTGCCTAGCGATCGGGCGGCTGCCGATGGAGGGGCTGGACGACGACGCTATCGTGCGCCGCAAGCTGGAGGTCGGCAGTTTCGCGGCCCTGGTCGGCGAGGAACGGTTGCCGAGCGGGATCGCCGATATCATCCGCGGGATGTTGGCCGAGGACCCCGACCACCGGCCACCGCCGGTGCTGCTGGCCGACCCGGCCGCGGCCCGCGCCCGCCGCGTCGCCGCCCGCCCGGCGCAGCGGGCCCAGGTCGCGCTGGATATGGATGCCGGCCCGGTCTGGAACGCCCGGGTGCTGGCGCATTCCATCGCCACCAACCCCGAACAGGGCGCCCGGCTGCTGCGCAGCGGGGTGGTCGATCGCTGGCTGCGGCGCAGCCTGGGCGACAGCGCGCTGGCCGCCCGGCTGGACGAAGCGCGGCGCCAGCGTGGCGGCGATACCGCGGCCGAGGAGGCCCGCGCCGATGCCCTGCTCGTGACCCGCGCCGCGGCCGCGCTGGACCCGCTGGCACCGCTCTGCTGGCAGGGGATGCGGCTGTGGCCCGACGCGTTGGGCCCGGTGCTTGCCGGGGCTGGCAATGATGAGGTCCGCTGTCATTCCCTGCAGGAGATGATCGACGCCGAGGCCCTCGCGGCCTGGGCGGCGATGCGGCCCGAGCGTGGCGACCCGCTGCCGCTGCGCGGCGAGGCGCATCAGCTTCGCGCGTTGATGCGCGCGAAAGGCCCGGGCGGCGGGTTGCGACGACTGCGTTACGCGCTCAACCCGCTGCTGCGCTGCACCAGCCCGAGCTTGGAAGGGCGAATGGTGGTGCGGTTGGCCGACCTGCTGACCAGCCTGGAGGCCGCGGCGGCAAACCCGTCGCAGCCACTGCCGATCGATGCGGAAATCGCCGCCTTCATGGCCGCGCGGCACGAGCAGCGCATCGATGGCGATCTGGCGCTGCTTGCCACCGGTGACCGGGCGGCTTTGGCACAATTGCGCCTGTTGGCGGCGTTGCAGCAACGCGACCGGATTGTGGCCTTGCCGGGCATCGCTGCCTGGCTGAAACCGCAACTGATCCCCGCATTGGCGGTCTGGCACAGTCGGCAGCGCCGCACCGTGATGCAGGGCGCGCTCGAAGACGCCGGCAAGGCGGGCAACCTGCCAGGGATGCTGGCGGTGATCGAGGATCCGACCCAGCGAGAGATCGACGCGCGAGAAGCCAAAGTCGCGGCCGACGGCGTTGCCGCGATCGACGCCGAACTGGCCCGGCTGCTCAGCCAGAACGCGGCACGCACAGAGACGGCGCGGCGCATCGGGGAAGAATGCGCGCTCGCCTCGGCGCTCTGCTGCCTGGCGGTGGCGACGATGGCCGCGGTACTCAGCTGATGGCCGGCCGTGCCAACGCGGCTCCGCGCGGCGGTGGGCGGATGTGGCTGCTGGGCATGGGCTGCGGCCTGTTGCTGGTGATGGCGGCGCCGGTCGCCATTCTCGCCGGCGTGCTTCTGCTGCCGGCTGGGATCGCCTGGCAGATGGAACGCGCCCAGGCAGCAACGATGACGCGGATCGTCACCACGGCGGGCCTTGCCATGGCAATCGGTCCGATTGTGCATCTGTGGTCGAACGGCGCCGGCTGGGCAATGACGGTAGAGATCCTGTCGGACATCCGCACCCCGGCCGCATGCTGGGCGGCGCAAGGCGGGGCGTGGCTCGCCAGCGAACTGGCCCCGTTGCTGGTCGGCCTCGCGCTTAACCTGCTGGCCGCGACCCGGGCGGCGCGCCTGCGCAGCCTCCGCAAACGGCTGGAGGCCGATTGGGGCCTGCCTCCAGCCGCAAGTTAAGCCGTTTCAGTTCGGCGCTGCGGTCACGCGGCGCTGATCGGCGACCTGATGGTGCATCGCCTTCTGCAGCTTTTCGAAGGCCCGCACCTCGATCTGCCGCACCCGCTCGCGGGAGATGCCGTATTGCTGCGACAGATCCTCGAGCGTGGTCGGGTTATCCTTCAGCCGGCGCTCGATCAGGATGTGCCGCTCGCGGTCGTTCAGCGTCTTCAGCGCGTCCGACAGCAGTGCCTTGCGCCCGGTCAGTTCCTGGCGGTCGGCAAACACTGTTTCCTGATTGTCGGTGTCATCGACCAGCCAATCCTGCCACTCGCCCTCGCTGTCCGACCGCACGGGCGCGTTCAGGCTGTTGTCTGGCGCGGACAGGCGGCGGTTCATGCTGACCACGTCAGCCTCCGGCACACCCAGCGTAGTGGCGATCTTGGTAACCTGTTCGGGCTGCAGATCGCCCTCGTCGATCGCCTGCATCTGGCCTTTCAGCCGGCGCAGGTTGAAGAACAGCTTCTTCTGCGCCGCGGTCGTGCCCATCTTCACCAGCGACCAGCTGTGCAGGATGTATTCCTGGATCGCTGCGCGGATCCACCACATTGCGTAGGTGGCGAGGCGGAAGCCACGTTCGGGATCGAAGCGCTTGACGGCCTGCATCATGCCGACATTGCCCTCGCTGATCAGTTCGCCGAGCGGCAGGCCATATCCGCGGTAGCCCATGGCAATCTTGGCCACAAGGCGCAGATGCGACGTCACCAGCTTGTGTGCGGCGTCCATGTCCTCATGGTCGCGCCACCGCTTGGAGAGCGACAGCTCCTCCTCCGGGGTCAGCATCGGGAATTTGCGGATCTCCTGGAGGTACCGGGTTAGGTTCCCCTCAGGCGCGATCGAAGTGACGGCAGCAACCATAGCAGGCTCCTTTCGTCTCGCCGGCATGGCTGCGTCGAATCGCAACCAACCGGTGACCAGGCATGCATCCCCGGGACGGAGATTGCAGAAGGCTCGAATGAACACCATTTCTGGCACCGATACGCCCCATGAAGGCGGCGCCCGGCGGAATGGTGGAGTCAGGCCCATCACAATGCGGCCTTATCCTTGCCATCTTTCATACCGGACGAATTTGGTCCAGTCAATATTCCAGAGTGCTGGAGTCGGGATTAAAGATCCGTTAGCTCGCTGGCAAGGACGCCAGTGGCGGGCCGAGCGCGTCGAGCAGTTCGCGCATATCGGTGGGCAACGGGGTCTCGAAACTCAAGGTTTCGCCGCTGCGGGGATGGACGAAGCCAAGCCGGTAGGCATGCAGGGCCTGACGTGGGAAATCGAGCAGGCGGCTCCGCTGTTCCTGTCCGAGCAGCTTGGCTGCGGCCGGCAGGCGGCGCAGATAGACCGGATCGCCCACCAGTGGATGGCCACGATGGGCCAGGTGCACGCGGATCTGATGCGTGCGTCCGGTCGCCAAGCGGCATTCCAGCAGCGAAACCGCGCCCAGGTGATGACCGAGGGTGCGGTAGCGGGTCAGCGCAAATTTGCCGCCGCCAGTGCGGACCGCCATCCGTTTGCGTTCCTTCGGGTCACGGCCAATATCGCCTTCGATCTCGCCAACCGCCGGGTTCGGCAGGCCCCAGCACAGCGCGAGATAGGCGCGATCGATGTCGCGCGCCGCGAAGGCCTGGGTCAGCGCGGCGTTGGCGAGTTCGGTCTTGGCGACGACCATGACGCCAGAGGTTTCCTTGTCCAGCCGATGCACGATGCCAGGGCGCCGCTCAGCGCCAATCCCGGTCAGGCTGTCGCCGCAATGCGCCAGCAGGCCGTTGACCAAAGTGCCATCCTGGTTGCCCGGCGCGGGATGCACGACCAAGCCGGCCGGCTTGTCGAGCACGATAAGGTCGTCGTCCTCATAGAGCACCGTAAAGTCGATCGCCTGCGGCTGTGGCCGGGCCGGTGCAGCGGCCGGCATTGACAGTTCCACCGTATCGCCAAGCTTGATCGGTTCGGCCGGGCGCGTGATACGAACACCCGCACGTGTGACGCGCCCGGCCTCGACCAGAGCCTTGATGCGTGAGCGGGAGACGCCTTCGAAGGCATCGGCCAGGAACTGATCCAGGCGCTTGCCTTCATCGGCGTCGGTGGCGGTTGCCTTCATGAGCGTTTCAGCGGACATGGCTATCGATACAGCGGCAGCGACGCCGCGCAAAGGGACGGAGAAGACGCCGATGCGGGCCTTGAAGATACTGGTCGTGGTGATGGGCGTGATGATCGTGGTTGGTGTGATCGTTTTGGTCGCCACCTTGGTACAGCGCGCCGGCGGCACAAGCGTCGCTTTGGCGCCCGATGCTAAGTTCAGCGAACCGGCGGGGACACATATTGCCGGCACCAGCCTTTCCGGCGACCGGGTCGCGCTGCAGTTGCAGGGCGGTGGACCGGATCGAGTGGTGGTGATCGACCTGCGAACCGGTCGGGTTGTTGGTCGCGCGGGGCTAACCGAGTGATCGAGAGTGATTGCAATCCCACCCTTGCAGTTCGCAGCCGTTCAGCCTAGAACGCGCGCCGGTCGTCATGTCCCGTTCGTCTAGAGGCCTAGGACACCGCCCTCTCACGGCGGTAACACGAGTTCGAATCTCGTACGGGATACCAATTAAATCAATAATTTAATGTTACCAAATCTGCCCCCGGCGCCCTTATGGGGTGTTTGGTGGGGAGATATCCCTGTTCGGACCGAACGGCCGGCGAGCGAGTCGCGCCCTCTTTCACCAAGCGCGAGGGCGCGTCAGGGCGCGCGCCACAGTCCTCGTCAAGCTCCCGCAGAGCGGTCAGTGCCCAGCCCGCCGGATCAGCGTAGCCCTCACGCCGTGTCATATCCTCATGATACGCGATGAAGTTCGCGGTTTCCTGACGCGTATCGAATTGCGAGGCGGCAGGCCCGACCATCAGCCCCAAGCCCGCAAGTGCCGTGGAGGTGTGTTTCGGCGTGCAAATTTGACCCCATGATGGAGTGCGCCCCTGCGGGTGGACAGACTGAAGCGGCTGTTTTGACCGTCTGTCGGGCGGGTTGATCCTCGAACTGTACCGGGCTGAGATAGCCGAGCGCAGAATGTAGCCGTTTGGCGTTGTAGACCTCGTCGATGAAGCGAGGAGGGTCCGCGGTGACATCTTCGAACGTTTCGTAGGCGCCCAGGTAGACCGCCTCGACCTTCAGCGTCTTAATGAAGATTTCCGCCTTGCATTGTCATAGGAGTTGCCGCGGCGGCTCATCAATCCGACCAGGCCGTGTGCGGCCAGCAACGTCCGGTAAACCTCGGACGCGTACTGCGAGCCCCTATCGGAATGATGGACGCAGCCGGTGGCCGGTCCACGCGCTCTGATGGCCGCTTTCAAGGCCGCCACGGCAATACAAGCACCGATGGATCGGCTGATTGCATAGCCGACGACTTTGCGTGACCAAGCGTCGAGGATCGCGGCGAGGTAAATGAAGCCGCCGAGGATGGAAACATAAGTCAGGTCCGCCACCAGAGTTGGTTTGGTCGATCAGCGACGATATCTTTGGCGAGATCTGGAAAGATCGGCCCGGCATGATCGCTATTCGCGGTGACGGCGTAACGGCGTAACGGCTCCGGCGCGTCGGCTGCAGGCCGTGCTCACGCATCAGGCGACAGAGTTTCTTGTTGTTCACCACCACGCCTTGGTGCCGCAGTGCCGCCCCAACACGGCGATAGCCGTAGCATTCGAATTCGTCGCAGATCGAGCCGATCTGGGTGAGAACCTCGCTCGCAGCCAATGATGCGGACGGCGCGTCGTAAAATGTGGAACGTGCCAGCCCCGTCAGTTCGCACCCTCTACTGACGGCTATGCCACGGGGCCGCTGACGACGGAGGTTGCTGCGCTTCTCAGCCAGGTGCGTGTTTCAGAGCCCCCTTTAGCAGCTAGATCTCCAGCGCGCCGGCCTCGAACTTGCCGACCCAGATACGGATCAGCTGTCGCGAGATGTCGTGCCGCTTCGATAGTGCGTGCAGCCTCTCGTTGGCGATGAACTCTTCAGCAACCTGCCGCTTGAATGCGGCACTGTGCGACCGATGCTTCGTCATGGTTCCCATCCTCCGGAAAACCGGCAGGGAGGGTCAATT
>CAIRTN010000356.1 GCA_903881515.1 uncultured Rhodospirillales bacterium | reverse complement strand
CCCCCGCCGCCGCGCGCGCCCAGCGCGGCGATACCGTGTTCTGGAACGCGTGGGGCGGCGATCCGCGCACCAACGATTTTATCACCTGGGTCGACGCACGGATGCAGGTGCTGCACGGCATTGCGGTGCGTCACGTCAAGCTCACCGACACTGCCGAGGCGGTTGCGCGCGTGCTGGCCGAACAGAAGGCCGGGCGGGTCGAGGGCGGGTCGGTAGACCTTATCTGGATCAACGGCCCGAATTTCCTGGCGATGAAGCAGCAGAAGCTGCTGCTAGGCCCGGTACTCGATGTGCTGCCCAACGCAAGGCTGCTCGACAAAAGGCTCGACGGCATCACCCGCATCGACTTCACCGTTCCCACCGGCGGCTACGAGGTGCCCTGGCGGCTGGCGCGGATCGTGCTCATCCACAGCCTCGCCGCGCCGCCGCGCAGCATGGCCGAGCTGCTGTCCTGGTCCAGCACGAATCTCGGTCGCTTCACCCACCCCACGGCGCGTAATTTCCTCGGCGCCACGTTCCTCAAGCAGGCGCTGATCGAACTCGCGGCCGACAAGCCGGCGTTGCTGCTGCCGGCCGCCAATGTCGAGGCGGTGACGGCCCCGCTCTGGGATTGGTATCGTGCCCTGCGCCCCGCCTTGTGGCGCGGCGGCAGGGCCTTCCCCGAAACCGATGCCGCGCAGCAGACGCTGATGAACGATGGCGAGATCGACCTGATGATCTCCTTCGATCCCGCCACCGCCGCGATCGGCGCGCGCGACGGCACCTTGCCGAAGACCGCGCGCGCCACCGGGTTTGCCGGCGGCAGCATCGCCAATTGCAGCTTCGTCGCCATTCCGTTCAACGCCGCGCACAAGGAAGCCGCGTTGCTGCTGGCCAATTTCCTACTGAGCCCCGACGCGCAGGCCCACGCCGCCGACCCCGGCAGCCTCGCTGTCCCGCCGTTGCTCGATCTTGACCGCCTCGAACCGGCTGACCGCGCCCGGTTCAGTGCCCTGCCGCAACTGCCGGGCCTGCCCAGCGCCGCCGAACTCGGCCCCGCACTGCCGGAGCCGCACCCGAGCTGGATGACCGCCGTCACCGCCGCCTGGGAACGCCTGGTCACCGCGTGAAGTCCATCCTCGCCGCCGTCGTGCTGCTGCCGACCGCCGCGGGGCTGGCCGCCAGCCTGCTGCCGGCGCTTGCGACCGAGGCCTGGACGGCATTGTTCGCCACCCCGGGGCTGGGCGCTTCGGTCGCACTCACGCTGCGCAGCGGGCTGATCGCCACCGGTCTGGCCTTCCTCACCGCGCTGCTGATCGCCAACCGCCGGGGTGCGCGGGTGTGGCCGCCGTTGCTCGCCTTGCCGCATGGCGCGGCGGCCGTCGGGCTGGCGTTTCTCATCGCCCCCAGCGGCTGGCTCGCCCGCCTGCTGGCCCCGGTGTTCGGTTGGACCGCCCCGCCCGGTGCCGTCACCGTTGGCGACCCGTTCGGGGCCGCGCTGATTCTGGGGCTGTGGCTGAAGGAGACGCCCTACCTGCTGCTCAGCGTGCTGGCCGCGCTGGCGCAGGCCGATGCCGAGGCAAAATTGCGCGCCGCCGCCTCGCTCGGCATGCCGCGCATGCAGGCCTGGGGGCGGGTGATTCTGCCGCTGATCTGGCCGCAGTTGCGCCTGCCGTTATGCGCCACGCTCGCCTTCGCGCTCACCGTGGTGGACATGGCGCTGATCCTGGGCCCCAGTACGCCGCCAACGCTGTCGGTGCAGGTCCTGCGTGGTTTCGCCGACCCCGACCTCGCCCGCATTCCGCAGGCCTGCGCGGGGGGCGATACTGCTTGCCGGCCTCACCGCGCTCTGCCTGCTGCCGATCGCGCTGATCCGCCGCCCGCGGCTGCGCCTGCCGGACTGGAACCCCGCCCCGGCCCTGGCCATGCTCGCCACGGCTATGCTTGCTTCGCTGCTGCTGTGGTCCTTCGCCACAACATGGCGCTTCCCCCAAGCGTTTCCCGACGCCCTGACGCTGGCCAACTGGCAAAACCACACCCCCGGTCGCGAGGCGATCACCACCCTCGGCCTCGGCCTTGCCACCACGGTGCTCGCCCTGCTGCTCAGCATTTCCCACCTGCACGCGGCCGGCCGGGCAGGGCAGGGGCTGCGCGCCCTGTTGCACATCCCGCTGCTGCTGCCGCAGATCGGCTTTCTGTTCGGGCTGCAAATCCTGCTGCTGCGCCTCGATCTCGCGGGCACCGCCGCGGCGGTGATCCTGGCGCATCTGCTGTTCGTGCTGCCTTACGTGGTGTTCGCCCTCGCCGACCCCTGGCAGGCGCTCGACCCGCGTCTTGCATACGGCGCCGCCAGCCTGGGCGCCGGTCCACTCACCACGCTGCGCCGCGTCATCCTGCCGTTGCTGCGCCAGTCGATCACCGCTGCCGCCGCCATCGGCTTCGCGGTTTCCTGCACGCTGTACCTGCCCACGCTGTTCGCCGGCCAAGGCCGTATCGCCACCCTGGCCACCGAGACAGTGGCGCTTGCCTCCGGTGCTGACCGGCGAATTGTCGCCGTCACTGCGTTGGCACAGGCCGGATTGCCGCTCGCCGGCTTCCTGTTCGTCGCAACCCCGTTGCGCCGACGATAACTCCAAGCCTAAGCTGTGTGTTCCTATTGGGGGGATACAGGACCATGACCAACATCAGCCGCCGTTCCGCGCTGCAATTGGCCGCCGGCGCAGGCATCGCGGCGGCCAGCCGCAAGGCCAATGCCGCCGACGTCACGCTTGCCGTCTGGACCGGCTATCCCGAACTGGTGCCCTGGTACCAGGCGATCGGCGCCGAATACACCAAGGCCAAGGGCACCAAGGTCACCGTGTTCAGCACCACCTTGCGCGAACACGAGCAGAAGCTCGCCGCCGCCGTGCCCACCGGCACCGGCCCGGACATCTTCGATGTCGGCCAGATCCTCGGCATCACCTTCATCGAAGCCGGCCTGATCAAGCCCAACACCGGCGCGGTCGAGGCGCTGCTGAAAAGCGGTTCCTACCGCAAGTCCAGCGTCGATCAGTTCACCATCGAGGGCAAAACCTATGGCCTGCCGATGCTGTTCTCCACCCCGGCGATGTTCTGGAACAAGGCGCATTTCAAGGAAGCCGGCCTGTCCGGCGCGCCCGACACGTTCCAGCAGAAGATGGACTACGCGAAGAAACTCACCAAGTTCGACGCCACCGGCAAGATGACCCGCAGCGGCATGTCGCTGCGCTTGTCCGGCCAGGGCAGCGGCATCGCCGAGAAGTTCCGCTTCATCCTGGAGCCCGCCGGCGGCACTCTGATCGTGCCCAACGGCAAGGGCAAATACCACCAAGGCTACGACAACGATGCCGGCCGCAACGCGCTGAAATACTACATCGACGCGGTGCAGACCGATAAGGTCGACGACCCCAAGGTGCAGCATGACGCCGCTGCCTTCGTCGCCGGCAACACCTCGATGCTGATGCGCGAGGCCTGGGTGATCGGCGAGATCCAAAAGCAGGCGCCGAACCTCGATTACGGTGTTGCCCCGATACCGGCCTGGGCCGGCATCGGCAAGAAGAAGACGCTGCTGCAGCACAACGGCCTGTGGGTGAACGCCAAGTCGAAGAATCTCGACGCGGCGCAGGATTTCCAGATCTTCCTGTCCTCCAAGGAAGCCTCGGTGAAACTCACCCAGATGTCCGGCTGGGTTGCCGCGCGGCAGGATGTCGACTGGTCGCCGCTGCTGAAGGAGATCCCGCAATACGAGGTCTTCGTCGCGCCGCCGAAGGAGGTCGAGTTCTACCCTGAACCCGTCATGGCCGCCTGGAATGAGATCGAGACCCGCCTCGCCGACCGTCTGCCTGGCGCCTATGTCGATGCCTCGCTGAACGATCCGGCCAAGCTGGCCGCCTTCATCAAGGCCGCAGCGGCGCAGACCGACCAGATCCTGAAGCAGAACGACCTTTACGGCACCTGAACGCGTGACAACCAGCCTGAAGCTGCGGCGGTTCGTCCGCCGGAGCCGCATTCCTATGTTCTGCTACCTGGCACTGCTGCCGGTGCTGGCGCTGTTCCTGTACGTCCGCATCATCCCTATCGGCTTCGGCTTCCTGCTCAGCTTCTACAAATGGAACCTGATCAGCCCGCGCCGCCCGTTCATCGGCATGGACAACTACCTCGAACTGCTCGGTGACGAGAACTTCCAGCTCGCGCTGAAGAACACCACGATCTACTCGCTGTCGGTCGTGCTGCTCAGCACCGCCATCGCCCTGCCGCTGGCCGTCTTCCTCAGCCGCAAAAGCAAGCTCTCGCCGTTCTACCAGACCATCTACTTCCTGCCCGTCATCACGCCGATGGTGCCGATGTCGATCGCCTGGAAATGGATGTACGACTACAATTACGGCATCCTGAACTACGTGCTGTCGCTGCTGCACATCCCCTCAGTGCCCTGGCTCACCGACCCCGACACCGCGATCTGGGCGCTGGTGATCATGGGGGTGTGGAAGGTGCTCGGCTACAACATGGTGCTGTTCCTTGTCGGCATCCGCAACATCCCCACCGAATACCTCGAAGCCGCCGGGCTTGACGGCGCGTCGGACTGGCAGCGCTTCTGGCGCATCACGCTCCCCCTGCTGAAACCCATCCTGCTCTACGTCCTCGTGACCTCCACCATCAACGCCTACAACGTCTTCACCCAGGTCTACGTGATGACGCTCGGCTCGCAATCCGCCCCCGGCCAGGCCGTGCGCATGCTGGTGTTCGACATCTACACCAATGGCTTCCAGTTCTTCCGCATGGGCTACGCCTCCGCCGAGGCAGTCATCCTCACCCTGATTGTGCTTGGTCTTACCGTGATCCAGTTCACCCTGGCGCGCGAAGACAAGCCGAAGGAGGGCTGAGATGGCACGCAGACGCTCCCCCCTCCGCCAGTTCGCCCTGATCGCCTGTCACGCTGCCCTCATGCTCGGTGGCCTGGTGATGATCATGCCGATGATCTGGATGCTGGTCACCGCCTTTAAATCCGCCCAGGAAATCGCCATCTGGCCGCCCGAGTTCCTGCCGCGCGTCTGGTCCACCGAGAATTTCACCGGCGCCTTCGAAACCGCTCCTTTCGCCCGCTTCCTGCTGAACTCCGTGATCATCGCGCTGGTCAGCACCGCCTCGGTGATGGTCACCTCGATGATCGCCGGCACCGTCTTCGGCAAATACAGATTTCCCGGCCGCGCCGTCCTGTTCGGCCTGGTGCTGGCCACCGCCAT
>CAIRTN010000355.1 GCA_903881515.1 uncultured Rhodospirillales bacterium | reverse complement strand
GCCGGTACAACAGATGCAGCGTCGGCTGCTCGGCGGCCATCCGTGCCCCCGCCGCCACATGGATCCCCGCCGCCCAAAGCTGCGGCATCAGTTCCGCCCCCCGCGCGCCCCACGCCGCCAGCATCCCCCGCTCGGGCTCACGCAGCTTCTGCGTATCGATCGACCCGGTCGTCGCCGCCAGCACCACCGCCTTCAACCCCGCCGGCTTGCGCATGGCATACTCGACTGAGGTCCACCCCCCCATCGACTGCCCCACCATCCGCACATCGGGCAGTTGCAGATGATCGATCAGCGCCGCGACATCGTCGGCATAATCCTTCGGGTCCGGCCCGCCCGCCAACGGCGAGGACGGCGCGAAGCCCCGATGCGCGAAGGTCACACAGGTCCAGCGCGGCGCGAAATGCGCCACCTGCTGCCACCACGACAGGTGATTGCCCCCCAGCCCGTGCGCGAACACGATCGCCGGCCCGCTGCCGGTCACCTCGTAATGGATCGTGCAATCCGGCCGCTGCAACACCCCAAGCCGACGCGGCGGCATGGCTACGACTTCGCTCATCTCATTTCCCCTCAGTTGAACCGCGCCGGATTATACGGCGCCGGATCGATCACGGGTTTCTTCCCGCCGATCAGATCGGCAATCAGCCGCCCGGACACCGCGCCCGAGGCCAGCCCGATATGACCATGCCCGAACGCATGGAACACATCGGCGCATCCGCTCGCCGCCCCCATGCAGGGCAGGCTGTCCGGCGTGGACGGCCGATGCCCCATCCACACTTTCACCTTCTCCGCCGGCAGATCGCGCGGCAGCGCCGGATAGGTCTTCAGCGCGTAATCCCGCAGGATCTCCGCCCGCTTCCAGTTCGGCGCCGCCTCCAGCCCGGCGATCTCCACCTGGCCGGCCACCCGCAGCCCGTTATTGGTCAGCGTATTCGCCATCTTGCCGTCCGACGGCATGATCGGCGTGCGCGGCCCCACCCCGTCGCTGTCGATCATCACGTGATAGCCGCGCTCGGTCTCCAGTTGCACCCGATCGCCCACCATCGCCGCCAGCTTGCGCGAATGCGCGCCCGTCGCGATCACCGCGCGATCGCAGGCAATCGGCCCAGCCGAAGTCTTCACCGCGATAAGCCGCCCGCCCTGAATATCAAACCCCTCGGCCGCCGCCCGCACCAGCCGCGCCCCTTGCCCCACCGCATGGTTCACCAGCGCCGCGACGTACATCCCCGGGTCCATGCAATGTCCGCCATCGGCCACGAACAGCCCGAATTTGTAGCGACGGTCCAGCGACGGCTCGAACTGCCGCAACTCGTCGGCATCCAGTTCCGACCAGCGCACACCATGCGCATGGCGGATCTCCCAGGCCAGCTTCTCCGCCTCGAAATCCGCCTTCTCCGGAAACACGTACAACAGCCCACGCTGCTGGATCAGCTCGCCGACCCCCGCCTCCTCGGCCAGCTTGCGATGCAACCCGGGGCATCCATCCACCAACGGCCGCATCGCCGAAGCCAGCTTGTGCACCTTCGCGGCCGTCGATCCCGCCGCGATGAACCGCGCCAGCCACCCCGCCGCCTTCGGCAGATACGACCAGCGTACCGCCAGCGGCCCCAGCGGATCGGCCAGCCACCCCGGCACCTTCTTCCACAGCCCCGGCGCCGAGACCGGCAGCACCGAGCTGGGGCTGAGCCAGCAGCCATTGCCATAACTCGCCGCCTGATCGCCGCCCGGCACCCCGGGCTCGACAATCGTCACCTGATGCCCATCGCGCAGCAGTTCCACGGCACTCACCGCCCCGATGATCCCCGCGCCGATCACAACAACATGCATCTTCCGACTCCCCGGCACTGGCCCTGCCGGCCAACCGCGGGCAGGATAGCCCTCCCATCGAAGGAGGAAACCCCGAATGATCTACGAACTGCGCGTCTACCGCACGCTGCCCGGCCGCCTGCCCAACCTGCTCAAGCGCTTCCGCGAACACACGCTGCGCATCTGGGAGCGTCACGGCATCCGCCAGGCTGGCTTTTTCACCACTGTGGTTGGCGAATCCGCCTCGGACCTGACCTACCTTGTCGCCTGGGAATCGATGGCCGAACGCGAAACCAAATGGACCGCCTTCCAGTCCGACCCGGAATGGATCGCCGCCCGCGCCGAGTCCGAGAAGGATGGCCCGATCAACGCCAACGTGATGAACGCCTTCCTCACCCCAACCGACTTTTCGTCGGTAAAGTAGCGCCCCGCCGCCCCCTCCGCCGTGCGCGCCGGAGGGGGCCGGCAGTTTCACCAATATTTACCGCATTTGCCCTTTCCAAACGCCGCCAAGTCATCTTTTTTCGGCCATAGTGCAATTTTTTGACGCGGGTTTCTCAGTAATGCAAAACGAATTCCGGCTCCAGGCCTCCAGCAGGCAGATCAAGGCCAAGGCCCGCGCCGCCACCCTCGCCCGCGTCTCCGCCATCACCGCAGCCCTGATCGGCGCCCCCACCCTGGCGAAAGCCGATCCGTTCTTCGTCGCCCCCACCGGGGTGGCCACCTATCGCCTGCTGTTCGTCAGCACCACGACCACCGCCGCCACCTCGGCCGACCTTGGCCATTACGATGCCATCGCCGCCGGCGACGCCGCGATGAACACCGCCCTGCCCACCACCAACTGGCGCGCGATCATCTCCACCGGCTCGGTCGACGCCATCAATCACATCAGCTGCGGCCTCGCCTGCGACAGCAGCGTGCCCATCTACCTCGTCGACGGCCGGCAGGTCGCCACCTCCACCGCGTCGTTCTTCACCAACTCCCTACTTTCCTCCGGCGGCAGCGTCAGCTACCCCGACGAGACCCAGTTCGGCAGCCTCGTCGCCGGCCAGTATGTCTGGACCGGCTCCAGCTACGACGGCAAGGCCGCGCACTGGAACGGCGCCATCCCGGGTGGCTTCGGCTACAGCCAGCAGGCCATCGACTACTTCAACGGCAGCCCGACCCCCACCTTCGGCGTGGGCGCCACCGCCAACAACGGCCCGTCCTACGGCACCCCCGGCATCTACGCCGCCCAGTCATACGACACCTATTACACGCCTGGCGACCTTACCAATAACTACCTCGGTTCGCCCTGGGTTCTCGCGCCCACCAGCCTTCCCAATTCCGTCTACGCCCTCAGCGACGTGATCACCACCGACGCCCCCGAGCCCGCCTCCGCCGCCCTCCTGCTCAGTGGCCTGGTCGTCACCCGCGTCTTCCGCCGCCGCCCCACGGCGTGAACCTCTCCGAGCCCATCCGCCGCCTCGCCCGCGTCGCCCCCGACGCGGTGGCCATCCGCCGCGCCGATGACAGCGCGATCAGCTACGCCGTGCTCGACCACGCCATCGACCGCATGGCCGTCTACGCCCAGCGCCTCGGCCTGTGCGCCGGCGACACGGTCGGCCTGCCGATCACCGGCCCTGACGAATCCATAGGCCTCACCCTCGCCCTCGCACTGGCCCGTATCGGCGTCGCCAGCGCCGCCCCCACCGTGCCGCGCGACCATCTTCGCCTGCGTTTCGACCCCGGCCCGAATATCGAGCCCGGCCACGTCGCCTTCGGCCCCAGTTGGATGGCCAGCGACCCCGCACCGCCTGACCACAACCCAGTCCCGATCCATCGCGACGACAGCGCCATCTTCCGCATCTACGCCTCCTCCGGCACCACCGGCTCGGCCAAGCATGTGCCGGTCAGCCACCGCGTGATGGCCGCCCGCATCCATGGCCGCTGGATCGCCGAGGGCACCTGGCCGTCCATCCGCATGATCGGCATCTCCATCGGCTCCAACTGGGGCATGGAATCGGCCCTGCGCACGCTGTGGGTCGGCGGCACGATCGTGCTCTCCAACCCCGCTGCCGCCGCCCGCGCCATCGCCCGCCATGGCGTGACGTCGATCTGTACCTCCCCCTTCGCACTGCGCCAGTTGCTCGACGCCCTGCCCCAAGGCGCCGGCCCGTTCCCCTCGCTCGAAAAGATCGAGGTCGGCGGCAGCACCCTGCCCGACGCCCTGCACCGCCTCGCCACCGTGCGCCTGACCCCGCACATCGTCACCACCTACGGGGCGGCCGAATGCGGCGGCATCGCCTCGGCCCGCCGTGACCGCCTCGCCGCCCGCCCCGGCGCCACCGGCTATATCTGGCCCGGCGTCGACATCGTCGCCCATGACGCCGCCGGCACCCCGCTCCCCCCCGGGCAAGAAGGCAGCCTGCGCATGCGCGGCGAACGCATCGCCGACGCCTATCTCGACCCCGACATCGCCGGCGACGAACGCTTCCACGACGGCTGGTTCCATTCCAACGACATCGGCACCGTCTGGCCAGACGGCATGCTGACCCTCTCCGGCCGCGCCAACGAGGTGATCAACGCCGGCGGCGTCAAGATCCACCCCGAGGTGATCGAAACCGCCCTCGCCGCCATGCCCGGCATCCGCGACGCCGCCGCCTTCGGCGTCCCCGACGAGACCGGCATTACCCGCATCTGGGCCGCCATCGTCGCCGACACCCCGATCGACGACGCCGCCCTCACCGCCTACTGCCTGCGCCACCTCGCCGACATCCCGATGGAGACCATCATCCAGGTCGCGGCACTCCCCCGCAACGAGAACGGCAAGCCGGTCCGCGCCCGCCTGGTGGAGGCCGCCCTGCAAATGCAGCGCAATGGCTGACCGCCACCGCGGACGGGCCATCGCGCTGATCACCGCGGCGGGGATGCTCAATTTCATCGACCGCTCGTCGCTCGCCATCGCCAACCCGCTGATCCGCGCCGATCTCGGCCTCTCCATCGCCGAGATGGGCCTGCTGCTGTCGGCCTTCCTGTGGTCGTTTGCCCTGTTCCAACTGCCCTCCGGCGCCTGGGTGGACCGCTACGGCCCCCGCCGCCTGATCGCCGCCAGCATCGTGCTGTGGTCGATGGTGCAGGCCGCCTGCGGGCTGGTCACCGGCTTCTGGGGCCTCGCCGCCGCCCGCATCGGCCTCGGCATCACCGAAGGCCCGCTGCTGCCCGGCATGGTCCGCGTCATCCGCGATTGCTATCCCCCCACCGCTCGCGGCCGCCCCACCGGCATCGGCTTCTCCGCCAGCAAGCTCGGCCCCGCTATCGCGCCCGCCCTGCTCACGCCGCTGATGCTCGCCTTCGGCTGGCGCTGGATGTTCCTCATCACCGGCGCCGCCGGCATCGGCCTAGGCCTGCTCTGGTACCGCACCTACCGCGATGCGCCCGATACGCAGGAAGCCAGCCCCGCCCGCCTGGAATGGGCCGACTGGCGCCGCCTGTTCCGCTACCGCGCCACCTGGGGCATGACCATCGGCCTGCTCGGCGAGGTCTACATGGGCTGGGTCTACCAGACCTGGCTGCCAGGCTACCTGCAGATCGAGCGCCACCTCAGCCTGCCCGACACCGGCTGGGTCGCCGGCATCCCCTTCGCCTTCGGCGCCCTCGCCCCTGCCATCACCGGCTTCATCGTCCAGTCCACCGGCAGCTTCGGCCCCGCCCTGCTGTTCAGCGCCGGGGTGGGCGTCGTCTCGACCCTGATCTACGTGTTCGTGGTGCCGTCCACGCCGATCGACCCGCTTGCCTTTCAAGGTAAAAAAAAGCACGTAAGCGCTTCTTTTTTATAAAAAAAGAAACAAAGAATTTCCCATGCTCGCTAGGCGATATAGGTGTCCTCCAGCGTAATGCCGGACAGGCCGGTCAGCGCGCCGGGCAGGTTGCGGAAGCCCTGCACGGCGCGCGCCATCCCGTAGGCCTGCGCCCGCCACGCCAGGCTCGCGAACGGCACCGTCTTCAGCGCCACGTCCTGCACCTGATCATAGATCGCCCGCCGCGCCGCCGGCTCGAACGTCGCCCGCCCCTTGGCGAACAGCGCGTGCAGCTCCGGCGTCGGCACCCCCGCACTGCGGATATACGAAGCCGACAGCTCGCTATCCATCACCGGCGCCAGCCCGTCGGGGTCGTTGCTGTCCGCCGTGGTGCCGAACACCGCGAACTCGTACTGGCCGCGATTGCCCAAGGCCACCCGCTGCGCCCATTCCGGCAACGCCAGCGTCACATTGATGCCGATCTCGCCCAGATGCTCTTTCACGATCTGCCCGGTATCGCGATGCATCCCATAGGTCGCGGTTGCCAGCAGGGTGCAGGCGAAGCCGTCCTTTACCCCGGCTTCGGCCATCAGCGCCTTCGCCTTCCCCGGATCGTAGGTCCAGACTTTCGACCGCCCGGCATCGAAATACGCCGAAGCCGGCGGTATCGGCACCCCCTCCAGCGGCGCGCCGCGGCCGAAGAACACCGCCTTCACGATCTCCTCGCGCCGCACGGCATGCGCCACGGCCAGCCGCAGTCTGGCATCCTTGAACGGCCCGCTCCGCCCGTTGAACAACAGGTTCATGAACGGGCCCATCGTCTGGTCCAGCTTCAGCGCCGGATTCTTCTCCACCGACTCGAAGCTCTGCCACGGCACGTATTCGATGATATCCACATCGCCCGACTCCAAAGCCGCCTGCCGCAGCGTCTCATCGGCATAGACCACCATGCGCACCGTCTTGCTGCGCGGCCGGCCGGGCCGGTGGAACTTGTCGAAAGCGGTGAACTCCAGCCACGCCCCGCGCTCCTCGCCGGTCAGCCGGTATGGCCCCGCGCCGACCGGGGCGGCGATGCTGTCCTTCTGGATGATCGGCATATGCGGGCTGGCCATCCACAGCGGCAGCGTCGCCGTCGGCTCCTGCATCACGATGGTCACGTTCTGCGCATCCGGCGTGTCGATCCGCGCGACGCCCTGAAACTCGCTGCGGAAATTCGCCGTCGACTTCTCGCCCGCCACCTGCTCGATCGTGTAGCGCACATCGGCCGAGGTCACTGGCGCACCGTTATGAAACACCGCCGGCCGCAGCTTGAACCGCCAGCCATTGCCGCCGTCATGCTCCCAGCTTTCCGCCAGTTCGCTGCGCAGCCTGCCGTCCCCGTCATAGGACAGCAGCCCGCGAAACATCATCAGCTTCGCCGTCGCCGCCGCCGCGCCGGCGTTGGCGAACGGTGCCAGACTCGGCGGATACGCCGACAGCCCGAATCGCAGCAGTCCCGGCTGAGGGGCCGCCCGTGCCACAGCAGGCAGCAGCGAGGCGGCAAGCAAGGCGCGGCGGGAAAGGCGCATGGGTGGGCTCCCTTGAGACAATGCTCCGGCAAGTCTAGCCTTCCCGCGATCCCCTGCAACGGAATTGGTGTCATGGCAAAACTTCGAATGTCCGAACTGACCGCCGGCGAGGCGCGCGCGATTTACGCCGCCAACCCGGTCATCCTGCTGCCGATGGGCAGCCTCGAAGACCAGGGCCCGCACGCCCCGATGGGCGACTACCTCTGCGCCGAAGCAATCGCCGACCTGATCGCCGCCCGCGCGACGGCACAGGGCACGCCCACCTATTGCGCCCCGGTCATCCCGTTTGGCGGCGCGGACTATTTCGGCTCGATGCCCGGCGGCATCGCCCTCGGCCAGGCCACCCTGCGCGCCGTCATCGGCGACATGCTCGGCTGCCTGCTACGGCACGGCCTGACCCGGCTGATCGTGATCAACGGCCATGGCGGCAACGTCATGCCGATCCATGATGCCACTGCCGAGGTCTATCGTCGCGACGGCCTGGTGATCCCCAGCCTGTATCTGTGGCAGGCCGGCTACGCCCTGCTGCCCTCGATCCTCGGCGCCGACACCGCCAAGAAGGCCTCCGGCCACGGCGCCGACCCGCTGACCTCGGTCGGCATGCACTTGTTCCCCGGCCTGATGCGCCCGGATCTGGTCCCCAATCCCACGCCGCTGCAACAGGTGATCGGGCTCACCGCCACCCGTTTCGGCGCGGTCTCGTTCATGGGGGTGGATGTTACCGTGCCGGTCGAATACCACGAGGTCGCGCCGGACGGCGTGCGCTCCGGCGACCCGCGTCTCTGTTCGCCCGATACCGGCGCCAAACTGGTCGAGCGCCTCACCGAAATCGGTGCCGGCCTCGCCGCCCATATCGCCAGCCTGTGAAACGAAACCGGGGAGGCACTGCCTCCCCGGTCACCGTCTGCTCAGACCGCCTTCTTCAGCGTCGGCGAAGCCTTGAAGCGAACCGTCTTGCCGGCCTTCACCTTGATGGCGGCGCCGGTACGGGGATTGAGACCCTTGCGGGCCTTCGTCTTCCGCACTGTCCAGGTGCCGAAGCCAGGCAGCGTGAACTTGCCGGCCTTCTTCAGTTCCTTGACGACGGCTGCGATAAGTTCAGTGGCAGCGCGGTTGGATGCCGTGCCGGTCAGTTGAGCCGATTCCTGCAGAACGGCTGCGATAAAGGCTTTAGACATGCGTTCCTCTTCTACGTCTGGGTGTTGCCGCGCGCGATATGTCGCACCGAACTTCGATCCACATCTGGATCAACGGCGCTCGGCATGCGCGCACACGTCACGAAACACCCAGTGCGTAACAGCGTGTGACGCGTCGTGCAAAACTTTTATTCCATTAAACTACAAACTTTCCCGTTATCCCGCGCTTGATGCGCCGCCCGCCAGGGCGTGAACTCTCCCAAAACTCGAGCAAAGCCAGCCCATGTCCCTTCTCCCCGCCACCGAAGCCATCTCGCCGCGCTATCAGGACCTCGATTCCTGGCCGCCGGACGCCATTCTGCACGCGATGTGGGAAGGCCAGCTTGCCGCCGTCGCCGCTATCGGCCCGGCGCTGCCCGCCATCGCCGCGGCCGTTGAGGCGGCCCTCGCCCCGCTCGCCCGCGGCGGCCGCCTGGTCTACGCCGGCGCCGGCACCTCCGGGCGGATCGGCGTGCAGGATGGCGCGGAACTGCCGCCGACCTTCGACTGGCCGCAGGCCCGCATCGTGCTGCTGATGGCCGGCGGCGACGCCGCTTTCACCCGTTCGATCGAAGGCGCCGAGGACGATGTCGCCGCCGGCGAGGAGGCGGCCGTGACCCACAAGATCGGCCCCGACGACGTCGTCATCGGCATCGCCGCCTCCGGCTCCACCCCGTACTCCACCGCCGTGCTGCGCGCCGCCGCCGCCCGTGGGGCGACCACCATCGCGGTGGCCAACAGCCCCGGCGGCAGCCTGCTGGCCGCGGCCGAACATAAGATCCTGGTTGAAACCGCTCCCGAGGCGATCGCCGGGTCCACCCGGATGAAGGCCGGCACCGCGCAGAAGATCGTGCTGAACCTGTTCTCCAGCCTGTTGATGGTCCGCATGGGCCGGGTGCATCGCGGCCTGATGGTCGACATGCAGGCACGCAACGACAAGCTGCGCCTGCGCGCCGTGCGCATGCTGCGGCACCTCACCGCGTGCAGCGAGGACCAGGCCCGCATCGCACTCGCCGCCACCGCCGGTCACGTCAAACCCGCCGTCCTGATCGTGTATGGGCTTGATTTTCCCGCCGCCAGCGCGCTCCTCGAACGTTCCAACGGCAGCCTGCGCCGTGCCTTGCAGGAATTCGCCACCACGGAGATCAAGTCATGACCGGTTCGCGCTTCGCCATCGCGGCAAAACAGATTTTCGACGGCCACGTCGAACACGGCGAGGGCGTCGTCCTCATCGAGAACGGCCGCATCATCGGCATCGCGGGGGATGCCCCCGCAGGCGTGCCCGTCGATACGCTGGACGAGGACATCATCCTCGCGCCCGGCTACATCGATGCCCAGGTCAACGGCGCCGGTGGCGTGCTGTTGAACGCCACCCCTACCGTCGAGGGCATGGCCGCCATCGCCGCCGCCATGGCCGGCGTTGGCACCACCACCATCCTGCCGACGCTGATCACCGACGTGCCGGGCCGGATGGAAACGGTGCTCGAGGCCGGCCGCGCCGCTTTGGCCGCCGGCATTCCCGGCGTCGCAGGATTGCACCTGGAAGGCCCCTTCCTCAGCCAGGCCCGTCACGGCGCGCACCCTAAGCATCTCGTGCGCCGTATGACGGCCGATGAGGCGAACCAGCTTGCCGCGCCGTTCCCCGGCACCCTGCTGGTGACCCTGGCGCCGGAGGAGAACGATCTGGCATTGGTCCGCCAGCTTGCCGATGCCGGCGTGCTGGTTTTCGCCGGGCATTCCAATGCCTCGTTCGATGAAGCGCGTGCCGGGATGGATGCGGGCGTTATCGGGTTCACCCACCTGACCAATGCGATGGCGCCGATTACCGGCCGGGTGCCTGGCATCATGGTTGCCGCCATGACCGACCCGCGCGCGCATGCGGGGGTGATCGTCGATGGCATCCATGTGCACCCTGCGGTGATCGCCATGGCGCTGCGGCTGATGGGGCCGGAGCGGCTGTTCATCGTCTCCGACGCCATGCCTACCGCGGCCTCGGACATCACCTCGTTCGACTTGTGCGGCGACCTGATCACGCTGAAGGACGGGCAACTCACGAATCCGGCCGGCGGGCTGGCGGGCGCGCATATCACCATGGCGGAATGCGTGCGCAACATGGTTGATCTGGTCGGGGTGGACTGGGAAGTGGCGTTGCGGATGGCGACGGCGACGCCGGCCGAAGTGCTGGGGCTCGATGATCGTGGCCGGATCGCGCCGGGGCTGCGGGCGGATGTGATCGCGCTGGATCCGAAGCTGAATGTGCTTGCGGTCTGGCAGGGCGGCACGCGGCTGTAGGGGCGGCGTTGCGCGAGAAATCCGCGATAGTTACGATATAGCAACAAAAGGGACGTGTTTGGATAGAGAGCCCCCGTTCGTCGCAATTTTTGGACGACGGGTCTGAGGGCGGGGGGCCGGTGCGGTTGGGCGCGACACGGCTGGGGT
>CAIRTN010000354.1 GCA_903881515.1 uncultured Rhodospirillales bacterium | reverse complement strand
TCCATGAATGGAGAAAGTTTTTTTGGTTCTTTTTGTTCACAAAAAGAACGCCTTGCTTGCCTTCCATGGCTCAAATTCGCGCTGATAGCGCGCTGCCCCCAACATTTCGAAGAAAGAAGATTGACCACAGAGACACAGAGGACACAGAGGAAGAAAACGCAATAAAAATGAAAATTTTCATTTTTTCTCAATCTTCTCCTCTTCTCCCCTTACTCCCTTCTCCTCTTCCTACCTCTGTGTCCTCTGTGTCTCTGTGGTCATATTTCTTCCTTCCTTCCTTCCTTCCTTACCTTCTGCCGGCACCGAAGCTTCCACCCTGAAAGCCCAATGCATAGCGGCATTGCAAAATATGAATTTCACAATATCTAACGGTAAAGTTATTAAAACAAACCTAAACAGGAAAGGCCCCACCCGTGAACACGCCCCCCGCAACCAACGACCCGCTCGTGCGTATGATGCGGGACAGTTGCGTCCGGTTCACCCAAACCGCCGAAAACGCCGGCGTACTGGCCCCCATCCTGCTCCTGCTCGCCGAAGCCTTCGCCCTTCTGTTCGGCAAGCTTGAAAGCATCTTCCTGCGCTGGCGCGCCGCCGAACTGCCGCCGCCGCCGGTCCGGGCGCGGCCCACCGGCAAATCCACCCGCTCCACGAAGCACCGTCACCACGCCTCCGGCCGGCGTCGCGCCAACGTAGGCCGCCCGGCGCCCGCAAACCGCCCAAGCGCGATCCGTCAGCGCCCCCGCGCAAGCCGGCCGCACCCCGGCGTCCCGGCCCCCCGCATCGACCGCTACCCCAAGCCAGCGCCCCGGACAGCGCCCGTGGACGCATCGCAAACCCGCGCCCTAATTGTTACAAAAACGAAACAAATCCAGAAATCAGGCCATCAACGCCCCCATCGCCTGGCGCATGAACATCCGCTTGAGCCCCGGCAGCCGGTGCACCGCCGCGATGCCCACATCCCGCGCCAGCCGGATCGGCCCGATATCGTTGCTGAACAGCCGGTCCAGCACATCGGTCGCCGCCAGCATGGTCAGATTGTCCGGCCGGCGTACCGCCTGATAGCGCGCCAGCGTTTCGGTATCGCCGGGGTCGCCACCCTCCAGGATCAGGTCGGCCAGCAGGTTCACATCGCGGAACCCCAGGTTGAGCCCCTGGCCGGCGATCGGGTGCACCCCGTGCGCGGCATCGCCCAGCAAAGCGAGGCGGGTGTCGGTGTAGCGATGCACCAGCAGCGCCGACAACGGATAGCACCAGCGCCGGCCGAGCAGCCGGACCTCGCCCAGATGCGTGCCGATGCGCCGGCGCAGTTCGCGCAGGAAGCTTTCGTCGTCCACCTGCATCAGCCGCTCGGCGATCGCCGTCTTCTCGGTCCAGACGATGGCCGAGGCATGTTCCGCCACCTCGCTGGGCGCCAGCGGCAGTTGCGCGAACGGCCCGCCGGGCAGGAAATGCTCCAGCGCCGTGCCGTGATGCGGCAGTTCGTGGCCCATGGCGAACACGATGCCGCTCTGGCCGTAGGGCAGGGAGGTCGTCTGAATCCCAGCCTGCGCCCGCAGCGGGCTGCGCCGCCCTTCGGCGGCCACCACCAGCTTGCAGGTGATGCGCGGCCCGCCGGCCACCTGCACCACGGCGTGATCGGCGAACCGCTCGACGCTGGCGGTCGCCGGCGCGATCACGTGCAGCGCCTCCAGGCTCGCCAGCCGCGCGTTCAGCGCCATGCGCAGGCTGCGCGCCTCGACCATCCAGCCGAACGGGCCAGCGCCGGCCTCCTCGCTGTCGAAGTGCAGAAACAGCGGCGAGGCCCGCTTGCCCACCTTGCCGTCGCTGACGCGGATGCCGGTGATCGGCCCCGGCTTGATCGGCAACCGTTCCCACAGCCCGGCGCGTTCCAGCACCTTCTGTGGCCCGGCGGCGATGGCATAGGCGCGGCCGTCGAAATCGGCATGCTCCATCGGCGCCAGCGCCGCCTGATCCAGCACCGCGGTGCGAATGCCTGCCTCGGCCAGGATGCATGCCAGGGTTCCGCCATTCGGCCCGGCGCCGATGATGCAGACGTCCAGAACCAGGCTTGCCGTATCGCTCATCGTCACGTCCCCTGTGCTCTGCCCGGATTGCGGGCAGTGATTCCAGCCGCCTGCGTGCGCGTTCCGGTCATGAACTGCCTGTCATTTGGGCAGTTTCGGGCCAGACGCCATGCAGACCATGCCCGATCCCCTCAGATTCGCCGCGGCACGGTTCTTGAAAGACAGCCGGCAGCTTTAACTGGAGGATCAGGGCGCGACATGAAGCTTATCATGGCCATCATCAAGCCCTTCAAATTGGATGAGGTGCGCGAAGCCCTTACGCCGCTCGGCGTGCAGGGTCTCACCGTGTCCGAAGTGAAGGGTTTCGGCCGTCAAAAGGGCCAGACGGAAATCTACCGTGGGGCTGAGTACCACGTGAACTTCCTGCCGAAAGTGAAGATCGAGGTCGTCGTGGCCGCCGATCTCGCCGAGCAGGTGGTCGAGGCCATCGTCAAGTCGGCGCATACCGGCCGCATCGGCGACGGCAAGATCTTCGTGATCGACATCGAACGCGCCGTGCGCATCCGCACCGGCGAGACCGATGGGGAAGCGCTGTGATCAAGGAACCCATGATGAAGAAGCTCGCTCGCGGCGCCACTTTCGCGCTGCTTCCGCTGCTGATGGCAGCGCCCGCCTGGGCCGAAGACGCGCCCAAGCTGGACAGCGGTGATACCGCCTGGATGCTGACCAGCACCGCGCTGGTGCTGCTGATGACGATCCCGGGCCTGGCGCTGTTCTATGCCGGCATGGTGCGCAAGAAGAACATCCTGGCCACCATGATGCAGTCGTTCATGATCTGCTGCCTGGTGACCGTGGTGTGGATGATCGCCGGCTACTCGCTGGCCTTCACCAACGGCAGTGCTTACATCGGCGATCTCTCGCGCCTGATGCTGAACGGCTTCGGCGCCAACTGGGACAAGCCCTTCGTGCTCGGTGCCGGCACCGAGAGCGCGGTGACCCAGACGGTCCCCGAGAGCGTGTTCATGATGTTCCAGATGACCTTCGCGATCATCACCCCGGGCCTCATCGCCGGCGCGTTCGCCGACCGCATGAAGTTCTCGGCGATGTGCGTGTTCATCGTGCTGTGGTCGCTGCTGGTCTACAGCCCGGTCGCGCATTGGGTTTGGAGCGCCACGGGCTTCCTGGCTGGCGGCGTGTTCGGTCTGCCGGGTGCGGCTGACTTCGCTGGCGGCACCGTCGTGCACATCAACGCCGGTATCGCTGGCTTGGTCTGCGCCCTGGTGATGGGCAAGCGCGTTGGCTACGGCACCGACAACATGGCACCGTACAACCTGTCGCTGGCCGTGATCGGCGCTTCGCTGCTGTGGGTGGGCTGGTTCGGCTTCAACGCGGGTTCCGCGGTGGCCGCAAACGGCCGCGCCGGCATGGCGATGACCGTGACCCAGATCGCCACCGCCGCGGCCGCTCTGGCCTGGACGTTCGCGGAATGGGCCGCCAAGGGCAAGCCCTCGGTGCTCGGCGCGATCTCCGGCGCGGTGGCCGGCCTGGTTGCGATCACCCCTGCCAGCGGCTTCGTGCTGCCCGGCCCGGCGCTGGTTATCGGCATCGCTGCCGGCGTGATCTGCTTCTGGGCGGCGACCAGCCTGAAGCACATGCTGGGCTATGACGACAGCCTGGACGCCTTCGGCGTGCACGGCGTCGGCGGCATCGTCGGCGCGCTGCTGACCGGTGTGTTCGCCTTCGGCCCGTTCACCGCCGACAAGGACCATCCGCTCGGCGTCAGCATCGGCGGCCTGGCTCAGTTCGAGTCGCAGGTCGTCGCGGTGCTGGCCACGCTGATCTGGTCCGGTGTGATGACCTTCATCATCCTCAAGGTGGTGGACGCGATCATCGGCCTGAAGGTGACCGAGGAAGAGGAGCGCGAAGGCCTCGACGTGGTGCTCCACGGCGAACGCCTCGGCTGAGCGAATGGGCGCCCCGGCAACGGGGCGCCCTACCGCGCCGCCGCCCGCGAAATCCCGACAATCCCAGACAACGTCATAAGATACACCACCAGCTGCAATCCGCTCGGCCGATCGGTATAGCCGATCAGCGTATGCAGCAGCCGTCCGGCGATCGACCCATCGGCCAGCAGCGCTGAACTGTCCCAAACCGTGGCGCTCAGCGCGTCGATAACCCCGGCCGATTGCAGATAGAACGCCGCCTGCCCGGCCAGCCCCGCGGCCAGGAACGCCACCAGCCAGAAAATCACCGCGAACAGATGCCGCGCCGGCAGGCGCACCAGCCCGGCATGCGTCAGCCAGGTCAGCCCCAGCCCCAACACCAGCCCAACCAGCCCGCCGCTCAGCATCCCTGCCGCACTGCCGCCGCCCGAGACCGCGATGCCGTAAAGAAACAGCACCACCTCGGCGCCCTCGCGCAGCACGGCGACGCCGACGACCACGGCCAGCGCGGTCAGCGGCCGCCGCCCGCCGCGCACGTCGTTGCCCACGGTACGCAGGTCGGCGGCCAGGCTGCGCCCGTGCCGTGCCATCCAGGCGGTATGCCAGGCCAGCATCGCTACCGCGATCACCAGCACGCAGGCGTTGAACAGTTCCTGCCCGGCACCGGCGAACGCATCGGCGATCTCGCCCGCGAACACCGCGACCAGCAGTGCACCGGCCACCCCGCCGCCCACGCCGAGGGCCACCTGCCGGCCGCGCCCGGGCACGCCCTGGGTGGCCGCCAGCACGATGCCGACGATCAGTCCGGCCTCGATGATTTCACGAAAGACGATAACCAGGGTGCCGAGCATGGCGATCATAGCCTCACGGCGCGGGCGTGATGATCAGAACGCCCTTGGCGATATCCTCGTGGTATTCGCCGACGAATTCGTAGCGCCCCGGTGCCTGCGGCAGCACCCGCACAATCGCCGAGCGGCCGCCGGCGATGACCTTTTCGATCTTCAGCGCCTTGCTCTCGAACTCCTCCGCCGTGGGGTCGGCATTGGTGATGGTGATCTCCAACGCCGTTCTGGCCGGCGCGCTGAGTTGAGCGGGCTCGAACATATGGTTGCGGATGGTCAGCGCCAGCTTCACCGGCTCCGCCGCCCACGCCAGGTTGAGGCTGCCGATCAAGGCGAGGCCGGTCACGAGCAGCGTCTTGTTCAGGAAAGGCATAAAAGCTCCGTATCTGGTCGGGATGTGGGTATATGACAGCGTCCCGCCAAATTCCCATAGACTCGCGGCGGACGGCGCAACGAAACGTTTCATGTGCCTGCGAGCTGTGCCGCTTCCGCTGCGATGTCGCGGTACTGCGCCAGCGTTGCGCGCGGCGTAACCCCCGGCAGCAGGGGCGCCACGATCCACTGCGCGCGGGCCAGCACGGCGCGGAACCGGGCGATCATTCCCTGCTCGGGCGCCGAGGCCTCGCTACCCAGCCGGTCCAGCTCCTGCGCCACGTAGACCAGGTAGCCGCGGCTGTCATGGTATTCCACGATGCTGTCGATCTGGCCGCGATCCAGCGCCTCGCCATATTCGCCGGCGGCGGCGTCCACGGTATCGGCGCAGATCCGGATCATCTCGGGGACCGAGTCGCGCAGCGCTGGCGGTGCCGCCGCCCGGGCGCGATGGATCAGGCCGATGACCTCGGCGAATTTCCGCTTTGTCGCCGGATCGTTCGGCGCGCCCGCCACCGCCGCCTCCAACGCGATCAGGTCGCTGTCGAATGGCCGCAGGTGCTTGGCGAGCACGGCTTCAGCGATATCCTCGTACAATTCCTGCACCGGATGCCCGAAATGCGGCAACGCCATCGGCACCTGCCCGGCATCGAGCAGCTCGCCGGCGATGATCAGGTGTCCCTCCATCATGCCCAGGCGGAACAGGTAATCCACATCGTCCGCCGCCCGCGCGGGGGAGGCGGCAGCCATCAGCACAGCCAGGACCAGGAATCGCATGTGTCACCGAATTGAGAACGTCTCTCATTTGCAGTTTCCGGGAAAACCCGTCAAGGTGAATTTGAGAAGCATTCGCAAATAGGACGATCCATGCACGGAATATACGCCGCCTGGGCGATCACCCTACCGGTCGAAATGCTGACCTGGCTGGCGACGTCCGCGCTGCGGCAGGCGGTGTTCGGGATGCGGGTGCTGTACGGTGTGCTGCGGTTTGCGCATCTGGCGACGATGGCAGGGTTTCTCGGCCTGCTGCTGGCGATGGAGTTACGCGGACTGGGGCTGCTGGCCCCGGGCGCGCTGGCCCCGGCGCGCCCGGTGCTGGGCCGGGTGCTGAACGCCTGTTTCTGGTGCGCGGTGTGCACCGGCGTCGCGCTGTTTCTCTACGACCCGCTGGGCAGCGGGCTGCACACGATGTTCCTGCCGAAACTGGTGCTGCTGGCGTTGGGTTACGGCTTTGCGCGCGCCCGGCGCGGTATTCCGCCGCGGCTTGCAGCCTGGCTGTCGCTGGCGCTCTGGCTGCTGGTGATCGGGGCATCGACGTGGAACCGGGTCGAGCGGCCGGTGCAGATCAACGCAGCTCTGCGCGCCTCAAGCCTCGGCCGGCTCTGAGGCATCGAGCCGGTACAGCGTCACAGTCCGCTCGGTGCGGTCTTCCAGTTCCAGCGTGGTCGGCACCACAAAGGTCGCGAACGCCACCATCCCCGCCCGCGGCAGATAGGCGCGGCCGGGATCGGCGATCCAGACCTCGGCGGTGCGCGCCATCAGCCGCAGCCAGGGCAGGATGTGCTGCGTCATCGGCGCCTCGTAGCAGACATCGCCGCAGAAGATCATGTCCCAGCGGCAGGCAGTGCCGACCACGTCATCGGTGGGGATCAGGACCTCAACCCCGTTCGCCGCCGCGTTCAGCCCGATCATCGCATGGGCAAATGGGTCAATCTCGGCGGCCTCCACGATCGCCGCGCCGCACTGCGCCGCCGCGATCGCCGCCAGCCCACCGCCGGCGGCGAAATCCAGCACCCGTTTGCCGGCGACCGTTGCGGGATGGTCCTTCACATGCCGGGCAACCGCCTCGCTGCCCGGCCAGGAGAACGCCCAGAACGGTGGCTCCAGGTTGCGTTCGGCCAGCCAGTCCTCGGTCGCCTGCCAGATCGGCGTGATCTCGCTGGCCAGATGCAGCGCGATCTCCGGCACCAGGGCGGACCGCCCCAGCGCGGTATTCGCCGCGACGAACTCCCGATGATTCACAGCCGGCCCAGCAGGACGGCAACCCCGATCGCCAGCCCGACATCGCGATTTGCCTTGAACAGGGCCAGGCACAGAGCGGGGTCGTGAATGTCCAGCCGTATCACCTGCCGCGCCAGCAAGCCGCCCGGCAGCAGCAGCGCCACGTAATAAAGCCACCCCAGCCCGCCCAACACGCCGGCCAGCGCCAGCAGCCCCAGCGCCGCCGCGTAGCACACCGCCAGCATCCCGGCCGTGCGCTCGGCGAACAGCCGCGCGGTGGAGCGCACGCCGATCAGCGCGTCGTCCTCGCGGTCCTGGTGGGCGTAGATCGTGTCGTAGCCCAGGGTCCAGACGATCGCCGCGCCGTACAGCGCCAGCCCCGCCCCATCCAGCCGGCCTGCCGCCGCCGCATATCCCATCGGCGCGGCCCAGCCGAAGGTGAACCCCAGCATCAGCTGCGGCCAGTAGGTCACCCGCTTGGCCAGCGGATAGGTCACCACCAGCAGCAGCGACGCCACGCCCAGCGCCTGCGCCAGCCGGTTCAGCTGCAACAGGATCAGCAGCCCGGCCGTGCTCAGTACCGCCAGGAACACCAGCGCCTGACGCATCCGCACCGTGCCGGCGGCAAGCGGCCGCCCCGCGGTGCGCGCCACCTTGCGGTCCATGTCGCGGTCCCACATGTCGTTCACCACGCAGCCGGCGCCGCGCATGATGAACGCCCCCAGCCCGAAAAGGCTGACCAGCCAGACATAGGACCGCACATCCGCAGCCCCCAGCCCGATCGACCATAGCCCTGGCAGGAACAGCAGCCAGGCGCCGATCGGCCGGTCCAGCCGCACCAGATGCACATACGGCACCCAGCCAGGCGGCAATCGCGCGATCCACCCGCCGGTGGCGATATCGGTATGGGGCTGCATGAGTGCTAGCTTGCCCATCATGGACACAGGGTCAATGCGGCTGTTCATCGCCGCGCCACTGCACACGGGCGCCAGCGTGCCGGCCACGCCGGAGCAGGCGCACCATATGGCGAACGTCATGCGCCGCAGTGCCGGCGAGATCATGCGCGTCTTCAATGGCACTGATGGCGAATGGCGTGCCACCTACCGGCCCATCGGCCGCGGCAAGGCGATGCTCGATGTCGGCGAACAGATCCGCCCGCAGGCGCCCGAGCCCGACCTCTGGCTTGCCTTCGCGCCGTTGAAGCGCGACGCCACCGATCTGGTGGTGCAGAAAGCGACCGAACTGGGGGCCGCGGCGATCCTGCCGGTGATCACAAGGCGCACCATCGCCCAGCGCGTCAACCTCGAGCGGTTTGCTGCCATCGCCACCGAGGCTGCCGAGCAATGCGAGCGCCTGACCCTCCCGCGCATCGCCCCCCCGGTCAGCCTGGAGGCGCTGCTGGCGCAATGGCCGGCCGGGCGGCCTTTGCTCGCCGCGGTCGAACGTGCTGATGTGGGACCGATCCGACCGCGCATTGCTGCCGGCCTGCTGGTCGGCCCGGAGGGCGGATATGCGCCTGAGGAGCTTGAACTTATCTCCCGTCGTCCCTTTGTAGAGGCAGTGACGCTCGGCCCCCGTATCCTGCGCGCGGAAACCGCGTGTATCGTCGGTCTGGCGTTGCTGCAGGCACAGGGAACGGGAGCGGCGACGGACTAAGACGAGGGGGGCCCAGCCGGGCCGGTAACGACAACCACGCCGCGCCAATGGCGTGCAACGAAAGCCAACGAACGCCGATGTCCAATCCCGGAGAAGGCAACGCGACGCCGATCACGTCGATCCGCCAGCTTGCCGACTATATCGCCGTGGGCTGCAAGCCCCGCGAAGACTTCACCATCGGCACCGAGCACGAGAAGTTCGGTTTTCGTCGCGCCGACCTGTCCACTCCGGAATATGAGCCGCGCGGCATTCGCGCCCTGTTGGAAACAATGGCCGCCAACGGCGGCTGGCAGCCGATTCTCGATCATGGCAACCCGATCGGCCTGACCGGGGTCGGTACAGGGGCAATCTCGCTGGAACCGGCCGGCCAATTCGAACTCTCCGGCGGCCTGCTGCCTGACCTGCATGGCACGCATGACGAAATCGTCGCGCATTATGCCGAGGTGAAGGCCGCCGCCGATCCGCTCGACATCGGCTTTGCCGCACTGGGCTTCCATCCGCTGAACAGCCGCGCGGCGATGCCCTGGATGCCGAAGGGCCGCTACGCGATCATGAAGGCGTACATGCCCAAGGTCGGGCAGTACGGCCTCGACATGATGACCCGCACCTGCACCGTGCAGGTCAATCTCGACTATTCCAGCGAGACCGACATGCTGGCCAAGCTGCGGGTATCGCTCGCGCTGCAGCCGCTCGCCACCGCGCTGTTCGCCAATTCGCCGTTCAACGAGGGCAAGCCGAACGGCTACCTGTCCAACCGCGCTCTGGCCTGGACCGACACCGACAATGCGCGCTCCGGCATTCCCGCCGTGATGTTCGAACAGGGTTTCGATTTCGAGCGCTATGCGCAATGGCTGGTCGACCACGTGCCGATGTATTTCGTCTATCGCAACGGCAAATATATCGACGTCGCCGGCCGCTCGTTCCGCAGCTTCATGAACGGCACGCTGGGCAATACCGAGGCTGGCCTGGCCACGATTGGCGATTTCGCCGACCATATGACCACCGTTTTCACCGATGTCCGCCTCAAGCGCTTCCTGGAGATGCGCGGCGCCGATGCCGGTTCGGTTGAGATGATGGTGGCGCAATCCGCCTTCTGGGTCGGCCTGCTCTACGATCCCGCGGCACTCGAAGCCGTTTCCCGGCTGGTTGCCCGCCGGCCCTGGACTGAATATGCCGCCCTGCGCGGCCAGGTGCCCCGCTCTGGGCTCGATACGCCCTGGCAGTCCGGCACGCTGCGCGACCTCGCGCGCGATGCTGTGGCGATTTCCAAGCAGGGCCTGCGCGCCCGCGCCCGCCTGCGTGCCGATGGCGCCGACGAAAGCACCTATCTCGCCCCGCTCGAAGCCATCGCCGACGGCGCGCCGACCCAGGCCGAGCACTGGCTGGCGCGCTATCACGGCGCCTGGGACGGTGATGCGCGACGCATCTTCTCCGAGGCAGCGATCTGACATCGGTGTTACTGTCAGTTCCCTGGCGAGCAGAGGGGCATCTCTTTTTTGTAAGAATATAGAAATATTTTGTTCTTTTTGGAACGAAATCGTTCAAAAACATAGCACGAGTAGGCTATGCGGGAAAATCTCAAACCGTTATCCGCCTGCATGCGGGGTTTTGGTTTCCAAACAGCAAACGTTTCGAAAAAATATGTACCGCATCAACTTTACATGACCACGGCACTTGTCGTCATACTCAGGTATTTCGACAAATCTTCACCGATCGGTGTCAGGAACGGTCTCCGGCCGGGGCGATGATCCCGTTCTGGTCCGCTTGCGCCTGATCGGGCAGATGGAAGCCTGGACGCTCACCAGCGAAAGCATCCTGCCGACCGGCCGCAAGACCCGCGCATTATTGGCCATCCTGGCGCTCTCATCGCCCCGTCCGGTGCCGCGCGGCAAGCTGGCCGAATTGATGTGGAGCCGCCGGCCTGAGGAACAGGCGCGCGCCTCGCTGCGACAGGAAATTCACCGTCTGCTCGAAAGTCTGAAGCCGATCGGCAGCCGGATCATGACCGTCAACCGCGATCACCTCGCGCTGCGACCGGGCACGGTCTGGGTCGATGTCGAGGAAGTGCTGCGCGCCTCGCCTAACAAGCCCGCCGCCCTGGCGTTGCTCGACGGTGAATTGCTGGAAGATCTCGACGGCATCGATCCCAGCTTCGATATCTGGCTCGCCGCCGAGCGTGAGCGGCTGCGCGACCGCGCGCGTCAACTGGCAGAGAACCTGTTGCGCGACAAATCCGACCACGAGACGGTGATCCCCGCTGCGCAGCAACTTCTGGCCATCGACCGCACCCATGAAGGCGCCTGGCGCGCACTGATGCGCGCCTACACTGCCCGTGGCGAACGGGGCATGGCGGTGCAGGCCTATGACCGCTGCCATGCCGCGCTGGCCGAACTGCTCGATGCTGAACCTTCTGAAGAGACACAGCGTCTGCTTGGCGAGATCAAGGCCGCCGGCAATCCCATCCGCCCCGCCGCCCGCACCGAGACGCGTTTGGAGCCACGTACCGCCCCGCCGCGCCCTGAGCCCCCGCGCAGCGAGCCGCCCCGCCTGGACCGCGCCGCCGAGCCCCGCCCCACCGCGCCCCGGGGCGGCGCGCGCATCGGCGTATTGCCGTTGCAGATGGTCGGCACCACCGAAGCCGAGGCCTACCTTGCCACCAGTCTCGCCGACGAAATCACCGCGGCGCTTGCCCGCTTCCGCTGGCTGTTCCTGGTCTCATCCGCCTCGCTCGCTCGTTTCGCCCAACAGAGCCGTGAAGAAGCCGCGATCCGCCGCAGCTTTGGCATCGATTTCCTGCTCGACGGCGTGATCCAGCGCGCCGGCCCTCGGCTGCGCGTCACGCTGCGCCTGCTCGACCTGCGCGCCGCCAACCAGGTGGTCTGGTCCCGCCGCTTCGACCGCGAAACCACCGACCTGCTGAGCCTGCAGGATGACATCGCCGCCGAGGTCGTCGCCCAGGTCGACCCCGAGATCCTGCTGATCGAAAGCGCCCGCGTCGCCAACCGCCCCTCGCACGACGCCACCGCTTACGACCTGATGCTGCGCGCCGTCCCGCTGATCAGCCGGCTGGACAAGCCGGTGTTCATGCAGGCCGGCGACCTGCTCGCCCGCGCCATCGAGCAAGAGCCGGACTACGCCGCCGCCCATGCCTGGTACGCCTATTGGCAGATGTTCCTGGTCGGCCAGGGCTGGACTGCCGATCGCGCCGCCGCCCTGCGCGAAGCCGGCCGCCTCGCCGACCGCGCCATCATGCTCGACCCGCAGGACGCCCGGGCGCTGACCATCGCCGGCCATGTCCGCGCCTTCCTGCATCATCACGTGCGTGAAGGCATCACCCTGCACGAGCGTGCCCTGCTGCTAAACCCCAACCTGGCGATGGCCTGGGCGATGTCCAGCTTCGCCTATGCCTATCTCGGTGATCTCGACACTGCCGCCGAGCGCCAGGCGCGCTACAAGCGCCTATCGCCCTACGACCCTCAGGCTTTCTATTTCGACTCCGGGCGCATCGTCATCGGCCTGCTGCGTCATGACCACGAGGCCGCCGCCGCCGCCGGACGCGAGGTCTCACAGATGAACGCGGCCTTCTCGGCGGCACTGAAACCTTACCTCGCCGCCCTCGGCCATCTCGGCGTCGAGGCTGAAGCTCGATCCGTGCGCGAGCGCCTGCTGGCGATGGAACCGGAATACACCGTCTCCGTCTTCCTGGCCGAAAACCCCTTCGAACGCCCGCAGGATCGTGATCATTTCGCCGAAGGTCTGCGCCGCGCCGGCATTCCCGACTGATCCTTCCCTGTCCGGCAAAATACGGACACTTGACGCCGCGCGCGTGGGGCGCTGCCATTCGCAGCCTCATCGGAACAAGCCATGCCCCCCTTCGCTCTCCACTGCCGCACCGACCTCCTCCAGGCCCGTCTCCGATGAGCGGCGCCCAGGCCGCGCTCGACGCTCTCGGCCAGATTCCCGACGGTGAAATCGACATCGCCACCGCCGCCCTGCAACTCGCCCGCGTCGACCTGCCGGCCGAGGACCCGACGCCCATCGCCGCCCACCTGTCCGACATCGCCCGCGCCGTCGCCGCCGGCTTGACCGAGGCCGACACCCCCGACCGCCAGGCCGCTGCCCTGGCCATGGTGCTCACCGGCGAGTTCGGCTACCGCGGCGATGCGAAAACCTATGACAGCCTCGACAACGCCAACCTGATCCGCGTCGTGCAGCGCCGTCGTGGCCTGCCGGTGGCGCTCGGCATCCTGTGGATCCACGCCGCCCGCACCGCCGGCTGGGAGGCCTACGGCGTCAACTTCCCCGGCCACTTCCTCATCGGCCTCGGCACCGGCCGCCGCCGCGTCATGGTCGACGTCTTCGCCGGCGGCGCCGTGCTCGCCACCCCCGCGCTGCGCACCCTGCTGTCGAATTTCGAAGGCCCCGACGCCCGCCTGCGCCCCGAAATCCTGGCCCCGATGAACGATCGAGACGTGCTGCTGCGCCTGCAGAACAACATCAAGCTTCGCCGCCTGCGCTCCGGCGACGTCACCGGCGCCCGCTGCTGCAACACCGACATGCTGCGCTTTGCCCCCGCCGCCGCCCCGCTCTGGCGCGACGAAGCCCTGCTCGCCGACCGCCTCGACGAACCCTCCGCCGCCCTCGCCGCCTGGGAACGCTTCCTCACCCTGGTCCCCACCGGTGCCGAAGCCCTCGCCGCCCGCGACGCCATCCGTCAGCTCCGGATGCGCTTCAACTAGCCAGCATCCGGTCGATCTCCGCCTGCATCAGGTCGGGATCCATCGCCCCCTCCACGATCGTCGCCGCCTCCGTCGCCTCCACCTCAATCGGCGGCGCGATCGTGCCCAGCATCGCCTCCACCTGGTGCAGATTGTCGATCGCCCGGCGAATTCGCTGGCTCGTCAGGTCCTGAAACGAACACGCCTCGAAAATCGCATTTACCTTGTCGCTGATCCGATCGCGCAACGCCGGGTCGGCGCGCAATTCCCCCAGCCAGTCCCCGATCGCCTCGGCCGCCTCCATGATCCGGTTCGCCGCCGCCTCGGTGGTCTGCACCACCGCCTCCAACTCCACCCCCGAATTGCGCGTGCTCGCCGCCGGCAACGCCAGCACCGCCGACAACTGCTCCTTCATCGCCCCCAACTGCCCGGTCAGGTTCGCCTCGCTGTAATCCACCATCTGCACCGTGGCATGAATCTCGGTGGACAGCTCCGCGAACCGCCGGTCGATAAACCGCCGCAACTCGTCAAGCGACGGCGCCATCGCCGCGCGCAGGGCTTCCGGCTCAACCATGATCGCGCGCATCTCCCGGCCATTGACCCGCCGACTCTGCCACCGCCCCATGAACAGCCGGTTAACGGAACCGCCGCACCCCCAGCCCCGCCAGCACCAGGATCGCCCCCCCGCACAGCATCACCGCCGCCGGCACCCCCAACCCATCGAACAGCACCGGCATCACCGCCAGCGTCAGCAGCAGCCCCAGCGCATTCACCGCCATGAACGCCCGCACCGCCGCCGGCAGATCCGCCCGCGGCAGTTCCGTCTGCCGCAGCACCGCCACCGTGATGTCCTGCATCGGCCCGCCAAACGCCGAGATCGCACTCGCCACCGCCAGCCCCGGCACCAGCCACTTCGCCGGCGCAAACGCCGCCACCAGCCCCAGCAGCAAGATCCCCCCGCCCAGCACCGCATTGCCCGCCGCGATCCACAGCCCCGGCCGCACCGGCAGCGCCCGGCTACCCATCACCAGCGTGCCCAGCACATTCGCGCTGCCATACGCCGAGATCATCATCCCGTACTGCGCCAGCCCCGCCGCCCCCGGCTCCGCCTTCGCGATAATCAGCGGCAGCCCCAGAAAAAACGCCGCATACCACGCCCCGTTCATCAGTCCGGTGCACGCCAGCACAAACCCCAGCACCCCATGCGCCCGCACCACCCGCACACCGCGCACCATAGCGGCCAACGCCGGCTCCCCCGCCGCCGCCCGCGACGCCGGCACCGCCCGCACCCGCGCCACCCCCATCACCGCCACCGCCGAAATCGCAAACGTCATCACATCCAGGCTGACAAAATGCACCAGCGGCACCAACGCCGACGCCAGCCCCACCAGCCCCGGCCCCAGCAGCCGCGCAATCCGCTCCGTGGTGTCCAGCAGCGCGTTCGCCCCCGGCAGCATCGCGGCATCCCGCGCCAGCCCCGGCAAACTCGCCTGCATCGCCGGCCGGAAAAAACTCATCCCCCCCGCCAGCACCACCACACACGCCACCAGCGTCCAGCCCTGCGCCGCCCCCGTCGCCAGCCACACCGCCACCGTCACCGCCAACACCGCCGCCCGCGCCAGGTCCGCCGCCGCCATCACCCGCAACGGATTCAACCGGTCCGTCAGATGCCCGACAAACAGCAGCACCCCCAGCGACGCCGCCCCCTGCAACACCGTCAGATACCCCGCCGCGGTGCCAAACGCCCCCACCGCGACCCAGCTCAACACCACTGTGAAAAGCTGGTCGCCAATCGCCGACGTCGCCAACCCGCCCCACAACAATGCGATCGCCGGATCACCCAACGCCCGCAGCAGCGGAGACCGCACGCTCAGCTCTTGCGCGTCCAGTCCGCAACCTTGATCCGCGGCATGTCGAAAATCGCGTTCGTCCGCACATACCCGCCCGCGCCATGCATGCGCCCCAACAGGTCCAGCTTCGGCGTATCGATATACCTGCGCGCCTGGTTCAGCACGCTGTCATCGCGCACATGCGCCGCCAAAATCTTGCCCAGCACGATCGACCGGTCCGTGTTGATATCCAGAATCATGAACCGCTCGCACTCGAACGCCACCGGGCTCTCCGCAATCCGCGGCGGCTTGATCTTCACGCTCGGCAACGTCGTCAGCCCGGCCTCGGCCAGCTCGTCCACCCCATGCTCGAAATCGATCGCCGTGATGTTCATCGCCTCGGCATTGTCGTAGCTGACCATGTTGACCACGAACTGCCCGGTCTCGCGGATATTGTTGCCGGTATCCTTGGCATCGCCCGGCTTGCGCCCGCCAATCCCGATCACCACCAGCGCCGGGTCCTGCGACACCACATTGAAGAACGAAAACGGCGCCGCGTTCACCTGGCCCTTGAGGTCCTGCGTCACCACCCAGGCAATCGGCCGCGGCACCACGGTCGAAACCAGAATCTTGTAGCGGTCCTGCGGCGCCATCGTCTCGAAATCGAACAGCATCTGCGTCATCCGTGTTGCAAAGGGAACGCCGGGTTTGCCTCGCGCGGCGCGTGCTGTCCAGCGGGCGAAGTAAGAAAGCCAAGGCCAGGGGCTTTGCCCCTGGACCCCACCAAAGGCCGAGGGCCTTTGGAAACCCACTCACGATCCCTGCCAATTCCCCCGAGACATCCGTGTGGGCCGGTCATCCGAGAGATGTCGGCAAATTTTACACTTACACCGCAACGTTTGAATTCATTTCATTGAACGCAAACGTTCTCAATCGCTTATCGCAATGGCGCAGTATGTGGTTATAATTGCGTAAGATTTGCGAACTCGCGCAGTCGAAACACGCCTTCTCGCAACAGGGTTCGGAGATCGAATGATGCGCGCTTTTTCGCTTAACAGCCGCCGCCTGGGCCGCGCAGTCACGGCGGCGGCCGCCGTCCTGGCGGCATTCGCCATGAAAAATGTCGGGATATTTTACACTCTTCGATCTCGGGCCGCGGGTGAACGATCCAAGCCATTCAAATGGATATAGAATTTCTATTGGCATGATATTTGCTGTGGAAATCGGGAATTTATGATCGGGGATCGCGATAAAATGTTGAAACAATCTCTCAGTGCCGTCGGGCTCGCGATGTGCATGTTGGTTGGGTTCGCTGAACGATGCGAGGCGGTGGTCGTCAGCGGCACTTATAGCCACACGGTCGCGAATGGAATCGATAACGCCGGGGCCTTTGGGACCGTCGGTGCCAACCTGGTGAATGACGTCGCCACTGGGACTTTCAGTTACAATACAAGCCTGATGCCGGCCTTCAGCGGGTCAGGAAACTATAGTTCCAATCTCGGCAACAGCACCGCCGGCTACCTGACCGTCTCCCTGACGATCAATGGCCACACCGTCACGTTCGGTGGATTGGCGAACGATGTCGCCGAGTCCCTTAACCTCCAATCGGATGCCAGCAGTGCGCACGCCGAACTCGCGATCTACATCCAGGGAGCCAACGGCGATTACGCGCAGCCCTGGATCGCACTGAACCCGGGTTTCATCCTGACTTCTGACCCGGCGGCGCTGAGTTTCTCGGCCTCCAGCGGCAATATCTATTTTCCATGGACCGTCGACAGTTTCCAGATTCATACCGGCAGTGGCGTCACGACCCTGACCCTGACCCCGACCGCGATGACCGCCAGCGAAGGAGCGATCCCCGAGCCGGCAACGCTGACGCTGCTGGGCGCGGCGCTGGTCGGTACCCTGGGACTGCGCCGCCGCCGCGTGAAGTCGCGCTAGAGCAATATCGCTTTAGGTTGAATCGCGCAGCGATCAACAAAGCGATGAAATTGCTCGATAAAATATGGCTAGAGCGTGATCGTCTTCAGACGATCACGCTCTAGC